>CAXTSI010000251.1:0-12951 GCA_964246695.1 uncultured bacterium
TTGCTAATTGCTAATTGCTAATTGCTAATTGCTAATTGCTAATTGCTAATTGCTGATTGCTAATTGCTAATTGCTAATTGCTGATTGCTAATTGTTAATTGCTAATTGCTAATTGTTAAAAGCCATTAGCCATTAGCCATTAGCCATTAGCCATTACCATTTTGCCTGAGACCAAATCAGCGCCTCGGCTGCGGAAGTTTCTAATGGTGGGGAGAAAAAATATCCCTGCCCATATTCACATTTCAACTCTCTCAGCTTTTCGAGTTGCTCAACTGTTTCCACCCCTTCCGCTGTCACCTCCACACCTAGTTTTTGGGCAAGTGTCACTAACATCTCAACAATTTCTAGATTTCCCCGTTCAAAACCCATCCTACTAATGAAGGAGCGATCGAGCTTCAACATATTAATCGGAAAGTGGTGGAGACGACTTAATGATGAATAGCCCGTACCGAAGTCATCGATGGATAACTGAATTCCTAACTGTTTCAATTGCTCAAGCCTTTGAGTTGCCGATAAGCTGTTTTCTATAATTACGCTTTCCGTAAGTTCCAAGTTTAAACTGTGTGCATCCAAGTTGGTTTCCTTAAGGACTTGGTATATATGTTCTATGAGGTCGGGGTGTGCAAACTCCCAGCTAGAAATATTAACGCTGATTGTCTTGGGCGGGTGTGAGGGATATTGCTTTTGCCACTGATGTGTCTGGCGACAAGCAGCAGCAAGTACCAATCGGTCGATAGAGATGCTGATCTCAGTTTCTTGGGCTACTTCGATAAATTCAGATGGCGATAGAAGACCTAATTGTGGATGCTGCCAGCGGACTAGAGCTTCAAAACCATGAATCAAGCCTGTTTGCAATGATACAATGGGCTGGTAGTGAATCCTCAACTCCGAACGGCAAAGGGCTTGGCGCAAAGCCGTTTCCAACTGCAAACGTGCCACTGCCTGAACATGCATATCTGTGTTAAACATCTCGTAGCGCCCTCCGCCCAAGCTCTTGGCACGATACATGGCGATGTCAGCGTCACGTAAAATGTCTTCCGGTCGGTCATAACCTATGATACTACTGGCGATTCCAATACTCGCTGTGGTAAATATTTCTTGAGAGTCAATCAGAAAGGGCAATCTCAGTTGCGATTGTATCCGTTCGGTCACCTGGAGTGCTTCGCTGATGTCTTTGAGTTCCTCTAGCAAGATTGTGAACTCGTCTCCTCCAAGTCTGGCTAACTCACATCTTGCACCTGGGTGAAAAACCGGGTTTCTTGAGAATGACTAATGGTCAAACCCTTAATCTTTGGTTGAGAAACCCGGTTTTTTAGGTCTTGTTGAGAATGGTGCAAGATATCAGCTAAGGTAGCCCTTGAATGTAACACAGAATATAGTCTCAAAGCAATAGCGCTCAGCAACTGGTCGCCAAAAATATGTCCAAGGCTGTCATTGATCACCTTAAAGCGATCTAAGTCAAGAAAAAGTACAGCAAACAGATAATTTTCGTGCTGTTTGCTGACCGAGACTGCTCGTTCCAAACGGCTCATAAACAAAGCTCGGTTCGGCAAGCCTGTGAGCACGTCGTGAAACGCATTGTGCAGCTGTTGTTTTTCGGCACGTTTGCGCTCTGTAATGTCGCGCAGCAGCCAGCGCAGAGCAATTGGCTTGTATTCCTGGTTACGGACGACAGCTACCGTGACAGCAACGTCAATGGGCGGAAGGCGATTGGGAAAAAGGCGCACTTCCCACTCCCGCACCCAATCCCCTTGACGTGGCTGAATGAGTTTGGATTGAAAGACTGAACGCTCTTGCTCGACAATGAAGTTGAACACCGATTTTCCGATGATGAATCGTTGCGAGACGTTGAGCAGCGTTAAGGTGGCACGGTTAGCTTCCTGAATCGTCCCTTCTAAATCAGTGACTAAGTAGCCATCTGGTGCTTCGTTAAACAGTTCTTGATAACGTCGGCTTTCAGATTCCAAAAGCCTACGTGCAGTTTCTAGCTCCTCGTTCTTCTGGCGCAACTCCTCATTCTGCTGGTAAAGTTGCTCTTGAGCTACTTTCAGTTCTTCAAAGGCGATCCTGATCTCCTCGAAAACTTCTTCAAGCTGCTCTGGTAGTGATTCACTGTGTAACGGCATTATCGCCCGTCGGTGCGATCGCATTTCATTTAGCTGCTGAAAAAACTCCTCTACGTTCATTGCTAAATCGAATGTAAGTGAGATCTTATTTGGCTGAAGCTTTGACTCGCGTTTTATCTTACAGCAAGAGTATTTTCGGTCAAGTCTGGCTTGTAGCACAACTTGCTGGGCTTCCCCTTGTGAGAAGACAATTATAAAGTTATTTATGATTGTCATAATTCACACATTTGCCGCTCAATAACCAATGGTGAACTCTAGCCTCGTTGCCACACTCTATGTCAACCCTGTGGTGGGAAATGATGCCAATACTGGGTCACGGTCATACCCTTATAAAACTCTCACCCGCGCCTTACGAGGAACCACCACAGCCAAAATTATTCAGCTAGCATCTGGAACTTATAGCACTGCTAGCAATGAGGTATTTCCGTTAGTCATTCCCGCAGGGGTGATGGTGGTGGGTAATGAAGCAACTAAAGGTCAAGGTATCGTGATTTCAGGTAGTGGTAAGTATCAAAGCCCGGGTTTTGGTGTGCAAAATATTACATTGCTATTACTAAATGATGCCCAACTGATGGGTGTGACGGTCACGAATGCAACGGCAAAAGGTACTGGTGTCTGGATAGAATCAACTGCACCCACCTTAGCTAACAACACTTTTATTAACTGTGGTCGGGAAGGTGTGTTTGTTTGCGGTACTGCTAAACCAGCAATTTTGGACAATACGTTTGTTAAAAATGCTGCCGGAGGGTTAGTCATGGCACGTAGTAGCAAAGGGGAAGTGCTACGAAATGTTTTGCAAAAAAATGTTTTGGGTATAGCAATTAGTGACTTGGCTGCTCCAATAGTAGCAAACAACAAACTCTCAGAAAACCGTACAGCGATCGCTCTGTCACGAGAAGCACGACCTGTATTGCGTCATAATCTCATCGAAAAAAATACACAAGGCGGACTGTTGATTAACGGTAACGCTGTCCCTGACTTTGGCAGCACTCAAGAAAGTGCTGGTAACATTTTTCGCGACAATGAAAAGTTTGATGTGCAAAATACTACTTCAATTAAAGTAGTTTCTGCAGGCAACAACTTGAGTGTTAGCCATGTATTAGGTTTGGTAGAATTTATAGATGTAAAAAAAGACACACAAAATCTGATGTTGGTGAGATCTAGTTTGGACGATCTGGCTGGGCATTGGGCAAGGGCTTTTGTGGAAGCATTAGTGAGTAAAGCTTTGATCGGCGGCAGGCGCGATCGCACCTTTGCTCCTGAAGCCCCCATGACTCGCGCTGAATATGCTGCTGTAGTTACGTCAGTTTTTCAGTTACCTGCTGGCAATCAGATACACAACTTTACAGATGTCAACCCAGACTTTTGGGCAGCATCAGCCATCGAACGTGCCGTTAGTATGAATTTTCTTAACGGATTTCCGGATGGGACGTTTCGAGCAGCGAAAAACTTAACCAAGATTCAAGCAATTGTCTCGATGGTGAATGGATTAAAACTGAGTGGGGGCAATCCAAATGTTTTGAGTGTGTACCGCGATCGCGACCAAATTCCCAATGACGCCATCAATGCTGTAGCAGTAGCAACTGAAAAACTGCTAGTTGTGAACTACCCGCAAACCGAAAAATTAGAACCACTTAGGGATATAACTCGCGCCGAGGTAGCGGCATTAATTTATCAGGCATTGGTAGCAATCGGCAAAGAAAAAGCAATTGTCTGTCCCTACATTGTCAATCCCGTCAATGTTCCTGATTTCACCGACCTCACGGGACACTGGGCAGAACCATTTATTAGAGCATTAGTGAGTATGAATTTAACTCGTGGTTTTAACGATGGTAGCTACAAGCCAGATAAACCCATGACTCGCGCTGATTACTCTGCTTTCGTGGCAGATGCCTTTAACCCAATTCCCAAAAGCCTAGCACCTGATTTTATCGACGTACCGAAGGATTATTGGGCTTACAGCGCCATCCAAATTGCAGCTCGAAGCGGTTTTGTCGGCGGAAAAAGCGATCGCACCTTCCGCCCCGAGCAAAATGTACTCAGGCTACAGGTACTCGTATCCCTAGTTAATGGACTTGCCCTGTCTGCGGTGAATCCCAATGCCTTACTCGGCTACAGCGACTTTCTTACCATCCCCGACTCTGTCCGCACAGCAGTCGCTACTGCTACACAACAAAGAATTGTTGTCAATTATCCAGATCCCAAGCTTCTGCAGCCTTATCGAGAAGCAACACGAGGAGAAGTGGCAGCAATGGTTTATCAGGCGTTAGTCGCAACGGGAAGAACACCAGCAATTAATTCCCCCTATATTGTTTTCCCTTTGACCGGAAAAAATTTAGATTGAAAAACATTTAAAAAAACAAACTGTAGTTAAAAGCACGGTAGGCTATATGGGATGGAAGCAGAATTTATGCTTATTGCCTGAAGCCGAAAGCCCAATGTTCACACCAGTTCCGAACTCCTCTGCCGACTTGGCAAGAGCTTTATTAATTCACTATAGCTTTGACCTCAGTGGCTATAGTCCTAGTGAGCTAGTTGACATTTGGCAAAAGCAATACTCAGTTGGTTGGCTACACTTGGCTGTGATTGAAGCATTGTATCAAGGTCGGTACAAAGCGATTTCGGTGCAGCAAATATTAGCTTTTTGGCGGCGGCGAGGACAGGCTATTTTTCATTTCAACATGGAATTTGAACGCCTGATTTGCAACAAATTTCCAGAAAGCTTAACTTTACAATCAGCACCAACCCTACCCCCTGTTAAGAAAAACACGGATGTCCAGGAACTGAGAAATTCTGCGTCATTACCCACGACTTTGGCGAATGGGCAAAAAAAGGTATTGAAAGGTGAGGAAACACTGACTTCGCATCCAGGTGACTATCAAGTGGAGAGGAGTGAAGGGGACGTTAATGGATCAAAATCCTCCTCGCCAGAAGCGCGCAGTATCTGGGGATTCCAAACTGCGTCACAGCGTTTGCAACTGCCTGCGTCTTCACAATCAATCCCCGATCAACAGCAAAAACTTCTCCCCCCTGCCACCAATCATCCTCCGATTGGGCAATTCACTCCACAAAGGGGCGATCGCTCAGATTCCTTCACATCAAAACTCAAAGCCATGTCTAACGACAAGCCGCGCCACAATTATGCTCAAGAAAAAGCTGATGAAAATAGTTAATAGTCATTGCGGATCGCTTGCACAGATTCCTATGATATCAAGTTCGGCTAATTACTTACGATATGGTTGGTAATCGGTAATGGGTATTAGCTGTCTTCTCTGAGGTTTAATTTTTAATTTTTAATTGGAGCGAAGCGACTTGACTAAAACACCGATAAAACTTACCTTTGAGGAGTACTTAAGCTACGATGATGGCACGGATAAGCGCTATGAGTTGGTTGATGGTATGGAATGCAGAACTTAGGAACTGGCGTGAAAATAGCAGATTATCCGGGCGTTGCCAATAAAGTTGTCAATGTCAACAAAGTACAGCCCATCAAAAGGAGGAGTGGTCTTTGTTCCCGCGACTAGTTTGGTAATTCCTTACTTAGGGTACGCGGTACATCCGGACTGCGTGTAATCGACTCGAACGTGTTTCCGCTGTCAATAACCGCAAATACGGCAGCAGCAACCATGATGATTGCTGATAAGGGAACTGACATGATAATTAGGTCGTTATCATCAAGCTAGTACCATTCAGAACATCAATAAAGTTTTATTTATCGTTGCCCAATTACTCTTTCAACGCTTCCCACAAAATTTACAGATTTCGGAGATATCCATTAAACATCTCCGAAAACTTGTAAGATAGATTGTTTATGGCTTTGAGGTCGATTTCGAGACACTCTTCTCAACCATTTTCGCCAAATGCTCATCCAGGCATTCAAAGCTTGAGTTCCATCCCGCGATGACTCCCATCTCTTCATGCTTGCGGCGATCCTCGGCAGTGGCGTGCAGAATCCGAAGGGTGAGGCGGGTCTTGTCGCCCAAGTCCTCGAAAAGGGTCGTCACTACCATTCCGCGCGGCAGATCTGCCTTTACGACCTGTTCAAAGCCCTCATCAAATTTATCACTGGTGACGATCCGTTCGGGCGGTACGACTTCGCGAAAGACACCGCTAATCGGATACTCAGTACCATCGGGTCCGCGCATGACAAATCGCCAAGTGCCGCCCGGTCGAAAGTCCATCTCGCTCACTGTGGTCGTAAAGCCTTTTGGACCCCACCACTGCTCCATGTGTTTCGGATCGGTCCACACCTTGAACACCAGTTCGCGAGGCGCATTGAAAACGCGGGTAATGACGATCTCGCGATCGTCTTGAGCATCAGTGGAATTATTTTTGTTGCTCATTCTGTTTCTCCTCAGTTTGTAATTTGTGCAGGTAATCATCCAGCCGATCAAGGCTTTCCTCCCAGAATTGGCGATATTGTTCGAGCCAGTCATCAACGTCCTTGAGCGATTCCGCGTTGAGCTTGCAGGGTCGCCACTGCGCCTCCCGACCCCGTGCGATCAGTCCGGCACGCTCCAGTACCTTGAGATGCTTGGAGATTGCCGGAAGGCTCATCTTGAAGGGCTTGGCTAACTCAGTGACCGAAGCCTCACCCAACGCAAGGTGAGCCAGGATCGCACGCCGGGTGGGATCGGCAAGGGCGGCAAAGGTAACGCTCAATGGATCGGCAGACATCTGTATTAAACCACACGGTTAATTAACTAATAAGTTAAATATACTAGCCAAAAATGTCAAGTGCCGATTTATGTCGAAAGCGAAAAATTTTAGGACTTACGCATTGAAAAAGTTGGTAATCTGTGGATTATAGACAAAATTTGAGCAGAAGTATTTGTAATTGCTGTTCCTAGCGCACCCTGACTTGGTTGTAGTGTTAGACCATAAGAGTGCTGGTGTAACCGCAAATACTCGTGTAATTGCTGTTAATGTGCCGTTGGGAGCAAGGGATAAACCATGACTGGATGTGAAGACATTGTCAGGATTGACGGGGTATCATTTTCTTGATCGTGTTCCGGACTCTACTCAGTATGTGGTTGAGAGCAAGATGGATACTCAATAGGGGTGTGTCTGGGGCGTACAGTTGGGAGAGGGATTTTAAAGTATAGAGAGATACCAGTATTTTACTGATTCATCCCGCAAACCTCATAAATTAGGTGTATATCGTCATCTGTGATTAACTGAATTTGCCAAAAGTCGCTATGGGAGTCGTGGTTAACTGGTCCTAAGTTTAGGTTTCCCTCGTGTTGCTCTACTGCAAGTCGCAAGGCATAGGTGATCGCAGCGTCCTGTTGTTGGCTCATCCTTTACCGCTCCCATGAACCAGATCAGATCTAAGATAGCGCCAAATCTTGCCGATCTGGACCAGACCTTAGCGACAACAATCTCTTTTATACCGTATTCTAGACATTTTCCGTTTCTTTAGCAAGTAAACCTGACATGTCTAGAATACGATCGCTCCAAGTTGCGGAGATTGTAGAGATGTTTGTCATTTCGGTTGGTGAAGGGTAAATTATTGACCAGCGTGTTTGCCAATCTTGCAATAATTGATGTAATTGAGTAAATTCTGGAGTTTGTCCGTCAATTTCCATCAAAAGCGACAAATAAAATAAGCCCTCGGCAATTATAATAGGAACAGCATTGCGAGCCGACTTGGGTTCACCACACCACGCTTTGATCCGCGCTAAACATGATGCAAGTTCCCCTAACTGTCTGGGATGGCTATCATTTAAAAATTCTGCTTTCATCTCACTCCAGCTAGGCATCTAATCCTCCTAACAATCGCACAGTGATCTCAGTAACTCGGTTTCTTATTTCTTTTGATTGTATCTCCATATTACGGTTATTTTCACTGGGGCGAATATTTATGATCGATTCAAAAAAGATTGTTTGCTCGTATGGGTTCCAATCTGATCCCCAAATGTCCCGTTGTCTGCTTCCATCTTCGAGTAATTCTTGTTCGCATTGATAGTGTTTATTACTTCCTCCTGCTAATATTTCACGCTCAATGTCAACTGCTATTTTAATAAAAACTCCCCACTCTTGTAACATTTCTTCTAATTGTTTACGAGTTGCACGCTGTCGGATAATTAAAATCAATTTTTTGACCTCAGCGCAAAACTTAAAGCTATTGTCAAGTCGCTATCTCCTGCTCGTAATTCTCCCTTGAAGCTCACGCAAGAGCGAAGATTGGGATTTTGCGATCGCACCTTGCGATGCATCGTATCAACTCCCAGCACTAAAAATCTGTTGAGCAGTCAAGTTTAACTCTGGGAACGTTGGGGACTGGATACGATCGCCACCCCGAAACTGAGTGACCTGGTACTCACCCTCAACCAATGAATAAAGTGAGATGGTAGGTTGTTTGGGATTGCCAATAAATCGTTTACCGCCTAAAGCTAGGTAATCTACAATCCAGTACTCAGGAATACCCAAAGCTTCGTAATCTATAAGCTTATGAGCATAATCATCACGCCAGTTGGTACTAACTACTTCAATTGCTAACGGAATTGAAGCGAATTGGGTAAGAGTAGATTGCTTTTTCCATAGTGGTTCATTTACAAGATTCTGGCGATTGATTATTACTATATCTGGTTCATACCCCGATTTATTTTCAGGCATTCTTACGAACGCAGTTTTTGGTATAAAGTAAGACAGTTGTAATCGCGTAAATTCAAGTGTTAGTTGTGCAGCTAAAAAACCTATAACTTCTTCATGATCGCCCGTAGGTGGTGGCATTTCAACAATCACTCCATTATGTAATTCGTAACGACACTCCGAATTTTCCGGATACCAAGCAATAAACTCGTCAAATGTTACTAGTTTTGGTAAGGCTTGAGTCATATGCTCTATTATTTGCGATTGCACTTCGTCATATCCCCTTCTTACTGCGTTGAAGAAGGGGCACTGCGATTTCGTTAAATGAGGTTTACATTTTACCAGTGTCAATTTATTGGGTCAACCACAGATTTTAAACCGTTTTGATTCAGTATTCTCACCATATTCTCGGCATTATAGCGGCTGCTAAAAACTCCTACTTGCATCACTTCTCGACCGCGCCAGACAGTACGAAAAGCACCAGGAGCAAGGGATTTTACTATCTGCTGCTGCTTTTCAGTTCCTGTTTCTACTACGACTCGGAAACGTAAATCAATTTGCGCAGCACTCATTGCTAATTGCGTTGAACCGGAGCCATACCCTACAGTTGCCGTTTGAGTACCGGGCACTTTTCGCATATTGCTAGTATTACCCTTAGGGAGATTGGAATTGGGAACAGGTAAAAGAGTTGTATTGCCAACGGGAACAGCTTCTAGTACTGGCAATGGTTGCCCTTGAGTGCTGATTGGTACAGGTGCTGAGGGGACTGGGAATGATTGCTCTTGAGAACTGACTCTTGATACAGGTGCTGAGGGGACTGGGAATGATTGCTCTTGAAAG
The DNA here is from genome assembly GCA_964246695.1 of uncultured bacterium. Lineage (GTDB taxonomy): Bacteria > Cyanobacteriota > Cyanobacteriia > Cyanobacteriales > Nostocaceae > Stigonema. The sequence goes on from CAXTSI010000251.1 coordinate 9,561, forward strand.
CTGACTCTTGGTACTGGTGCTGACAGCACTGGCAATGATGGCTCTTGAGTGCTGACTCTTGGTACTGGTGCTGAGGGGACTGGCAATGATTGCTCTTGAGAACTGACTCTTGGTACAGGTGCTGACAGCACTGGCAATGATTGCTCTTGAGTGCTGATTGGTACAGGTGCTGAGGGGACTGGCAATGATTGCTTCTGAGTGTTTGCTCTTTGTACTGATGCCGATCGTTGTGGCTTGACTGCATGGGGAGCGGTAAACTCAATAGTATTAGGACTCACTTGCACATAATTCAACTGTGGTGTATTTTGATCTTGTGCTGTTGTCTTTGCAGTTGGGGTAACTTGCCGCATGTTGGTACGTTTTGCTCTTGAAGGTTGACTGCTATACTCTGTCAAGCTATTAGGAGGAGCAAACCCGGCACGGTCGGTAGATAGCTGAGTATTGACAGCAGTCAGGGAAACTGGTACTCTAGGGGGTTGCAGTGGCAGTAGTTGAGTGTCTAATTGCTTAGAAGCACTGTTATTTTGCGAAATGTTGTTGCTAGGGACCGTTGCTATACGCTGATTAGCAGCAAGCGTGGAATCGGGCATAGCAGCAGGGGGGGAATTTTGGGCTAGTGTAGCTGTACTCTTTGTATCTACTTTGCCATTGATGCTTTTAAGGGTATTGCCATAAGCAGTAATCATAATTTGGGCAGCGCTGGCATTAATGTCATAGCGAGTGTTGTTGCGAAACTCATTTGCGCCTGGTTCAGACGCGCTGCCCAAATCTGGTATTGCTTGGGCGATCGCTACCAACCCATCTTCTTTGCTGTCTTGAATTAAATTACTCCGTAAAATTGGGTGGGCATGAGCTTGCACCACAATGCCAAATCTGTTACCTTTGATCTGATTCCCTACCACCGTCGGCTCGGCATTTTGAGCAATATTGACGCCAAAGCCCGTTTCTTGAAACACATTTTCTCGCACCAGTGCACGGGAATTGCCGCTCAGTGTGATCCCATTGGCTCCATTACGATAAAAGTAATTCTTGTGAATAGAGGGTTGACCGTTACCAGTAACGGCAATACCATCTTGGGTACTGCCAGTAAAAGTATTCTCCCCGATGACTGGACTACTGTACTCAATCCACAAACCGTAACCACGGGGGTTGGTATTTGTTACCGTTACCCCAGTCAATCCGGCAGAGTTTGCACCAATAATTGTGACGTTTTTACCGCCAAATGTCCGACTGAGGTATTCACCACCTCCTTGGATCACAACATCACGACCTTTGCTACCTTGGTGTCCTTGAATTGAAACATCCGGTTTAAGCATCAGGGGAAATGTCTCTCCCGTTTCGGTACTGTATGTACCTTTTGAGAGCATAATTACAGTGTTGGACCTGGCTAGTCGCAGCGCTTGGGTAATCGTTTTTAAAGGAGTAGCTTCAGTACCATTACCTACCTTGTCATCTCCGACACTCGGGTTGACAAAAAGTGTGTTAACCTGGGATATGGCTATGACTCCGACTTGCCCTGGTGATGCTAAGATAGTCTGTGCCATACTTGCATTAAAGCTTGTGCTAAGTAACACTATACTTGTTACTCCCATGCCAACATTGAAAAACGGAACTGCACAATGAGATGCCGATCGCATTGCTACTTCACAAAATAGATATAGTTTGTCACCTTGAGCTATGATTTTTGCAGATGGAACATTTGTCTTACAAGACTTAGAGAAAACGTGAGGGTTAAACACCTTTTATGCACTCCTTCAACCAAAGATAACTTTTTATACTCTGCAATCCACTGACATGTCGATAAAATTACTCATGCGTCGAACATATTGGCTATTTTTGATACAAAGTAATTTGGTAAAAAATCAATAGAGATGGGAAAATCGTTGCGAATATGAACGGGGCTGGCTGTTACGATGAAAGCACTAATGGGGTTGTTGTCATGGTCGAGCCATACAGCCAAACTGAGCAAATACAGGAAGTGGTTTACCGCATTTTAGATGCAAATTTAGATCGCGCACGTGAAGGTTTGCGAATTATCGAGGAATGGTGTCGCTTTGGCTTGCATAATGCCCAAATGGCTCTTGAATGCAAGAATGAGCGGCAAGAAATAGCTAAATGGCATACTGCTGAACTGCGGGCAGCGCGGAATACACTTGGCGATCCTGGCACTGAGTTAACCCATCCTCAGGAAGAACAACGCACTAGTATTAGATCGTTGTTACAAGCTAACTTCTGCCGAGTGCAAGAAGCCTTGCGAGTGGTAGAAGAATATGGCAAGCTGTACAACCCAAACATGGGCAAAGCATTTAAGCAGATGCGCTATCGCGTTTACAGCTTGGAAAGTCATTTAATGGGTTATCAGCGGCATCAATTACTGTTGCGATCGCGCCTTTATCTTATCACCTCCCCTAGTGAAAAGTTGTTGGAGATTGTGGAAGCTGCGCTCAAAGGCGGATTAACGCTCCTCCAGTATCGCAACAAAAGTGCCGATGATACTTTCCGCTTAGAACAAGCAAAAAAGTTGCGGCAGCTATGCTACGTCTACGGCGCCATTTTCATTATCAACGATCGTGTGGATTTAGCAATGGCTGTAGATGCTGATGGGGTGCATCTGGGACAGCAAGACCTGCCGATTGCCATTGCCCGTCAATTACTCGGTCCTCAGCGCTTAATAGGTATGTCTACCACAAATTCTGGAGAAATGCAACGGGCAATTGCTGATGGTGCAGATTACGTTGGGGTGGGACCAGTTTATGAAACGCCTACGAAAGCAGGCAAGGCAGCAACTGGTTTAGAATACGTCAGCTACGCTGCGAAAAATTGTCCAATCCCTTGGTTTGCTATTGGAGGAATTGATCCTAATAATATAAATGATGTACTTGACGCCGGAGCAAATCGTGTGGCAGTAGTGCGAAGTGTCACACAAGCCGAACAACCCACTTTAGTGACACAATATCTTCTCTCTCAGCTAAATCGTGTTCAACCACCTGGCAAGTCTCATGTCTGATCGGATTATGTTTGTTGTCAATGGGGAAACCAAGAACTGCCCCAACCAAACTCCTTTACCTGACTTGCTGCAACAACTCGGGTTCAATCCCCGTTTGGTAGCTGTGGAGTACAATGGCGAAATTTTACACCGTCAGTTTTGGTCGGAAACAAAAGTGCAACAAGGCGATCGCCTAGAAGTAGTAACAATTGTCGGCGGTGGGTAAAAAGGTAGGAGTTGGTAGTTGATAGTTGTTAGTTGTTAGTTGTTAGTTGTTAGTTGTTAGTTGGTAGTGGTTAGTGGTTAGTTGTTAGTTGGTAGTGGTTAGTTGTTAGTTGTTAGTTGTTAGTGGTTAGTGGTTAGTTGTATATAACTCCTCACTCCCCACTCCCCACTCCCCACTCC
>CAXTSI010000252.1:0-3815 GCA_964246695.1 uncultured bacterium
CGCAGCGGAGAGGAATTGGGCGAGGAAAAAGGCGTCCTTTTTTTAGGTTCCCCTAGATTGCCGCGCTTCGCTCGCAACGCTGCGCGATTTATTTTGCTGGTTCTTAATTTTTAATTTTTAATTTTTAATTTTTAATTTGAGCGAAGCGATTGACATTGTGTAATTAATTCTGTTGAACTACTTAAAACCCAATACGGTTCAGTTGAGGATAGGTGGGAGCAAAGAAACCCGGTTTCTCTCAGAAACCGGGTTTCTGACCTGGTGCTTAACTGAACTGTATTGACTTAAAACCTACGAATTTCTCAAATGCTGTATGTACTTTTACATAAAATATAATGTAAAAAATATGTCTAAAAAAACCAGTAATATTACTCTTGGTTATCGAAGACACAAAAGGAAGCAAGGTATCATTCAAGGTCAGGTAGCACAGAGACTTCTAATGGGTCGTAGCCTAGCTGTTGAGTCAACCGTTCCCTGGCTAAAACTCGGTACTCCCAAAAATGCTCTCCCGCTGCGCATAGTCCTAAATACATATTGATAACTTGGGGCTTTTTCAGCAGCAGCGTCCATAGTTGTCGCCAAAACTGCCCTCGAATTTCAGGTCGTCGTAAGCCCTGATGCCAGATTAACTGGGCAACAAGCCGCAACTCCTTACCCAAGGGAAGTTGCATGGTCTGCTTTCGCCTTGGGGGAGGAACAATATTCAGGCACTGCTGAAAACATCGCCTGAGATAGTTAGCGGGTTCGTATAACGTCCAAAAGCCTTCGACATACTCTCTAGCAATTTCGGCAATAGGGCGGGTAGGAACGAAATTCATCAGGGTATTCTGGTCGCCCGTAGCCGTGACGCCGACGCCCTCGATTAAACGTTCCTCTGTTTGGAGTCGGGTCCAGAGGGCAGTGTTGGGCAAAGCTTGGAGGATGCCTAGCATGGGTTGAGGAATATTGGTTTGTTCAACAAAGGCTTGAATCCGTTCACCCGCACCAGAACGTTCTCCATCAAAGCCAAGGATAAAGCCCGCATAGATTAGCAGTCCCGCATCGTTGATCTTGCGGCAGGCTTCTACTAGGGGGTTGCGTGTATTTTGCATTTTGCGCGTCACGGCGAGGCTGTCTTGGTCAGGAGTTTCAATGCCGAGAAAGACAGCATAGAATCCTGCTTCTACCATCAGATCTAGCATTTCCTGATCTTCTGCTAAATTCACAGACGCTTCGGTCATGAAGGTGAAGGGATAGTTGTGTTGCTTCATCCAAGGAATCAATTCTCGTAAGAAGCGTTTGACATTGCGCTGATTCCCAATAAAGTTGTCATCGACAATGAAGAGTGACCCCCGCCAGCCTAAATCATAGATAGTTTGCAACTCTGCTAAGGTTTGATTCGGTTCTTTAGTGCGCGGTTTGCGACCGTAGAGGGAAATGATGTCACAAAATTCGCAATTGAAGGGACAACCGCGAGAAAACTGAATCGCCATCATGAAGTAGGCATCCAGCTGAAGCAGGTCAAAGCGGGGCATGGGGCTTTTAGTGACATCCGGCTTCTCTGTGGAACGGAAGATTCCTTCTTGCGTGCCAACAGAGATCGCTTCTAGGAATTGCGGAACTGTCATCTCCCCCTCATCTAGAATCAGGTAATGTGCTCCAGAGTCAAGGGCATCTTGCGGCACAGACGTGGGGTAAGGTCCACCAACTGCTACTTTTTTGCCTAACTGCACGGCTTTTTGAATTAGGGCATGGAAATCCGGTTTCTGCACTAGCATGGCAGAGAGAATAACTAGGTCACACCACTCCCAATCTGCCTCTGTCTCAAGACTGACATTGCGGTCATAAAATCTGATTTCCCAATCTTTAGGTAGGAGTGCTGCAACGGTAATAATTCCCAAGGGCGGAATGGCTGCTTTGAGTCCTGCCATTTCCATAGCGCGATCGTAAGACCAAAAGGATTGGGGAAATTGGGGGTAGAGCAACAGTGTTTTCATACGATCCAACTCAATATTATCCTGCGTACAGTTTTGGTCGATTCTGGTACAAGCTGATTAACTGTATGAAAAGTTCACGCACTCGTAGCAAAGGTACAAAGAGCAATTCATCCTCAAATTCAGCAATGCCGAGCAAAGAGGTCTTATGACCAGACTAATGCGGTGGAATAGAAACTTTCTATATATTTCAATGAAATCATTATTGAATTCTAATTAATCCTTATTATATAGGACTTACGCATTGATAGAAATACAGGACTTACGCAAAAATTGCTCTTTAGCTTAATTTATCGAACCGCGAAGGCGCCAAGAACGCTAAGAATTCGTAGAGCGTGCGTAAGTCCTAAAATAGTCAAAGATGCCGTGGTAACGGTTGGGCTGCAAAGCGCAATATTGATTTGGGTAGACCGCCTTACCGTAGGGGCGGGGTACCCCCGCCCTTACCATGTGGTCAATTCTACGAGATGAACCGACCGAATTCCGTACACATGATGCTCAAGAGCGTATAGTGCGTAAGTCCTACAGACCAGACCTTTCAGTATATGGAAGGATATGGTACTTAATGCGTCAGCAAGTCCTCCTTGATACTGGTCCCCTCGTAGCGCTAATTGATCGCCGCGATCGCGCTTCTCTCTTGGGTAACGACAGAACTTTCCACAATCCAACCTCCATTACTTTCCTGTGAAGCAGTTCGATCCGTTGCATGGTTCTTATTGCAACGTGTAAGCAATGGGCGAGAAACTCTAGTTGGATTACTCAAAAGTCAGCAAATTCTGGTTACCTTTCACTTTAATGAGGAAGTTGAGTCGATTACCAACCTACTAACTCGATATCTTTCTGTTCCCATTTCCTTAGCTGATGCCAGTCTGGTACGAATGGCAGAACTGTATCCCAGGAGCGAAGTCTTAACCCTAGACAGTGATTTCCTTGTCTACCGAAAGCACAAGAATCAACCCATTCCAGTCATTATGCCGGACGCATGAACAGCGCTCATCTGTCCTGGATGGGAAGCGTATAGTGCATTAGCTGCTCTACCTCGGCAGCTTTTTGGTTTATGTCAAGCTCTTGGTAGATTTGCAGGCTCTCAATCAAAAACTGGGCAGCAGTACCTAAACTATACTGATTAAGCTGGGCGCGGCTGAGGTATATTTCTCCCAAAAGTTTGCGAACCTCTGCTTCCAGCTTCCGACGGTTGTAGTCCTGAAAGACTTGGAGAGATTCTTGGGCTAGTTCTTCAGCTTTGTCAAGATTTTCTAAAACGTTGACTTCTAGATAAGCGCGAGCAATGTCAAGAGTTTCTTCTGCTCGATCCACTATCCGCCCCAGTTCGGTTAAATATGCCAAGCCAATGTTGTAATATTCTATAAATTGGGCAATTTTTTGTTGCAGTGACGAGTCATCATCAGGCAACAGGCGCAGGCTTTCTGACCAGAGTAAGCTAAGGGCAATGTAATCATAGGCTAAATTTTCTTTATAGTCGCCTTCTGTATTCATTTGGATGGCATGACGAATATTTTGCTCAGATTGAGCTATTAAGTTACAGGCTTGTGTTCTATCTGGGGTATCTTTTGCTAACAAGCGTTGGCTATTACCAATTTGTCTACAACGCTTAGCCATACTTTGATCTTGACCTAGCTGTTGGTGCAAATCGCGGCTGTGCTGGTGATACTCAATCGCCTTCGTGTAATCACTTAAATCTAAGTAGCAATTAGCCAGGTTATTCCACTGGTTAGCTACATCCTTCTGTTGATCTAATTGTTCGTAGAGGTCACGGCTTTGTTGGTAGTAGGCGATCGCCTGTTCATATTTACCCCACCCTTGATAGATGTAACCTAGCTG
>CAXTSI010000252.1:3915-12946 GCA_964246695.1 uncultured bacterium
GTTTGCGACATCCTTCTGGCGACCCAATTGTTCGTAGAGGTCACGGCTTTGTTGGAAGTAGGCGATCGCCTGTTCATATTTACCCCACCCTTGATAGATGTAACCTAGCTGATAGTTGGCAAGAGCAATGTTTGGTTGGTCATCTAGCTGCTGGCGGATTTCCAAGTCTTTGAGTTGACACTCTAATGCTTGCTCATATTTGCCCCATTCCCGATAGCAAACAGCCTGCCAGTACCACTGGTTTGCGACATCCTTCTGGCGACCCAATTGTTCGTAGAGGTCACGGCTTTGTTGGAAGTAGGCGATCGCCTGTTCATATTTGCCCCAAGATTGATCAGTTCTAGCTATGTTGTAGAGGGCATTAGCCTCTTGATCCGGTCTTTTAAATTCTTGAGATATGCTCAGCATATGCTGAAAACATTCTAATGCATACTCATATTGAGTGTGTAAACGATAGCACCACCCTCGCTCTCTCCAGAGAATTAGCAAAGCAGCTTGATCTGGATGTGAAGCTAACTGTTCACACGATTGCTCATAGTAGTCAATCGCCTTTTTGTATTCGCTTTCTTCCTCATTGCACGTAGCCAGTGCCCAAGCTATATAAGGGCTAAGAATACTGTCTTGCTGAGCGGTTATCTCCTCTAAAAGAGCAATAGCTTTCTTGAAGCTGACCAGATGAGAATTGCATCCGGGGATGACGCATTTTTGATTTTTATTTCACCACCTTGAAGTGCAGGTTCATAAGCCTCAAGATTGCTGAAAAGCTGCTCCACTAGCTTATTAACCTGTTTGGGGGAATGAATGCCGTAATAGCCCAAAGCTAGCAAAATTGGTTCATTCCATCGCGGTTCATGAAGATGAGAGCGGATGATTTCTAAGATATCGCTCACCTCATTATCAGCAATGTAACGTGCGGCAAAATACTCCTCAAAGGTCAGGTGCATGAAGCCATAAACTCCGGGCGCACGTTCCACAAATAGACCTGTGGTTTCGCGTACCTTCCGCAGAAACAGTTCCACTGCCTGTTGCACTAAGTCTGATTCTGGTTCGGCATCATTCAATTCTGCTAGGTTCGCTGCTAACTTTTCCTCAACTTCCGCCTGAGTAACCAAACCAGAAGGCTTCTGTTCATGCATCCAGTAAGCTAGGGGAGCCAAAAGTTCTACTACCTCATTTTCCTTTAGCATTACCTTAGAAGCATCGGGCAATTTCTTGCCTAGCTGCCAATCCTCGGTCAAAGTTTTCACTGCCAAAGCGTAAAGTTCTACACGACGATTGGGTAGGCGGGAACCGTTGCGGTGAATTAACGCCAGAATCGTCAAAAGTAGTGGGTTAGCAGTTAAGCGCTTTACACCCTCATTGTCTTTTATCGCCTCTAAAATCTCTTGTGCTTCGGCATCTCCTACCCTTTGCCATTGCTCCTCGCTAGCATCTGGCTGCTGTGCTTTTTCTATCACCTGACACCAGCGGTTTAGGAATTTCTCCGCTTGTTCGCTTCCCATGTCTTGAATGGTGAACTCATGAAAGCGATCGCTCAGCTTCACATCGCGGTATCCTGCAATCCGGCTGGTAATCACAAATTTGTTGGCAGAGTAAGCATCCACAAACTGATTGATCCGTTCTACAATCAGCTTGCGGCTTTGTTGGTCAAACACCTCATCCAACCCATCGAGTAGCATCAAGCACTGCCCTTGGTGCATGGCATCCAACAGCAACGCTGCTACCTCAGTCTCTGCTTGCGTCTCAACCTCAGACTGAAGCAGATAGTCCAACAGACTTAAGTCAGGTAGCTTACCCAGTTGCTCTGCATAATCGGCAATGCGAAAGAAAATAGGTAATAGGGGTTTGCCCAACTCCTCTTGTGCTTCGCCACCGAGAACTATCTCCTCCCCGTCACGTTTAGCTGTGGCAAAATGGAGCGCTAGGTAGCGCAGTAGCGTCGTCTTTCCCGCACCAGGATCGCCTAAAATTACACTGTACTGGGTTTCTCGCACTGCCTGAGATAAATCAACCTTTTGTGTAACCGTTTTGGTGCTGGTGGAAATAGGTATAAAATCTGGTGTAGCAGGTTCGTAATAGTATGGCTCATCTAAGTCATGAGGGCTAGAGGCGATTTTGCTTAGCTTCTGCCGATGTTCAGCTTTTAGGGATGTAGAAAAATCTATTTCGCGATCCCAAGTTTCTATAACCTGCTGTCGCCGTTCTGCTTGCAGTGAAACATAAATTTGATCTAGAAAAATATCAACTTGGCGCTGTACCTGCATCACGCCACTGATTTTGAGATAGGAATTTTCAGCGATCAGCCACTCTATATAAGGATAAAACAGTCGATTGAGAGTTGGACCTGCCTCAAATGTGACCATCTTACCTCGCCAATCCCAGAAATCAGGGGCACGGTTACGAAACTCGTTTAAAAATTCAGCTTTATTCAGCCAAAAAATCAGCACCAGTCCCCGACCAAATAAAGACTCTCTGCCCAAATTCAACTGCTTCATCTCACGTACAAGGCGAGGAGTAGGTAACTGGTCAATCCCAAACGCCATTACCACTTTGTGCCCAGATTGAGAAGTCTGTTGGTCAGTCTCTCCTAAACTGTAGAGAAAATTATGTAGTGAGTTATCACTGTAAAAAAAGTTTTGTACTTCAAAATCCTCATTATTGGTTCTTAAAAGAAACTTAAGTTGCTCTACTACAGGATGCTGCGGTCCACTTCCTGGCGCAACAGCAAAAATAGTCGTTGTCCCACTCGACAATTCTAAGAAGCCAACCAACTTATTTAACTCTGCTTGGTCAGTTGCGCTCAGCGAATATGTGGTAGATTCTGTAGGAGTCATATACATTGCTGAAGAATTGCTAATTATCTGACAAGAAAAAACCAACTAAGTAGGTAGGCACAATAAAGCATAACTATATTAAGTTCTGTTAAGAGGCTGTCAGCCTACTAACAACTAACTACTAACTACTAACAGCCTTAACAGATAGTTGTGTTTATTTACGCCCAATTACTTATGGATTTTGTGGAGAATTAGTAGCTTGCCAAGCTTTTAAATCTTCAACAAGAATAGGATTCACATCAAACCAGGATTTTCTACTAGAGTTGTAGTAACCTAACACAAACTTGTTTTGCAAAAGCTCATCGCAAATAACAAATTCACCTTTATTAGGCAAGCTATGAGTGTTAGTAGTTAGACGACCTGTGCGGTGAATCTTATCCAGTTCTGGGAAATGGTAGTCGCTCAAATTGTATTCTCTGCGTACTTCTTGCACAGCTTCCTGCGCAGCATCTAAGTCTATTAAGTCTATAGAGAATGACTTTCTCCTTAAAGAAACTTCACATGCAGTGCGAGCGAGTCTTACCAAATCACGCATAACACCGCCACTCTTTTCACAAATTATTTCTAGCGCATCGGGATTAAACAAACCTTTATAAGCATCACCCAAACGTGCCAACCGCTTATTAATAACACTTGTGAGAATATCTCGACCCGATTGATTAGGGATTGTCGTAGGACATAAATTCTCATCGCAGTTAAAAACTGGCGGATTATTTAAATCCAGGCATTTTTGAAAGCTTTCCATCGGTTGGCGAAAGCTAGGAGAATACCTGAGTGAAATTGGAATAGAATATATGATGTGGCAACTTAACTGGGTGAGCAGTGGGCTAGCAAACATTTCTAAAGCTGTCACTTGATCGTGTCGATCAAGACCGTCCACAATTACCAATAACTTTTGCTTGTTCTTTTCCTCAGCAACTTTTATAATTGTGTTGACTTGTTCAATGATTTTACTAAGCTGTGGACGAATATTGAGAGTTGTAGTAACTTTTCTAGTTAAACCTTGTTTCAGAATTATACCTAACTTTTTGATAATCTCTGGAACCTCAAGTCCAGTATTTTCGTCGTTTTCATCCTGGTAAACTACGGTCTTGAGACTTTCTAGTAAATTGTTTAATAAATCTTCTTTTAAGCCCCACCCAGGTTGGATAACTTCTTCAAAAATTTTGATTCCAACAAGTACAACAACTTCAGCATAGCCAATGTTGTACTGATCGAGAGCCGTTTCAGTATCAATCCAAATTACTGTGTATTTGCTATTGAGTTGTTGTTCCAGCCGTCGCAGTTCGGTAGTTTTGCCGCTACCTCTGTGACCTGCTAGTAAAAACTTAGCCGGATCGTCTTCCATTTCTAGGAAAGTGGTTAAATCTTCTACAGGACTGTTAGATCGCGGAACGTAAAAATCTCTTAGATCTTCAGCCTTGGTGAGGGGTTCCTCTGGTTTAAAAAGCTGGTAAGCAAGCTTCCAAAAACTAGTATTACTCATAGTGATAATTCTGGGAGAAACCCAATTTTTTTAGTTTATATCAAATCCGGTTGATTGCACATGGTATTTGTAGGGGCACAGCACTGCTCATTGGTGTCAACTTAACCTCAAATGGGCGGTTAAAACCGCTGCACCCCTGCAAAACCAGACGAGGGCAGGTTTCAAAACCCTTAATTTTCTATTAGTCCGCGTAGGCGGACTTTGTTTGTGTAGCCGCGAATTCCATTCGCCAGGGCTTTCAATTCTTACAGCATGTTGTAAAACTTAAAATAAGTTAAAAAATAAGAGTCTGTCTAGTAATTAGGACTTATGCACTATACAAATTGAACATCATGTGGATGACGGAGTTCGGTCGTTTCAGAAAGTGGTAAGGGCGCGGAAACCGCGCCCCTACAATGAATATTGCGCTTCGCAGCCTGACGCATCCCACTGCATACTTGACTATTTTTGTCAATGCCTAAGTTCTAGTAATAATAGGGAAATTATAACTTTATATTAAACCTCCTTTAGAGGAATTCCGCTAAAGGAGGTTTAATAGCAGCACAAAACAATAAAACCTAGATTTTTTCCTAGAAATCATCTAGATACTGACTAATGCGGCTGATTACGGGGTCAACCTCTTGAGAAGGTGTAGCAACATTAGTAGGTGTAAGTGTAGTATTGACTAGTTCTAGTGCTGGTGTTGATTCTATGGGAGAGTAAATGGTTGGTGCCTGATTAACCATGATTGCTAGTTGTGCAACTTGTTGACTAAGTTGCATGAGATGACGTTCCATCATCTCCAAACGATTAGATTCTTGGGCAAAAAAACGTTCCTCAAGGTCAGCTAATTGACTTTGCAATTCAGCGATTTGTTGTTCCACCCTTGGTGTTACTGCTGGTGTTGCTGCCGTTTTTGGGCTAGGTCGTACAGACTCCGGTACGCATAAATGTTGCCATAAAGCTTCTTTACAGAGGTCACTAAAAGTCCTTTCAGGATCTTTCTCCAAATGGCTTTCAATCAGCGCTAACAAACTTTCGTCAGCGACCCCTGGCTCGAACGTAACGGATTTAACTACCTTTTTTGACCATTGGAACATTAGTTTTAAGCCCTAGGAGCGCGACCAGAGGCTAATTGTGCCTCTCCATAAATATACTGCCCCAAAGCATTAGCTTGACGCGACGGTGCGGCTAAGTGAGCATTAATTTTTGCTTCTTTAAGCAGACGTTCGACGTCCTCCCAGAAGAACTCTCCACCTCCTCCAGTAAGAATCACATCCGTAACGCGCTCTGGCAACCATGCTAGCACACGGCTACAAATTTCCCGAGAAAACATTTCTATGAGGTTGGGGAGAAAATCGTCTAGATTGGTGGGCTTGCTAGCACCTCTAGGACGGTAGTAGCGATCGCCTTTGGGTTTGTTCACAGCAGTAATCAGAGACAGAGATTGACTATCCGCACCGTCAATTTCAGCCGCCACAAGTTCATAAAACTTGCTCATTCCAAAGTCCTCGCTTTTAGAAGCCCCTCTTGCAAAGCGAAAGTTATCAACCATTAAGCAATCAGTGGTTTGGTGTCCAATATCAACAATTGCTACTGATACTTTCGTAAAATCGGGAACCATGGCTCCTTTCTTTGGTTGGGCTTCACACCACAGCAGGCTGCCATAGCCTTCTGGCATGACCCAAACCTTGTTAATATTGAGAGACACGGATTCGCCACGAAAGTTCATCACATGAGGACCACTGACTTGGCTGATCATCTGTGCTTTTTCTCGTTCAAACTGCTCTTGGGAATGGTAAGGCAGTCCTAGTACAACTGAGATATCATCTTTGAGTTTGAAGTAGCCTGCACACGCCAAGACTTTGACTAGTGCATCCGCAACCTTAGATTGACCGACTCCTAGATCTGCGCCAAAATCTGCTGCTAATTGACCTGCGGCATATCCACTGCCTTGATACTCTAGCCACAGATCCATTAATGGGTCTGTAGCACGGACTTCAAAAACGCCTCCCCGCACCTGTTCCATTGACATTTGCTTGACGTTAGACGACACAAATACTACATTATTAGGTTCGCGGCTAACACAAGTCTTTGTGGAAGTTCTACCTAAATCAACACTGAGAATCTTTTTTCCCGAAATACTGCTGCTTGGCACAGTAGGAGTAGCATTTATTGGAGTAGATGCTGACACTCTATTCATTGGTATAGCAGCGGCATTCATTGGGGTGGCGGCGGAAGGTTGGTCTGTCATTTTTGCTCCTAGTACTTACCTTAGCTTTAACAAGTTATCATGCTCATCTGACAAAAATGCGTGTATCAGTAATTTTTAGTACTCTCAGTAGCTATCAATCTGCTGAAAATTACTGAATGCATTAGTGAGATATCTGCTACATTTGACTCTTGCTTAAGAGCAAAAGTAGCAAAGTTTAAGCCAGATTTTACCGCAGCTTGGCTTGTTTTTACCACCCAGACTATGAAAGGGAATGGGGAATGGGGAGTAGGGAATAGGGAATGGGGAGTAGGGGGAAAGATGATCGTGCGACAAATTCCTACTCCGTATTCTCCAAGTATTTAATCGGTTGTCATCGTCTCACCTGTTACTACTTATTCCCCACTCCCCACTCCCCATTCGCCGTTTTCTTTAACTATTGACTAAAGTGTGGAGGTCAATGATTGCACTCTTGGTTCAGATTGCCAATCTAATGGATTCAAAACCCTGCTGTCATCAGAAGCCATCTGCTCAATAAAACTTGCTAATCGTAGAGCTTTGAGCGCTTGTTCACCACCAACCGAAGGTTGCTTACCACCGCGCACACAGTTGACGAAATGTTCTAACTCTGCTCCCAGCTTGTCAGTGTTACTGGTGTAAACTTTTTCAATCACACCATCCTGCCTATAAAGTACCTGCCGATAATCTGTCATAGAGTTGGCAATGGTTTGTCGGTGAATCAAAATTTCGTTCTTGAGAAAATCTGCCTCGGTGAATGAGTTTTTGCAATGGGCAGCAATGCGGCGAATTTTGCAGTGAGTGACTTTGCTGGCAGTCAGGGTAGCGACAATGCCATTTGCAAAGCCCAAGGTAGCAGTTACATAATCTAAGTAACCAGAATCTAGGGAGCGACTACCGCTAGCCGTTAACTTTTCTACTGGGGAGGCGGCTAATTCCAAAAGTAGGTCAATGTCATGGATCATTAAGTCTAGCACAACTGAAACATCATTTGAGCGATCTGAGTAAGGACTCATCCGATGGGCTTCTAGCGCCAGGACTTGCTCAGTTTTCAGCACTTTGCTCAATTCTTGAAATGCTGGACTGAAGCGCTCAATGTGACCGACTTGCAGTATACACTGAGTTTCTGCGGCGGCATTTACGAGGAATTCCGCCTCAGAAATACTTGCAGCAATCGGCTTTTCAATTAAAACATGAATTCCTGCCAAAAGACATGTAATTCCGACGGCGTAATGCAGGCGGGTAGGGACGGCAATGCAAACCGCCTCCACATAGGGCAGCAGGTCACAGTAATCTTTAAAAAAAAGTGCCTTGTATTTGCTAGCGGTTTCCAGCCCTCGCTCAGCATTAATATCTGCTACACCGACCAGTTCAACGTCTTTCATGGAACTCAGTACACGAGCGTGATGTTGTCCCATATTACCAACTCCGATCACGCCTATGCGGATCGGTCGTGGCTGGTTGCGATGTCCATAACCATTTTGTTCTCCTGCTGACATGCTGCTATCTTGCACTCTCATTCTCTCCTCAACCACCAAATTTAAAGACGCGAAATCTTTGGCTTTGATACTTAATAGCCAGTGACGAACCGTCTAAAACCATCCAGATGGTAACATAGAGGTTCTAATTATGAAGAATTTCAAAGTTTGTTATGAGTTCCCGCTACCTGAATCTCTTTTGTCTGTTCAATTCTGCTTCATGCTTTTGTCACATGTTACACAAAATATAATGTATATTTTTATGAACTTCTGCTCTAGTCTACGGCATTTTGCTAAGTAGTATTTAGCAGTTGAAAATTCAAAATCCTCAACAACAGATGAAAGCTGTAATTTTATTATCTGGGGGATTAGACTCTTCCACAGTTTTGTACCAAGCACTAGCTTTGGGGTGTGATTGTTACGCTATTTCTTTTGATTACCAACAGCGACACCGACGAGAGTTGCAGTCGGCTGCGGCGATCGCATCATGTGCTGGCGTGGTACATCATCAGGTGGTATTCGACTTGCGGCTGTGGGGTGGTTCGGCTCTCACAGACGACGCCATTGATTTACCCCAACACACACTCGATGAAATATCTCAGAATATCCCTGTGACTTATGTCCCAGCCCGCAATACTATCTTTTTAAGTTTTGCCCTCGCTTACGCCGAAACCATCACTGCTGAACGTGTCTACATCGGCGTCAACGCCTTAGATTACTCTGGATATCCTGATTGTCGCCCTGACTATATTCAAGCGATGCAAGAAGTTTTCCGTTTGGGAACAAAACTTGGTCGCGAAGGACAGCCGATTACCATTGTCGCACCCCTGATTCACCTGAAAAAGACCGAAATTATCCAACTAGGCAATCAACTGGGAGTGCCTTGGGAACTAACTTGGTCTTGCTATGCTGGTGGCGATGTAGCTTGCGGTGTCTGTGATTCTTGTCGCTTGCGTCTCGCTGCTTTTGCCGAATTGGGACTAGTTGATCCACTACCTTATGTGGGGAGTGGGGAGTGGGGAGT
>CAXTSI010000253.1:0-12942 GCA_964246695.1 uncultured bacterium
TAATTTCTTAAGAAGCCCACACCTACCCCGAAGGGGAGGTGTGTGGAGTCGTCACCGCTCTTTGCGTCTTCGCGGTTCGTTAAAAAAATGATCCTCACAACTCAAATAGAATTACGATAATCTTAGCAATCCTAGCTGCATGATTCAGGAATTCAGGCTGCCATACGCCATCGTCGTGGAGTCTCTGTGCGCATAAACCTAATTTGATTGACAGAGTTTGGGTAGGATAGTGTAGCCTAATCAATAGCGATGTAACCCAATTTGATATCTGCCGCTTGTGTCTTAGCCCTACCCACTCCTCACACCCATGACCACAACCATCGACTTTCTCAGTCACCTCAACCCCAGTCAACGCCGCGCCGTTGAACACTTCTGCGGTCCCTTACTAGTTGTTGCTGGTGCGGGTTCCGGTAAAACACGAGCGCTGACTTATCGTATTGCTAACCTGATTGTGCAACACCGTGTCGATCCAGAAAATATTCTGGCGGTAACCTTTACCAACAAAGCTGCACGGGAGATGAAAGAGCGTATTCAGAAGCTATTTACCGAACAGTTGGCAATGACAGAATACGGTGAGCGTTTTGATTTATTGCCAGAATACGACCAGACAAAGCTGAAGTCACAAGTCTGGAGAACCATCATTAAAGACTTGTGGTGTGGGACTTTCCACAGTTTATTTTCTCGCATTCTCCGCTTTGATATTGAAAAATACCAAGACGAAAAAGGGCGTCGGTGGAATCGCAATTTTTCGATCTTTGACGAATCCGACGCCCAAAGCCTAGTCAAAGAAATCGTTACTAAACAGCTTAACCTAGACGACAAGAAATTTGAACCACGTTCTGTCCGCTACGCTATTAGTAATGCCAAAAACCAAAGCTTATCACCCGAAGAATTCGAGCGAGAGCAACCAAATTATCGGGGACGGGTGATTGCAGAAGTTTACAATTCTTATCAAAGTCGGCTAGCAGAAAATAACGCCCTCGACTTTGATGATTTGATTCTGGTTCCAGTCAGACTGTTTCAGCAAAACGAGCAGGTATTGGGTTACTGGCACAACAAGTTTCGCCATATCCTTGTAGATGAATATCAGGACACCAACCGCACTCAATACGATCTGATTCGCCTGTTGGTAACGAACGGGGAAACGAGAAAAAGTGAATGGGACTGGCGCGATCGCTCAGCTTTTGTCGTTGGTGATGCAGATCAGTGCCTTCCACCAGGAACTGAAGTCAAGACTTGCGAAGGTTCTGTACTAATTGAGACTTTGAAGGTAGGAGATCGAGTTTTAGCACCCAGTGGTCAACATCAACTTTATCCAAGTACAGTTACTCACATCAAAAAAGGATACTTTTCTGGTTCTCTTTGGTGTGTTCGTGCTGGAAAACATTTACTTAAAGGTACTCCCCATCACATTGTCCTAGCTAGGATGGTTCCACAAGCTGGGCGTTACTATGTTTACTTAATGTACAGGGCGGACAGAGGTTATCGCGTAGGAATGACCAGAAGTTTGCGTAGTAACGACTATGGTAAAGAAGAATTAGGCTTTAGAGTACGAGCAGCTCAAGAACATGCTGATAAACTCTGGGTACTTAAAACAACTTCAAGTTATGAAGAAGCTTGGTACTATGAAGCGTACTATGCAGCTAAATATGGTCTACCAACTATAGTTTTTCATAGTGATGGTCGTCCAGATCGCATGAGTGATGAATGGTTTTTTCGTTTGTTCCAAGAAGTTGATACCATCACTAATGCTCATTGCTTGATGGAGGATTTGTGGTTGCATCCAGAATTTCCCCATTATCGTCCACAAAACGGTGACAGAAGACAGACACTAAATTTGGTAATGTTTGGTACACCCAGGCTTGAGAGTCAGAGGTCTGCTAGCTATCATCGCTTACAGTGGTGTTCTAATCGTAGTGACATTGCTAGCAATTTGCAAGCGGCTGGTTTCTCAATTCGTTCGGGTAAAAATCTTCAAGGTTATGGACTAGAAACTGCCAGAGTTTCTTACAAAGAAGCTGTTGCTATGGCTCATAAAATAGCTGAAGCCGGGGCTTTAGAAATTCGCCGCCTCGCATTGGTAAAAGGTGTCACTTATGATTTTATGCCTCTTTCTCACTTACACTCTGGGATGAAAGTCTTGGTGGATGTGGATGGACAATTAGAAGAGCATGAAATAGAAGAAGTGTTTCAAGAAGAGTATGAAGGCGCAGTTTACGATTTAGAAGTGGACATTGCTCATACCTACGTCGCCAACGGAGTTCTAGTACATAACTCCATTTACTCTTTTAGAATGGCAGATTTTACCATATTGTTGGACTTTCAGCAAGACTTTGGTGATGGGTTGCCCGACGATGACACCAGATCAATGGTGAAGCTAGAGGAAAACTATCGCTCTTGCGAAAACATTTTGCAAGCAGCTAACCAACTGATTGAAAATAACACCCAACGGATTGATAAAGTCCTTAAACCCACACGCGGTGCTGGTGAAGAGATTTATTGTTACAAAGCAGATGATGAAATTGCGGAAGCAGAATTTGTCATCAATCAAATTCGCACTTTAGAAACCCAGAATCCCGAGTTGGACTGGGGAAGTTTTGCCATACTTTATCGTACCAACGCCCAATCTCGCCCGTTTGAAGAGATTTTGGTGCGGTTAGGAATTCCCTACACAGTTGTGGGAGGATTGAAGTTTTACGATCGCAAAGAAATTAAAGATGTAATAGCTTATTTAAGAGCGATCGCCAACCCAGCTGATACGGTAAGTTTGTTACGAGTGATTAACACTCCCCGACGCGGTATTGGTAAAGCCACCACCGACGCACTCGTTAACGCCGCCCGCGAATTAGGCACACCCTTGTGGGAAATACTGACTGACGAGACATCAGTTAATACATTGGCGGGACGTTCAGCTAAAGCTGTCAATACCTTTGCCGAGATGATTCGCGGCTTACAAGGACAAATAGAAACGGTTCCAGTTTCTCAAATTGTGCAAGGAGTGCTGGACAACTCTGGTTACATCCAAGACTTGCAAACCCAGAGTACGGATGAAGCCGAAGACAGATTGCGAAACGTCCAAGAATTGTTTAACGCGGTGTTGCAATTTGAAGAAGAAAATCAGGATGTTACTCTACAAGCATTCCTGCAAAGTACCGCCCTCAGTTCCGATTTGGATAACTTAAAAGAAGGACAAACAGCGGTTTCACTGATGACTTTACACGCTTCTAAAGGACTGGAGTTTCCGGTTGTGTTTTTGGTGGGAATGGAACAGGGACTATTTCCCAACTACCGTTCGATCAACGATCCCTCATCTTTAGAAGAAGAACGCCGCCTGTGTTATGTAGGTATTACTCGCGCCCAAGAACGATTGTATTTAACCCACGCCCGCGAACGTCGCCTTTACGGTTCCCGCGAACCTGCACTAGCATCGCAATTTCTAGAGGAGTTACCCGAAGAGTTATTAGCTACTCCACGCAGGAGTAGTCGAGTTGCAAACAAAAGTGCTTCTGCAACCCGTGGAAAGCAAGGTGCTGCTGAGAATTGGCAAGTCGGCGAGCAAGTGCTTCACAAAACTTTTGGCATCGGTGAAATTACTCACATTTTTGGTTCTGGTAGCAAAATTTCTCTGGCGATCAGGTTCGATAGTTTGGGTCAAAAAATTATCGATCCCAGGGTAGCCCAGTTGCAAAGAGTCGAATGATACTAATTATACCCCAGTACGGTTAAGTTAAGGTTAAACGGTGGGAATTTTAGGTTGTGTAGAGACGCGACGCCAGTCGCCGTGAGAGCGGGCTGACCCGACTGCAGCGCACCGCGAGAATTTCGCGTCTCTACATAGGTTGTTGGTGGGTAAACAACTACTGAACCGTATTGCATTATACCCTCGTTCCCTGGCTCCGCCGGGGAATGCATCTCTTGGAGGCGGAGCCTCCCCTGTAACCTTTGAATATAATACCAGCATGAACTTCAAAGTTACTGGGAAAAGTTCACGCCATTTTGACCCCACTATGCAGACACCACAAATTGGACAACATTGCCTTTATGAAACCGACTTCTGGGCTTGGACTCAGGAACAAGCTAACCTCCTTCGTTATCACCAATGGAACCAGCTTGACGTGCCGAATTTAATTGAGGAAATCGAATCGTTGGGAAGAAAGGAACGTCAAGAATTGAGAAATCGCTTAAGTGTCTTAATTGGACATTTACTGAAATGGGAATATCAGCCTGATCAACGAAGTCGTAGTTGGTTGAATACAATTCGCGTACAGCGTATAGATATGTTGGAACTACTTGAAGAAAATCCCAGTCTCAAGCCTTATCTGCAAGAAGTTCAAGAGAAAGCCTATATCAAAGGAATTGCACTGGCAACTCTAGAAACAAATCTACCCGTCAAAACATTTCCCCAAGATTGCCCTTACATGCTGGAGGATATTTTGAGCGATCGCTTCTATCCAGGTGAACCTGCGACGGATGACGTGATGGAATAATGGGTTCCTGGCACAATGACACAGACTAACAGGAACTTTGGCAACGAATACAAGTCTCAACATGACTCTGAAGGAAGTTGCCATTGAGTAACCTGTTTTTCGTAGAGTAATGTGCCATTGGCAGAACGCAATGACCAATGATATGCCGACAATAACCATAAAAATATCTTTTATCTAGTTCAAATTTTAGGGCTTGGTTGGGGTAAATGTGTTTTTAAAGTATGTTCTTACTGGTTTCAGTCCCCTTGCGGGGTGTAAGGTTTTGGAAACCTTTACGGCGAGAGGATCAACGAGAATACCATCTACACTTGTAACTTACCATTCCAAAGATTCAGAATGATAAGTAACTTGTTCTTGAGTGACAACTTTTTTAGTAAAACTTAAAATTTTAGTAGGATTGGGAAATATATGCATTTTCGGAACATATTCTAATTGACTAACAACTACTAGCACATAAGCATCTTCATATTTTTTAGCTTGTCTAAATTCTTTTTCTGTAAATCTTATACTCCCATAATTATTTTTTAATCCCTTGACTTCAATTAAAAAAAATACCTGATTTACTTTAATCTGAAAATCATATCCATCCCCATATATTCTTGCATCTTCTAAAACCCCATTCTTAAAAATGTCTGCTTTTTCATAATTGTCTCTAAAGAATAGTTCTGCTTTAAGTCCAGTTACTTGTAAATGTCGATATTTACTTTCTATAATTGGACTTATTGATTCAAAAAGTTCAATTCTTGCATTAAAATGTTTATGCAAATAAAGTTTTACTATCTTTGCATATGATTGAACATTATCGGAGCCAAGAACCGAATCAATATAAACTTTCTCTCTATAAATATATTTGTTTTCTGTTTGCCGCCAACCTTGTCTATGATTATGAGCAAACAATGGATCAAATAAATCTTGTCTATTCTTAACTGTACCAACAGTTTCTGCAACTCCAACCTCTACTATATATTCAAAAAAACGTTGCTTTACTTGAAAACCAAATTCTTGAACAAATGACATATCAAATTTGGCCAAGCCATAGCCGATTAAATTTAAAATTTTATAATTTTTATGTCTTACCATATGGCAGCTTGCGCTCTTAAGCAGCTTTTAACAAGTCTTCTTCATGAGAATCCGTAGTAACCTCAGGGAGCAAACAAGGAGATGGTTGACCAACACGTGCAGCAACAATCGCTTGTGTCATAAACTCCAAAACCGGAGCGCTTTTGAGACTTAAGGGTGGTAACCACTGTCAGTAAGCGAGCAACAAAAGCACTGCCCGCTTGAGTCTGAGAACCAACCGCTTCCATATCAGTCCATTGGATCTGGGATGCCACCTGTAAAGGTAGATGTATTTTGGCTCCGCCTTTACCGAAAGTAACTATTGCAACATGGATTTCGGCGCGGACATCTTCCTCTTGTGCAAAAGAAGCTATCATTTCGGCGATCGCTCTGTTGAGTGTCTCTATCTTGCCATCGACGCTCATACTCCCACTAATATCAGCAAGAATTATGACTGGCATTCGTTTAGCAGCAGCAACGGTAAACTGCTTAAATCTGCTCATTTTTTAGAAAAATTGTGATTTGATAGGGTAAAACACTAGTTTATTGGCAATTATTGCTCATAAAAGCTGAACATTGTTTTAGATTTACTGTTTTTGCCTATGTTTTAAGCAAAACAGATCCAGTACAATTAGCCCAAATTAACACTTTATTTATTGATGTAACCACCGAATTATTACTGATAATTTCCGCCCGGTCTTCTGCTTGGCAGTATATTGGGCTAAATGCCTAAGAATGAATGGCGCAGTAGCATCAGAGTATCTCGCCGCATTAACTAGAAAAAAACTGCGCTCAGTGTCACTATTCCTCGAATTTCTGTGAGAATGTCTATTTTGTCTATTGACCTACATTGTGAAATGAACTTTTTGTACGCATTTGCATTAGGCAAAATTACAGTCATTTTATTTAGCTCAAAATGGAAATTATCAGGTAGACGCCATTCACGCTCATGAGTCCAGTCAACGATGTTACTATCATCACTTAGTTATAATTTAACAATCTATTACGTAGATTGTCAGATTTTTTATGACTTATGCTCGATCGGCTGCCTAATGAACAATTTCAAGCCCTCCTGACTCAGTGCCAGCGCTGCTTCTAAAGCTGCGAATCTCTGCTGTTCACTACTACTTGCGATCGCACTGCTTGACTTCTGCCAAGGATACGGGTTGCTGTGAGTTTTTGTTCATTTCACTTTTGTTTATCCACTAATCCTAGTATTCCCATGAATAAAGCTGAATAAACACTTCACAACATGATAGATCTGCGTTGTGGTGAAGTGTAAGGGGACTGGTTGTGCTTTAAGTTAAGGGTTTTCAGCTTGCGATCGCCAAACGAACAGTCAATTTTAGAAATAGGGCTTACGTAATTCGTAATTATTACCCCATGCATAAATGCACTTGCTCTGTAATAAGGATGCTCCGCATTTTTTAGTTTTTCATAATTAAAATTACTTGCTCTGTACCCTCAATTACGAATTACGAATTACGAATTAGTAATTATTCGGTCAGTATACAAAAGCCACAAATACGGATGAATTCTAGGGTAAAGATGGGATCTTGTTTGCTGAGTAGCTTAAGATGGGTAGGAATAAGAGCCTCACTGTAGGCATTCCCCACGGTCGCTAGGGAACGAGAATTAAGGGAGGTAAGTAGCGCGTGATTAAACCACAGATAGCATCTTATGGATCTTGGCGATCGCCCATCACAACAGACTTGATTACTTCGCACTTCTTCGGCTTGGGGGAGATTGCCCTTGATGGCGAAGACATCTACTGGACCGAGATCCGACCCTGGGATCTCGGTCGGACTGTCATTGTCCGACGAACTGTAGATGGTCAAATTCAGGATGTCACGCCTGCTCCCTTCAATGTGCGTACCCGCGTCCATGAGTACGGCGGTGGTTCTTTCCTCGTTGCCGATC
The DNA here is from genome assembly GCA_964246695.1 of uncultured bacterium. GTDB lineage: Bacteria > Cyanobacteriota > Cyanobacteriia > Cyanobacteriales > Nostocaceae > Stigonema. Next base: position 7,467 of record CAXTSI010000253.1, read on the forward strand.
GCACTGTTTACTTTTCCAATGCCGATAATCGCCTCTATCGTCAGGATATAGGTAACGAACCGCAACCCATCACACCTCTTGCAACTATGCGCTATGCAGATGGTATTGTTGACTTACATCGCAACCGGATTATTTGCGTGTGCGAGGATCACACCGTTGCAGGACGTGAGCCGATTAACACGTTGGTCAGCATCGGACTGGAGGGCGATGGAAATCCTCAGTTGTTGGTCTACGGTAACGACTTTTATGCCTCGCCCCGCCTCAGCCCCGATGGATCTCGCTTGGCTTGGCTGACTTGGAATCATCCAAATATGCCGTGGGATGGTACCCAACTGTGGGTAGGGGAACTGAACGCAGACGGCATGGGACAGACTCAACAAATTGCTGGTGGTGCAGATGAATCTATCTTCCAACCAGAGTGGTCACCGGATGGCAACTTGTATTTTATCTCTGACAAAACAGGCTGGTGGAATCTCTATCGTTGGGCAGATGAAAATGTGGAATCGCTTACTCAAATGAAAGCTGAGTTTGGCAAGCCTCAATGGAACTTAGGGATGTCCACCTATGCCTTCGAGTCAACTAACCGCATCATTTGCACTTATACTCAACAAGGTACTTGGCATTTAGCAAGTCTGGACACGACAACCGGCGAACTGCAACCACTGGAGGTACCCTACACAGAAATTGATTCCCTCCTAGCAACTCGTGGAAAGGTGGTGTTTCGTGGTGGTTCTCCTACCCAGCCAACAGCTATTGTCCAGATGGACTTAACGACAGGAAAACTTGAGGTGCTACGCCGCTCAAGTGAAGTGACAATTGATACTGAATATCTTTCCCAACCCCAGGCAATTGAGTTCCCAACAACCAATGGGCAGACAGCATACGCCTTCTTCTACCCGCCGCAAAACCGTGATTACACTGCCCCAGCAGGTGAGAAACCTCCCCTGCTGGTCAAAAGCCACGGTGGTCCAACAGCCGCAACTTCCAGCAGCCTCAATTTGAAAATTCAATACTGGACTAGCCGAGGGATTGCGGTTCTGGATGTGAATTATCGTGGTAGCACAGGCTATGGGCGCGAGTATCGGCAGCAACTAGATAATCAGTGGGGAATTGTCGATGTGGATGATTGTGTCTACGGTGCGCGTTACCTTGTGGAAAGAGGGGAAGTGGATGGCGATCGCCTAGTAATTTCTGGCGGTAGTGCAGGTGGTTATACGACACTTTGTGCCTTAACTTTCCGCGACACATTCAAAGCCGGCGCAAGCTACTACGGAGTGAGTGACCTAGAAGCCCTAGCGCGGGATACCCACAAGTTCGAGTCACGGTACTTGGATCGTTTGATTGGTGCTTACCCGCAGCAACGTCAGCTTTATCAGGAGCGATCGCCAATCCACTTTACCGACCGTCTTACCTGTCCGGTCATCTTCTTTCAAGGGTTAGAAGATAAAGTTGTCCCACCCAACCAAGCAGGAGCAATGGTCGAAGCCCTGCGAAGTAAAGGGTTACCTGTGGCGTATGTCATGTTTGAAGGTGAAGAACATGGCTTCCGCCGTGCTCAAAGCATCAAACGCTCAATGGAAGGGGAAATCTATTTCTACTCACGCATTTTCGGCTTTGAACTTGCTGAACCAGTCGAACTTTTGGTAATTGAAAACCTTTGACCATTTTTTTAATTAAAAATTAAAAATTAAAAATTAAAAATTGGATTTGTTTTTAATTGCTCAGTTGGGTACAGGTTGCCCTGTTTTTAAACATGGAAAACAAAAAAAATGCATTGCATCGATTTTTACGATCAAGCGAATTCATTCGTGGGGTCTTTAATTTTGCATTTTGAATTTTGAATTATTTTGACTTCTTGGATCAAATTTCATTTAAACGGATTCACAATCTCTAATTGACCAGCCACTATTAACCCATGCTGCATATCTTCAGAATAGAGAATACTTGCTGCTAACTACCCATTCCACCTTCGCCCGATCCTTGGTAGGATCTGCATGACAGCGATCGCCCGATGTCTCCCGATCGCTCTATGGTTATTTGGCATGTCTGCTGCTTTGTTGCTAAACTCTATATAGTCCCTATCCTGGATGAAATTATGGCATCTGTCGAGCAAGTCATGAAAGAAGCTTTATCGTTGCCTAGTGCATCGAGAGCGTTGTTGGCAGAGAAGCTGGTTGAAAGTCTTGAGTTTGATGTAGACGACACACTCCAAAAACTTTGGGTAACTGAAGCCAAGAAGCGTCGAGATGAAGTCCGAAGCGGTGCAGTTCAACCCATTCCTGGAGAGGAAGCGTTAGCTAGGGTAAGACAACTTCTAGAGTAATGAAATACGTCTTTCACCCAGCAGCATTGACTGAATATAGTGAAGCGGTCAAGTTTTACGCAGAGCGTCGGGTTGAATTGGCACAGGCATTTATTAATGCGGTTGAGGATGCAATTTTCCGAATCGTCCAGTCACCAAATCGTTGGGCTGCTGTTGATGAAGACATTCGTCGATGTCTAACGCGCAAATTTCCCTATGGAGTTTTATACACCCTTGAGGAAGATCACATTTTGATTGTGGCGGTCATGCACTGTAGCCGCGAACCAGGATACTGGAAAGAGCGTGTTAGAGAAAAACCACCTGATGGAGATAATGAACTTTAGAAGTAAAACGGGTTTGACATTAAGCAAAGCTGCCTCTAGAATCATAGACTTTCTCCTGATCAAGGATTAGTACCGGACGACTAAAGTCGCGGCTACACAAACAAAGTCCGCCTGCGCGGACTCTAAGATGCTTGCTTCTGCCAGTGCCGACAACACGGTGAAACTGTGGAGGCTGGATTTTGATTATTTATTCAAGGAAGGGTGTAATTTTCTCCGCGAGTATTTTAAAACCAATTCTCCTGATGATGAGAGCGACTTGAATCTGTGCGATGGTGTTATATCAAGTCCGGATAAATAGTTATAGTTGAAATCACCGTGGTCGGGTAGCAGGACTAGATGAGGTTGAACCGAGATCTTTGTATATTCAGAAATTAAGGCTCTTAACAGTTGTTCTAGAGAATTTGTCAAGGGACTTTCAAACGAACCGCACCAGACGCAGAGAACACAGAGGAGGAGAGTAGAGAGAGGATTTCTTACGTAAATTCTGTACTCTTTAATACTAGCAGCATTTCATTCTATATATTGCTTTTGTTTCCTCCTCTCTTTTTTCTCTTTTCTTCGCGTTCTTGGCGCCTAGCCTTCGGCTTCTGCTTCGCAGTACGCGGTTCATTTCTCCTAAAACCTGAACACTAAGCAACAAAATACTGCTTAAGTATATACGCAATAACTTCACAAAATGGCGTGTATCGTCCCTCTGCATCTAATGCCAAAAAGCCTTGAGTCAGCTGCTGTATTTCTGCATCATTCAAACCTTGAATAGCCTGCAAGGCAGCATCAATCGCTGTACGTCGCAGTTTTCTCAACTTACTAATGTCAAGTGCTAGCTTGGCGATCGTTGTTTTAGCAGCAGCTTGCTTATCTAGATCATCTGTGGGCAGGATTTCTCCAAATCCAGAGTACTTAAAGAAGTCTTCACAACTCGGATTTAAGGGAGAAACCATCAACTCCTCATCATACCAAGCACGTTTTGTATGTCCGCAATGTAATGGTACACGAGGTTTTTTTTCATCTTCACCTTGACATGAAGCTATTAAATTAGTGTACTCAAATGTTAAGTTTTTATAAACACTCTTAGGCTGGAAATGTTCAATATCTGATATCTTGCACCATTCTCAACAAGACCAAAAAAACCGGGTTTCTCAACCAAAAATATAGGGTTTGACCATTAGTCATTCTCAAGAAACCCGGTTTTTCACCCAGGTGCAAGATGTGAGATATGACATTGCTTTCTGCTGATAGGTCTACTACAGTAGCAACAAATATAACCTTGCTCCTGTAGCAGTGACTGATACACATCATTTTTCACTGATTGAGTGAATGATTTTCAATTAGGTGTTTTATTGCCAAGCCTTTTGTTCCATTCAGTTAAGCTACGTGGTTCCTTACTTTTTTGGATATATTTCATCTCTGAAGAATTTCCTTGCGTCTGATAAGTACATCTGCTCTGACAAACTCTGGATCATCTTCTCCAATTTCACTTACTAAATATTGACGCAATTGCCGAGCACTATCCAGATTTCCTTCATCAATAAATCGAAACAAATTAACAATATTTTCCTTAATTTCTGGTGGACGTTCTGGAACACCCATAATGTCTTCTAAAATCTGATTACTATCTCTGCCGAAGGAACTTTCTGGTTGCTGGGTGATAATACCTTCATCTGTCTTCTCTAAAAGGTAAATTCCCTCTGGTTTAACATGACTAACTACCTGCGGCGAATGGGTGGTAACAATGAACTGACAATTGGGGAATGTTTTTGCTAGCGCTGGAACCATTTGCCTTTGCCATTGTGGATGTAGGTGCAGTTCGATTTCATCAATTAAAACAACACCATCACCTTGGAGTGGATCTGGTAAACCAGGGTTGGCGATCGCCAAGCGCCTTGCCAAATCACCCACCATTGCCAATAAGCATTTCTCGCCATCTGATAGCTGATCAATTATCAGTTCCTGACCTTGTTTTTCCACAGTCATTCGCAGCGGAGAACGCCTGACCCGTAAGTTCTCAAAACCTGGCAATAGTGAATGAATCGCTTGTCTAACTGCCGTTAGCTGCCAGTTTTGGTAATCAGAATTATTCACTCGTAATTCGTTCTCTAAATCTTCTCGATTTCTAAACCATTCAAAAAAGCTCTTGAAGTCGATTCTTCCTCCTGTAAGTGCCTGTTCGTAAGCATCTATTTGCTTAAACTGAGATTCATCTACAATTTCCAAAGGAATATCAAGAACTGCACGATTCACTGGGTAGTGAACTGCCAAAGGTAAATTTGCTTGCGAACTTGCTTCTACTTGAGCGCGTAGTTTTTCAACGACCTCTGCTACCTCTTCTGACATATCGCCACCAGAAATAGTTGAGAGTGCAAATTGCATTTGTTCAGCGAAAGCTTCCACCAAAGGATTTAGCTTTTCACCTGGACGTTTCTGTTTAATCTTCGCGTTTAAATTCTCCATACTGCTAGCAATAACTTTGTAAGCAGATAACGGATCTTCTTCCTGGGACTGAGTGAGCGACCAAGTTAATTCCCGCGATTTTATAACAACTTGAATTTCGTTGCGCGTCTCTCTGCTTCCAGATGAGATGTCTTGCTTGCTCAATGAACGTATTGAGTCAGGGGATGCTTGAATCCGCCCTGTAAATTGCGATAGCAGAATAGCAAGACAATCAAGAATGCTAGATTTTCCGACACCGTTGATCCCGATAAGTACTGTTGGACCCATCTCATCGAAATCTAATGTCATATCATCGATTCCACGAAATGAGTTTATAATTAGACGCTTAATTTTCATTTAGGCTCATTTTAACTGGACAACACCTTTATCAAAAACGCGG
>CAXTSI010000254.1:0-12923 GCA_964246695.1 uncultured bacterium
CCACTCCCCACTCCCCACTCTGTTGTTGCAATGGTGGGAGATGGCATTAATGATGCACCGGCTTTATCTCAAGCAGATGTGGGAATTGCTTTGCACTCTGGGACAGCGATCGCGATGGAAACGGCTGAAATTATCTTGATGCGGGATTGCTTAACCGACGTTGTGGAAGCCATTGAACTCAGTCGTGCTACCTTTAATAAAATCCGCCAGAATTTATTTTGGGCTTTTGCATACAACACATTGGGAATTCCCCTAGCTGCCGGTGTTTTGTTGCCAAGTTTGGGTTTTGTTCTTAGCCCAGCTGGTGCAGCAGCACTCATGGCTTTTAGTTCTGTTAGTGTCGTCACTAATTCACTTTTATTGCAGCGTCAAGCACATCGCCCATAACCTTTTCTAATGGATCTAATGCCCAAGCACAAATATTTGTTTTGTCCTTCTCCGGTTGAACTAAGTCGGTAGTCAGCTGTTAAGCAAGGAGCAAACCTTACCATTTACTTGCTGCAATCACAAAACAATTCATAATATCATGTCCGGTAGTTGTTATGATATAAGCTCTCCCCCCGCCCGATCGGGCAATCCTCACACACGCGCAAAGCAAAGGGGCGCCCCGGAGGGCGAACAGTACGTCCTTTGTGTTTCTCTCCAAATATTCTGCGGTGGTGCATGAGGGTTTCCCAAACTACAGGCGACTAGCGTGGTGAGGGCTGGATGTTCTAATTAATCAACCGGACTTGATATAATTCGTAATACGAATTAGCTTGACTTTAGTGCGCGAGAATGGCAGCAAGTAATACTAAACAAATCTTGATTAATAACAGTTCAACCGATTGTAGTAACGATTTGTCAATGGCAGCCCAAACTAATGAAAGCCATCTATTTATAATAGAAGACGACCAAGGACGCAAAGAATTTCCTCTCGATCGCCCTGCCTATTCCATTGGTAGAGACAAAAATTGTGATATCCGTTTAGTCTCGCAGTTTGTTTCGCGTCGCCATGCCACATTAGTTAGGTTGCCACGAGACGATAGTAGCAATAGATATTATTATCGAATTGTGGATGGCGATGCTAAAGGCAAACCTAGTTCCAACGGTATAATGGTTAACGGGCGGAAGATGCTAGCCCATGACTTGAAAAATGAGGACGAAATTGTTTTCGGTCCTCAGGTACGTGCCATTTATTACCTCCTACGAGATACTATGCGAGTGGGGCAAACAGATTCCAGTGAGTATGACATCACACTAATAAACCCCGGTATGACTGAGGATCTTGAGGACTGAAGACCTAACGATTCAGGATGTTTCTACTATCACAAGAATGCGTATTTTTTAGGGAGCGGAGTGCTATAAGCGCAGATTGGCTATCAAGGCGAAGCGCCAAAACATAGGCTTTAGCCCGTGAGGCTTTCAATAAGATGCCAATGGCGGCAATCTTCGATCGCCTGTTTAATAAACTCAAACATTTGCCGACAGTGATTTTGAAGCTTGAGTGCCAGTTCCTCGTTTTTAATCACAATACTCATTCGAGATTCTGTTTCGGTGGCTGTACTTTTATCAATTAGCACTTCCACGGTCACCAATTTAGTGAAAGAAACATTACCAAGCATCTCACGCGCCATAATGTAATCATCTGTATAGTACTGAACATCCAAATTACAATCTTGTAGAAGTTCTACCAGTAACGGCTGGAGATTGTCACTCTTGACAGAAACAATAAATGAACACGTATAGCGAGCCATAATAGCCCCACGCCTTGCAACACTCCGTCCATCCTATAATACCGAACCATCTAAAAGCTTAAGTCATTAAAAATTAGTTGTTAGTTGTTGGTTGTTGGTTCGCCAGCGCTCTGTGTCGGGTTTCCCGACCTAGGCGACTGGCGATAGCGCAGCGATCTTCGACGTAAGCGTTGCGGTAGCGAGGGACGAGCGCTACTGAGCGTCACCCGAAGGGTTGTTAGTGGTTAGTTGTTATTTTTTTTACTAACTACTAACAACTAACTACTAACCACTAACTAGTAAAATAAAGCAGCGGCAGGAGTTAAAAATGAAAATAGCGATTACTGGAGCTACAGGATTTGTGGGTAGTCGTTTGGTAGAAAGACTACACGCTGAGGGTAAAAGAGTACTGGTGTTAACTCGTAACGCCGCTAAGAGCGAAAAAGTTTTTCCGTCTGCGGCTTTTCCCAATGTAGAAATTGTTACTTATACGACTACATCTGGTTCTTGGCAAAATGCCATCGCCACTTGTGACGGTGTAGTCAATCTTGCCGGAGAACCCATTGCTGAGGAACGCTGGACACCAGAACGCAAGCAAGAAATCCTGAATAGCCGCAAGCTGAGTACGCAAAAAATTGTGGAAGCAATAGTTAGCGCTAACCCTAAGCCAAGTGTGTTAGTTAACGCTTCAGCTATTGGCTACTACGGTACTAGTCAAACCGCCACCTTTGATGAAACCAGTTCAGTAGGTAAAGATTTTCTCGCTCAAGTGTGTCAAGTGTGGGAAGCAGAAGCGCGGAAGGTACAAGATGCTGGTGTGCGATTGGTAATTCTACGATTCGGTATTGTCCTCGGAAATGGTGGTGCTTTGGGTAAAATGATTACTCCCTTCAAACTCTTTGCTGGTGGTCCCTTGGGCAATGGACAGCAGTGGTTTTCTTGGATTCATTTAGACGATTTAGTTAATCTAATTCTACAAGCTTTATCCAAACCGGAAATGCAAGGAGTATATAACGCTACTGCTCCTCACCCAGTCCGCATGGCAGAATTCAGCAAAACTATGGGGCAAGTCATGAATCGTCCTTCCTGGTTACCTGTTCCGGCTTTTGCTCTAGAAGCTCTTTTGGGGGATGGGGCGATGGTAGTTTTAGAAGGTCAACAAGTCCTTCCCCAGCGCACCTTAGATAGTGGTTTTGAGTATCAATATCCTAATTTGCAACCTGCGCTCGAACAAATTCTGAAATAAAGCTAATAGCTAATAGCTAATTGCCAATCGCACTATTAGCCATTAGCTATTAGCCATTAGCGAACTAGGAATTTCCGAGAAATCCAACTGATTAGACCACTTGCTAAAGCACCTACCATGAGAATGCCCATAGCCGGAGTAAACACAGGCTGCCAAAGTTTGTACCACAAATCTAAACCCAGTGGTACTCCGGCTGTATGACCGATAACTGCGATCGCCAACCACCCAAAGCTGAACAAGACCAAGAATACATCCGCTACTAAAACCAGGTTGAGCCAACTCAGAAATTTATCTTTCATAGAAATGGGGAATAGGGAGTAGGGAATGGGGAGTAGGGAATAGGGGTGATTTTTGTATTCTCACCACTCCCCACTCCCCACTCCCCATTTCCCAATTATTTCTCAAATAGCCAGCTTTTGATTTTTGCCAAACTCTGCCAATCTGGTTTTCTGCTTAAACCGTCTTCAATGCTATCTTTGATTTCCTCGTGCCATTCGGAGTTGACAAACATTAACTGTTGTGCAAAGTCAACGTGTTGCCGTAAACCTTTTTGACCAGTTTCCAGCATCGCCACTGCGAGATTCACCCTTGCCTGTGGGTCTTGTGGATTTAACTTTACTGCTTTTTGTGCAGCTTTGTAAGCAAAGCTAGGTTTGTTATCGAGCAGATACAACCACGCTAAACAAGTCCAAGCCGAACTACTTTTCGGAGAGCGATCGCAAACTTCTTTAAACAGAGGGATCAATGAAGTTGCTGCTTCTCCAGCTTTATAACGTTCCAAACCTGTATCAAACAGGGAATCAACTGTATCAGTCATTAGTCAAGAGTCAAGAGTCATTGGTCATTGGTGAGTCAGCGCTCTGTTTCAGGGTTCCCGACAGAGGCGACTGACTAACCCTGAAGGGGTCATTAGTCATTGGTCATTGGTAAAAAAATACACAAGTGAACAAAGGACAAGGGACAAATGACAATATTACACACCAAATGACTTGCCACAACCGCAGGTTTGATTGGCGTTCGGGTTAGTGAACTGAAAGCCACCGCCAATCATGGCATCACTGTAATCAAGCATCAAGCCATAGAGATATAATAGACTCTTGCGGTCGCAAACAATTTTAAAGCCATCATAGTCAAAAACGTCGTCTTGAGGGGTAATCTTACTGGGGTCTTCAAAATCCATCATGTAAGACATCCCGGAGCAGCCACCCTGACGCACTCCAACCCGTAAGCATAGGTCTAAACCTTGCTTATTTTGCAAAAGTTTCACCTGCCGCAATGCTGTTTGGCTCAACTGAATTCCTCGTTGTTGAGACTGAATTGTTTGTGTCATCTGCTTTTTGAACTCCTTAGCAATAGAATTGACCGCTACCTTACAGGGATAAAACCAGAAATTTAAACCCCTAGCTTACCCGCTCGGTTGCAAGAGAAAGTTTTTGTATTTATTCTAGCGACATTAAGGTTGCTCTTTACCAAATTGTAAATACTCTGTCAAAAGCACACAAAGATTTTTATCCTAGAATTGAGAGACTCAGTGTGTTTAGAGATTCGATATCTTAGGATGACTTGCCTTGTGGCAGCTACTAGCCGCAAACTACTCACTCGCAACTTGCCAGAGAGTTTTTACGCAAACGCTTGCCCTGACCCAAAAGTTTACTTTCAAATTGCTTGTTTTGATTAACTTACTCTATGACAAGTTTTAATCGCTCTACCAGTCGTCGTTTGAAGAAATTGACTCAAATTCCTTCTGTATGGGAGGGCGATCGCCGTCCATTGTCATCAACACAAACCCCGCACTCAGACTCAGAGGAAAAGGGCGAATGTATTCTTTGGGTGGATGGCTCGCAAGGCATTGTCCGGGGAATGGACGTGGTAGCGATAGAAAGCGGTCCGGAGGCTATTGTTCGCACCTTAATGCGAGCAATGGAGCATCCTCATAGTCCTGCTAAACCTGCTCGCCCTCAAAGAATTGTGGTCAGAGACCGAGAGATCCAATTCTATTTGCGCGGAGTGCTGCAAGATTTGGACATTGCGATTGATTATGCACCCGAATTGCCTTTGATTGATGAGCTGTTTCGCGGGTTTGCCGAAATTCTTGACAGCCAAGTTCCGGATTTACCCCCGCAGTATGCACAAGCACTGCGAGAAAAGGCATTTGCAATTTGGCAAGCAGCTCCTTGGGAATTATTGGAAGAACAGCAAATCTTGTCGATAGAGATTAATAAGTGGGATGTTGGTACACTCTACGCCTCGGTGATGGGGATGCTGGGGATGGAGTATGGGGTGTTATTATATCGTTCAGAAGACTCCTTAAAGCGGTTTCGCGCCACGGTTTTAAGAGATGAAGAATCAACGCAGCATTTAGAAGAAGCTTTCTTGAAGCAGGATTGTCTGTTCCTTACCTTTGAGAATGCTGAAGAATCTGACGAAGATGAAGATGAATTTGGGGATCTAGCAGCGCTACCGTTATCGGAAATTGACCCTACCTTCGGCAACATCCATCCCCTAGAAGGACTGCGCTCTGTTTTGTATGACGAAGAAGCACTTGTAGTTTTTGTTGCCCTAGAAAGTCTTTACCGCTTTATCCGCGATCATCGTCGCCAGCTCGATGGAGACACCTTTGCGACCCTTAGTCGTCGCTATCGTATTTCGCTTCCTCAGTCAGATGAACCAACTAAATCAGTATCTATCACTGTCTCTACCATGCCTCAATTAGCCGCAGAATTAGAGGAAATGGCAGGTTTTGAAGCGACTGAGGATGACGAGCAAGAGTCGGAAGGTGATGGGTCAACGTTCCAGTCATTGCGAGATGACTTGATTCCAGAAGACTCATTTCTTAGCTTAGGCGTGGTGTCTTGGGAAATGTTGGAGTACTTACGTAAAGGGGTTACATATCATAAAGCTGGGGAAATCATCCCAGCTGGTGAAGGGCTACCCGTGATTTTAATTCAAACTTCCCGCCCCAAAGCAAAGACAGTCATTGAAAATATCGAACAAGCAGGGGGACTCAAAGCAATTTGCTTTAATCCTGGTGCCGATCCTTTTGATGGCACACACTACGACTTGGGTTTGTTACAAACTGCGAACGGCGAATTGTTCCTATTTGGTGAATTTGAAGATGATGACCCAGTACACGTAGAAGCTCGGAAAAAATGGAATCAGCGGTGTAAAAATACCAAAGGCTACTGTGGCTTGATCATAGCCAAAGGACTGACAGGATCTTCCCGTGGAAATCCCCAACTGCGAGATATGATGGCTCTGTTTGAGGCGCAAGCGCTTTCGCCAAAAGATTTAGGCATCGGTACTTTGCAACTCATGCCCCAACTACAATTTGAATAATCGTCTAGGTAATAACCAATAGAATTAAGCAGTCCTTAGTCAGGAGAACCTCATCCCTTTGTAGATCGGGTATTCATATAGATTTCTCTTGGGTAAAGGCTCTAACATATGACCCAATAGTTCGCGTTCCTTCAGCACTCCCCTAACTCCCATTCCCTTGTCGGGAATGGGGGTATTTTTCTCCCCCTCTCCTTGTAGGACAGGAGTTGGGGAGCAAGTGAGCACTACGTCCGAGGGTTTCCCTAATGGCAATACGGTTCCCGTCAGGGCGTGGAGAGGTCTTTCTAGGATGATGAATTGGTGTTGTATAGCAATCCTAAATCATTCATGAGAAATTTGGAAACAATTGGGCGAATATAATTCGCTACTATACAAACAAAGTCCACCTACGTGGACTTCGCAAAATAACCCGCTTAGGCGGTGAGTCCAGCCCGCACCCTTCGGGTTTGGGACGTTTTTGTCCTGCACTTGCCGAACGTAGTTTGCGCTCTTCGGGAAACCCTCCTTGCAACTTCTCTCCGTATAGGCGCACTGGCTCCTCCTGCAGGATCTGGCGATAATCGAAGATCGAAGATCGCTTCGATTATCGCCCAACGGGAAAGCCATAAAGCTTGGTGCAGAAGCGATGAGGGAAACCAACGCTCCTCACCAGGGCGCGGGAAACACTCATGAGCGTGCTTGCTCCTCCTCATGCGCACCGCAGTTTCTTACGTCCGGAAACACAAAGGACGTACTGCTCGCTGCTTCATCAGTTCCCAGGGCGCGGGAAACAAGCTGCTCTTTCCTAGACTCACCAGTCGCCAGTAGGGGAAACACTCGTGTCGGCGCTTACGCTCCCCAACCCCTCCCCTATTAGGTCCGGGGCGACTTTGACTTGCGTCAAAGGCGCTCTCGAGGTCAGAACTAAATGATAAGTGATTAACCGGACTTGATATTATCTATAGTAAATAGTGGTAATACAGATACAACTAATGGCAATTTATACAAAAACTATATCACTCAATTCTCATGTCTATAAGCTACAGTAAAAAAAAAGTGCTAAAAATACATGTATTTTTAGCACTTTTTTAAAATTACTGATTATACTTTATCAAGTTTTTGCGAAACATTTATGCAAGCAATATAAATATAAAAAATTATAGTTAAGCACCATATATAGAGTAATATGCAAAACTCAACAAGCATCTCTTTTAGCTTTGTTTGGTCATTTAGAACTTAGCTATTAATCTATTTTTATGAGCAAGACTTTATCGTTGCTTTGTAATGAATATACTGTTATTTATTAAATAAATAAACTTAAACTTTAAAACTTATCTCCTATCTTTGTAATTAATTTATGAACTCAGCAATATCTCTGTATATTTTTAACATGAATAAAGTTTAATTGAATACTTCGGAAAAAGCGTGAAACACGGATAAAATAAAAAAACAATATTTTGCTTTGCAGTACAGCGTTATGTTGACAATTCATCGTTATGGAAAAGATTTTATTGGCAACAAGTTAACAACTTTTTCAGAAATAAAAAATCAGTGGACTGCTGAATCTTTAGCACAGCAACGGGCTAAAAGGTATTTGCAGAAACGGCAAGTTGATTATCGCCTATACATGCCATTACAACGTAGATACGAGGTGCGGATCTTGCAGATAATAATTCCATGAAAATTTGCACAGTACGACTAGCAAAGAAGATTGCTCACAGGGTAATTTAACTATAGCCAACTTACCGTTCTTACAATGGTTTTTTTCCTTCACTCAATTGTGAAATCCTCCAATGTAGGGAATGTAGAGATGTTCTAACTCTACCTGTGGATATGTTCTTTAGAAAGAACTATTGCCGCCGTGTGTGATGCTCTACCCCATATTAAAAGTGCAGTGGAGCTAATTCGTCTTCTTTTGCACTTGCTAGGATAGGAAATATTCAAGCGCTTGACGAAGGAAACAAGGAAACACCTTATTTTCGGACCTTTAGGAATATTTTTTCCCCAAAGTTTTTTTGGTAAACTGGGTCTGGAGAGAAAGTCAAACAATGAATGATGACTGCCAATTCTGGAAATCCTTGTTTGGTTAACAGTAAGCATCGCAACTAAATTTATAAAATTCCCAAGTCAGGCTTGATACATCATCTTGCCTAGTTCATTCTGCTAAGCAGCAAGTGCGCGTATCGTTTCCACACGCAACAGCAATCGCTCAATCATAATTTTGATATTCTATTGGAGAATTCATAATACTTTGGAAAAACAAAAATGTTTTTGTGTTAGTACAACTCCTTGTTCCATGACAAAAACTCTGATAATCTTATCCAACTAATCCTTAGTTGAACTCCAGTTGATGATGTTAATATCCAGCAAGTAGCATAACAAAAATGACTAATAAGAAATGGGCGGTAAAACGTATTACTGTAAATTTGGCTGCACAGGAAGCAGAAAAATTAGAGAAATATTGTCTACAGACAGGTAGACCAGCAACAGATGTCATTCGGGAACTGATCCGAGGGTTACCCATTGATGACACCAAAGATGCTAGCAGTTAAGGAATTTGTCATTTGTCCGCCGCTTCGCGGAGTCCAGAGTCAAAATATTTTGACTATTGACTATTGACTGCTAAATAGCAAATTCTGACACCAACCCAGTTACAATCTGTAAAGAAACTGAGAAGGAAGGACGGAATGCGCGTTGCGATAGTAGGTGCGGGACTAGCTGGGCTAGCGACTGCCGTAGATTTAGCTGATGCTGGATGTGAAGTCGATATTTTTGAGTCTCGTCCGTTTATTGGTGGTAAAGTAAGCAGTTGGGTAGATGGCGATGGCAACCATATTGAAATGGGGCTGCATGTATTTTTTGGGTGCTACTACCAATTGTTTGACTTGATGAAGAAGGTGGGAGGATTAGAAAACTTACGCCTGAAAGAACATATCCACACCTTTATCAACAAAGGGGGATACACTGGTGCTCTAGATTTTCGCTTCTTTACAGGTGCACCTTTCAATGGGTTAAAAGCATTTTTCACCACTTCTCAACTCTCTTTACAGGATAAATTGCAAAATGCGATCGCCCTTGGTACTAGCCCAGTCGTGCGAGGTTTAGTAGACTTCGACGGAGCGATGAAAACTATCCGCGACTTAGACAAAGTCAGTTTTGCCGACTGGTTTCGCAGTCATGGCGGTAGTGAAGGTAGTATCAAAAGGATGTGGAACCCCATCGCCTATGCCTTGGGTTTCATTGATTGCGAAAATATGTCTGCCCGTTGTATGTTGACAATTTTCCAGTTATTTGCATCAAGAACTGAAGCTTCAGTACTGCGAATGCTAGAAGGTTCGCCTTCTGAGTACCTGCACAAGCCGATTTTGTCGTATCTGGAAGCTAGAGGCACTAAGGTTTACACTCGCCGTAAAGTGCGGGAAATACAGTTTAGTGAGTCAGGCGACCAAACCCGCGTCACTGGTATAGTAGTGGCAAGTGGTGATACAGAAGAGCTGCAAGAGGCTGATGCTTACGTTGCTGCTTGCGATCTGCCAGGAATTCACCGCCTCCTACCCCAAGAGTGGCGTAAGTGGTCTGAGTTTGATAACATTTATAAGTTGGATGCAGTGCCAGTGGCAACAGTGCAGTTACGGTTTGATGGTTGGGTGACAGAACTGCAAGATGCTGTTGAACGTAAACAGTTAAATCACGCTGCAGGAATAGATAATTTACTGTATACTTATGAGGCTGACTTTTCTTGTTTTGCCGATTTAGCTTTGACTAGCCCTGCAGATTATTACAGGGAAGGGCAAGGGTCGTTGTTGCAGGTAGTGCTGACTCCAGGAGATCCATTTATTAAACAAAGTAATGAGGCGATCGCAACTCATGTCCTCAAGCAAGTGCATGAACTGTTCCCCTCGTCACGAGATCTGAATATGACTTGGTACAGTGTGGTGAAGCTTGCTCAGTCTTTGTACAGAGAAGCGCCAGGAATGGATGTTTATCGTCCTCAGCAAAAAACGCCGATTTCTAATTTCTTCCTTGCAGGTAGTTACACCCAGCAGGATTATATTGATAGTATGGAGGGCGCAACAATTTCGGGACGGCGTGCGGCGAAGGTAATTTTGGAGAATGTTCAGAAGGGTTAGAGAAACGAACCACGAAGACACGAAGGGCGCGAAGCAAGAATGGCAGACTGGCTAGAGCATAGTGTACAGGTAGAGGTGGAGGCTCCCATAGATCTAGTATGGGGTCTTTGGGCTGATTTGGAGCAGATGCCCCGGTGGATGAAGTGGATCGATTCGGTAAAGGTTCCGAAGGATAATCCAGAGATATCTCTGTGGAAGCTGAATACTGGCGGTCTGGAATTTACCTGGAAATCCCGCATTCTCAAGGTAGTTCCCAATCAGATTATTCAGTGGGAATCGATTGATGGTTTGCCCAATCAGGGAGCGGTGCGCTTTTACGATCGCCACGGTAGTAGTATCGTCAAACTAAGCTTTTCCTACGCTATCCCTGGTATTATTGGCAAGATTATGGATAATTTGTTTTTGGGACGGGCGGTGGAATCGACTCTTAAAGCTGATATGGAGCGGTTTAAAGAATACGCTCTCAAGCTTAAATCGAATTCGACACAGTAGCAATGTCTTGCTAAGAGAGCTTTATCTGACTTATGGTGGGCGACAATTTAAAGTGATGAGTTATGAGTAGGAACTGGTTAGTAGTTAGTGGTTAGTGGTTAGTAGTGAAAGAAGATCGACCAACAACTAACAACTAACAACTAACAACCAACAACTAACAACTAACTATTCTTCCCATTACCACGTCGGATCGCTAAACAGATGAATTATCAACTCCTCGCCTGCTGGTGGGACTGCGGTAATACAAGCGCGAATGACATCTCCATCCTCCAGTTCCACACTGCAAGCGTGACATGAACCCATCAGACAACCAGTAGGAATGAATACGCCAGCCCGATCTGCTACATCCAGTAGTGGTTCTCCCACTTCGGCTTCAACTGTGACATCATCTGGCAAAAAGTGGACGTGAATAGTCATGATAACCAGCCTTAAGACAAAAATGGTGTTAAGTCTAAATGGCGTTCTACTTCTGTTGCAAGGGAGTCTAAAATACTCTCCCGTTGTTCCCGGTAGTTGGAGACACCCGTAGGCAAAGATTTCAAACCCCGTTGTTGACGCAGGCGATTTAACCAAGCGCGTCGCCAAGGACCATTGTCAAATATCCCGTGGAGATAAGTACCCCAAACTGATAGGCAACTATCCACCATCCCTAAATTAATGTCGTCAAATAGAGGTTGGTAAGATTGAGGATCTACGCCTTGGGTTTCTGTGCGCGATCGCCCTTGGTGAATTTCAAACCCAGTCACGGGTAAGCCCATTTGCGGAAAATTGGAGGTAACTTGGCGTTGGCGGGCGACTTTCTGTCCTGTAATCACAGTTTTAATCGGTAATAGTTCCAGCCCTTGATATCTGCCAGCTTGTCCCTCTATACCTTCAGGATCGGCGATCATCTGACCTAGTATTTGGTAACCACCGCATATACCTAAGACTGTACCACCTGCTGCTGCATAGTGTTGAATCGCTTCTGCCATGCCGCTTTTTTGTAGCAGTAGTAAGTCAGGAATAGTGGTTTTTGTTCCTGGTATAATTACGGCATCAGGGTGTCCTAAATCTTGCTTTGGGCTAATGTATTTTACTGTAACTGTAGATTCTGATTCTAAGGGGTCAAAGTCAGTAAAATTAGAAATTCTCGGTAACCGGATAACACTGATATTAAGTTCTGTTTGCGATTTTTGGGCTTTACGTTCTAGCAAGTCAAGGGAATCTTCAGCGGGAAATACGTGTTCTAAGTAAGGGATAACACCGACAACAGGGATACCCGTGCGTTCTTCCAACCATTTTATTCCCGGTTCTAAGAGCGATCGCTGTCCCCGGAATTTGTTAATAACTACTCCCCGAACCAGCGCACGTTCGTCTGGGTCCAGTAACTCCAAAGTTCCCACTACATGAGCAAAAGCACCACCTCGGTCAATGTCAACTACTAGTACAGTTGGCGCGTTCAAATATTTCGCCACCCGCATGTTCGTCAAGTCGCGGTGCTTGAGGTTAATCTCCGCCGGACTACCAGCTCCTTCGCAAACAACTATATCAAATTCTGTTCTCAAATGTTGTAATGATTCCTCAATTGTCCGCCACCCCATTTCAAAATATTGTTCATAGTAATCAGCCGCACTCACTTTGCCTACTGACTTTCCCTTCATAATTACCTGGGAAGTCATATCGCTTTGAGGTTTGAGTAAAATTGGGTTCATTTCTATCCAAGGAACCACTCCCGCCGCCCAAGCTTGCACCGCTTGAGCGTAGCCAATTTCTCCACCGCTGGCGGTGACATAAGCATTTAAAGCCATATTTTGACCTTTAAAGGGAGTCACTCGCCAACCACGTCGCGACAGAATGCGGCAAATAGCTGCGGTTATCAGTGATTTCCCTGCGTGGGATGTTGTTCCCACCACCATAATTGCTTTCATGATTAATTCAGTTTTTCCTGCGCTTTTCTTATTGACTGGGTGAAATGAGATATAGAAATCTATGTGTTAGTTGTTAGTTGTTAGTTGTTAGTTGTTAGTTGTTAGTTGTTAGTTGTTA
>CAXTSI010000255.1:0-12808 GCA_964246695.1 uncultured bacterium
TGCCAGTTGTGCCGTCATCGGCTGTAAAGTAGAGGGTGTTGTTGACATTTGTGAGATAAGATGGGTCGGAACTGCCACTCCCAGGATTAAGATCAGCGACTTGCTCCGCATTGCCACTGCTGTTGATTCTCCATAGCTCTCTGCCAGTTTTGCCGTCAGTGGCTGTAAAGTAGAGGGTGCCATTGACATTTGTGAGAGACTGTGGTTTATAACTTTCGGTAAAAGAAACGAAATTGCTTACTTTCTGAATAGAGTCTGCCATTAGTTTTATGTGGAAATATTAAGTAAATGGAATCAACTTGACACAAAAACTCATACCATATTTAGAGGATGTTTTAAAAGTCGAAGTTCGTCAAAAATTATGCTCCTTCCTCGAATCATAATGTGTGCGATCGCAATCTCAATAAAAGTCGGACGTGCTTTCTGGTAGTCGTTCGTAATCTTTACTTCAGGGAACTCTCAAAAAATAAATTATCCAAAAAATCGTAGAGTGCGCCATAGCTTTCGAGTACGGCATCATCTTTTAATAACTTCACAATTTGAGAGAAGCGCGATCGCACTAGCGCCATATTTATATTGATTAGGACTTACGCACACTCACAAATTAAGCATCATATGTATGACCCAATTCGGTCATTTCAGCTATAGAGCGAACACATAAAGGTGCAAGCCCGAGATTTTCAGGGCGCGGAAACCGCGCCCCTACGGTCATATTGTGGTCTACAAATTGTTGGACTTATTCCAACGCAGACTTTTACTATTTCTGTTACTTTTAACCCAAGTTGCACGAGTTTATAGTTAGGGTTGGTAATGGCTAATGGTAACAATTAGCAATTAGCAATTAGCAATTAACAATTACCAATTACCAACTACCATGCCTCACATAAGTAGCAACTGCAACTTGGGTTTTTAGGTGATTAAGGTTTGGTGATGGAAAAATTAAGCTTTTCTGCGCCATCCCGCCGAGAGTGATTAAGATCACAGCGGTTACGGAACCTAAAACACACAATTTACTTTGATTAAATAATATAAGTGTAAAACTTACTTCTTCTTCATCTATATATATATAAGTATATAATTGGAAAAATAAACAAGTCACATTGCTAGAAACTCTCTAACATGTGACAAAATATTACAATAAATGTATGTTCATATACTTTTTTTCTGGATATGTTAAGTATTTATGCCTTTTTTTTTCTTCATAACTTTTTAACCATTAAAAGATAATACAATCTCTCAAAAGAGGGATGAAAAACGGGAACGCACTTGTCAATCGAACGTCAATATCCACTGTTTAAACTGCATCCAAGTCTAAACAGCGGGGGAAGAGAGTGAATCACTTTTACACCCCGTCCGATTTTATTTCCTACTCCTAACAGCACAACAAGCCCCACAATACAGGTTTTATTTAGTCATGCAGGACTTGTTATTTTACAAAGATCAGGATCGGCAACTCGTTGACTCTACCGACTGG
The DNA here is from genome assembly GCA_964246695.1 of uncultured bacterium. GTDB lineage: Bacteria > Cyanobacteriota > Cyanobacteriia > Cyanobacteriales > Nostocaceae > Stigonema. Next base: position 1,475 of record CAXTSI010000255.1, read on the forward strand.
AACGTCATTGAAACAGAGTTTGACCCCGAAAAGCTACATCATAAAGAAACCGTTTTCACCCTTGCTAACGGTTATCTAGGTACGCGGGGCACATTTGAGGAAGGGTATGCCAATGATTCCTCAGCAACGCTGATACACGGCGTTTATGACGATGTTCCCATTTCCAATACAGCACTGGTAAACTGCCCTAACTGGCTACCCTTGACGATCCTCGTGGCTGGGGAACGCTTCCACCTAGGAACTGGTGAAATCCTTCACTACGAACGTCGGCTTGACCTGCGTTTGGGTATACTTAGCCGTGATGTAAGGTGGCGATCGCCAACAGGTCATACCCTGGAGTTTCGCTTTGAGCGTTTCATTAGTTTAGCAGATCAACATGTTTTGGCAATCCGTTGTCAAATCACATCTGTAGATTTTGAAGGTGAAGTTTCAGTCGAAGTTGGGTTTGATGCCGAACCAGACACTCAAGGCATCCCACACTGGAAAACCCTCAACCAAGGCGGTGCAGACAATATTATCTGGCTGCATAGCCAAACTCTCCACTCAGCCATTCAACTTGGGATGGCAGCTAAGTTGGTGGTCAAGGGTGAACATGCAGTACCTGTATGCGTACATCAGGCTGATAGCCCAAAACTCCAAACCACCTTTGAGCTTCAGCCAGGACAAACAGTATCTTTAGAAAAAATTGTCACCCTGTTCACGTCACGCGACACACAAACCCCAGGTGAACTAGCCCTAATTCGTCAAGTGGCTACACCTTGCTACATGACCTTGCTAGCTGGTCACATTGCGGCATGGGATCAGGTGTGGCAAGAGAGTGATATTATTATAGAAGGAGATCCTCAAGCTCAATTAAGTGTCCGCTATAATCTCTTCCAATTACTTGCTGTAGCACCGCGTCATGATGACCGAGTCAGCATCCCTCCCAAAACCCTTTCTGGTTTTGCTTATTGTGGACATATTTTTTGGGACACAGAAATTTTTATTCTTCCCTTTTTGACTTTAACTCAACCTGCTATAGCACGTAACTTACTCACCTACCGCTACCAAACTTTGCTTGGGGCGCGACGGAAAGCACAGGAGGCGGGATACTCTGGTGCTATGTATGCATGGGAAAGCGCCACCACTGGTGATGAAGTGACTCCTCGGTGGGTACCGGGTCCAAAGGGTGAGTTAGTTCGGATTTGGTGCGGTGACATTGAAGTGCATATCAACACCGATGTCGCTTATGCGGCTTGGCACTACTGGTTTTACACAGGTGACGATCGGTGGATGCGCGATTATGGAGCCGAAATTATTCTGGATACGGCTATTTTCTGGGAAAGTCGGGTTGAGTGGAACACAGAACGCAACTGTTATGATATCCGTGATGTGATTGGACCCGATGAAAATCACGATCGCGTCGATAACAACGCCTTCACCAATCTTCTAGTGCAATGGCACTTGCAGTCAGCTTTGGAACTGTGGGATTGGCTCAAGCAAGCTTATCCTCATGCAGCAGCACAACTAGAAGACAAACTCAACTTGGTAAGCGATCGCTTAGAACGCTGGGCTAATATTACCAATAATTTATTCATAAATCAAGATCGGGATTCAGGCTTAATTGAGCAGTTTGAGGGCTTCTTCCAGCTAGAAGATGTCAATTTAGCTGATTACGAACCTCGTACCAAGTCAATGCAAGGTCTTTTGGGAATTGAAGCAACAAGCCAAAAGCAAATTCTCAAGCAACCAGATGTGTTGATGGGACTCTACTTGTTGCGCGATCGCTACGATTATAAAACCCTCCAAACCAACTGGAACTATTACACCCCCCGCACCGACCACACCTACGGTTCCTCTCTCGGTCCGGCAATTAACGCTATCTTGGCTTGTGACATGAATCAACCATCAGAAGCGTATACACACTTTATGCGATCGGCGTTAGTCGATTTAGAAGATGTGCGGCGTAACGCAGCTGAAGGAATTCACGCCGCAAGTGCTGGCGGAGTTTGGCAAGCTGTAGTCTTCGGTTTTGCTGGTATCCGGATGACTCAATTTGGTCCTGTCGCCTGTCCAAATCTACCCTCTGGTTGGACGCGCTTAAAGTTCCGCTTGCAATGGCGCAACGAGTCCTATGAGTTTGATTTGACTGCCGATGAAACTGCTTGTGAAAACAGCATTGCCGAGAGGCAAATAGTCAGCTATCAGGAAGTTGACTTTGTAGAAGCGGCTGCGTGATGGCAAAGATTTAATCATCGGTCATACCGGATGGCAGGCAACTTGCCTGCCATTTTACTTTCATTGTTAACTGTAAAATGCAACGCCGATGGGAAAAAACATGGAAAACATTCATAAGCAGCATCCTTGATTCAAGTCCCTGGATGGGCGTTCTTTTTAATTTTTAATTTTTAATTTTTAATTTTTAATTTTTAATTTGAGCGAAGCGATTGACCTATGCTATTAGGAAACCTTACTGACTACCCCTACCCTAGTACCCGACGAGTGATTATGGGGACTCGTGGTGCTGTAGCGACAAGTCAACCGTTGGCGGCGATGGCTGGAATGGAGATGTTATGGGCTGGAGGAAACGCGGTTGATGCTGCTGTCGCAATGGCGATCGCTCTTACCGTAGTGGAACCAACCGCCAACGGTATTGGTTCAGACGCTTTTGCACTGATCTGGGATGGGCAACTACATGGACTAAATGCTTCTGGTAAAAGCCCTCAAAATCTGACATTAGAACAGTTTGCCGGACTCAACACCGTGCCAAAAACAGGCTGGCGGGCTGTCACTGTACCAGGAGCAGTTTCAGGATGGCGGACTTTATGGGAACGTTGGGGACGCCTGCCCTTTGAGCAGTTATTTGCACCAGCGATTCGATATGCTGAGCAAGGTTTCCCTGTGTCGCCAGCAATATCACTTGGTTGGAAGCAAGCAGAAAAAGTTTTCCTCCCCCTGAAAAGCGCTGAGTTTTTGCCCTTTCAGCAAGTGTTTTTCCCTAATAATAGAGCACCAGTAGCCGGAGAAATTTGGCATTCCCAAGCTCATGCCGAAACACTGCGAGAAATCGCAGCTACTGGTGGTGAAAGCTTTTACCGAGGTAAACTTGCCGAACGTATAGCTAACTTTGCGGCTGATACTGGCGGATATTTGATTGCCAGTGACTTGGCTTTCCATCAAGCCGACTGGGTAACACCAATCTCAACTAACTATCGGGGAATAACAGTTTGGGAACTGCCACCCAACACCCAAGGCATTGCGACTTTAATAGCCTTAAACATCCTCTCTGGCTTTGACTTGTCTCCAGGAGGACGCGAATCAGCCCAAAGTTACCATTTGCAGATTGAGGCGATGAAACTTGCCTTTGCCGATTTGCACAGGTACATTGCTGACGAGCGTTTTCTGCAAGTACCTTCATCGCAGCTTCTCTCTTTAGATTATGCAGCTTCTCGTCGCTCTTTAATTGGGGAAAACGCGATCGCAACGGCTTCCCCAGGATTACCAAAAGGTGGAACTGTCTATCTAGCAGCAGCTGATGGCGAATTGATGGTATCTTTCATCCAATCTAATTACATGGGTTTTGGTAGTGGCATTCTTCCTGCTGGCACTGGAATTGCACTACAAAATCGCGGATACGGGTTTACCCTAGAATCAGGACATTCCAATCAGGTAGCACCAGGAAAGCGCCCTCTGCATACAATTATTCCTGGTTTTTTGACTCAAGATAATCAACCGATTGGGCCATTTGGTGTTATGGGTGGGTCAATGCAGCCTCAAGGACATCTGCAAGTGGTGGTTAATTTGGTTGATTATGGTATGAATCCCCAAGCTGCTTTAGACGCTCCCAGGTGGCGATTTGTCTCTGGTTCTACAGTTCTTTTAGAGCCAACTGTAGCTCAAGATGTGTTGAAATCACTACACGAGCGTGGTCACGATGTACGGCAAAGTCCAGAGGAATTTTTTGGTTGCGGACAAATTATTTTGAGGCTGAATCAAGTACTTACCGCTGCCAGTGAGCCTCGTGCTGATGGTTTGACGATCGCTTGGTGAAACTAGTACCGCTCCCTTGGAATTAAAAATTAAAAATTAAAAATTAAAAAGCTTGACTCACATCTTGCACCTACACCCTATTCGTGTGATGCTATACGAACAAAGCTCCGAAGTTCCCTGGGCGCGGGAAACCCGCCTTCTCCCAATTCCTCACCGCTGCGCGAACAGGACTTCTCCCTGCCTACGCAGGCTAATAACCTTTATTTTCCGTCTTATTGAAAAAAAATTATGTTTATTGAAACCAAAGAGTTTCAGTATTAACACGTTGGTGCAAGATATGATCTGACACTGGCGGCGATCGCCACCAGTGATAAATGGAAGAAACACAATTCATTCCTTCCTCCCCCACTCCCCACTCCCTACTCCCCACTCCCGTGTTTCTTAGGAGTTGAAATACAAGGGTTTTGGCTGCTTGAGATGGTAGCGTTATTTCCGCCGTCATGTACTAGCCTTTACATACAGGACGGGCGAGACGCCCGTCCCACAAGAAAATAAAAATTTTTTCCAGTCCTCGAAAAGAGGACTTGGGCTATAAGATATGCGAACTAATTCCCAGGTGTCAAAGCCGATCGCAACTCAGTCCGACCACTTTCCAAGGCTGCTGGCAATTTACTTGCATCACGTCCACCTGCTTGTGCCAGGTTCGGTCTGCCGCCGCCACCGCCACCGCAAATCTTCGCTATTATACCAACAAATTTACCAGCTTGCAAGCCCTTTTTATTTACTTCTGGACTGAAAGCAGCGACTAAGCTAACTTTCCCTTCTTCCGGAACAGAACCAAGTACTACTGCACCACCATTTCCCAGTTTTTGCAGCAAGCGTTCGGCTGCGGTTTTCAAGGACTCTGGATCAATGTCTTCCATCTGGGCGACGAGAATTTTGTAATCGCCGATAGATTCAACTGTTTGTAACAAGCTGTCAGATTTGGCGATCGCTAACTGGACCTTAAAGGTTTCAAGTTCCTTTTGAGTGGTTTTGAGTTCGTTTTGCAAACTGGTAATGCGATCGGGTAGTTCTTCGGGTTTAACTTTAAAGCGATCGCTTAAGTCCCTGACTACTCGATCTCGGACATTCAGGTAATCTAAAATAGCTGGACCGGAAACAGCTTCAATCCGCCGCACTCCCGACGCAATACCAGTTTCCGAGACAATTTTGAACACGCCTATCTCCGCTGTATTACTGACGTGAGTTCCTCCACAGAGTTCCATTGATACACCACCAAAGTCAATGACGCGCACTTGTTCGCCGTACTTTTCACCAAACATGGCAGTCGCACCCTTGGCTTTTGCCTCTGCTAAAGGTATAATTTCCACGATGGCAGAATGTGCCTCAGCAATCCAAGTATTAACCTGTTCCTCAACTTGTTGTAATTCAACTGAAGTCAGAGGACGCGGACAGTTGAAGTCAAATCGCAACCTGTCATAAGCGACCAAAGAACCAGCTTGCGATATGGAATCATCGACAATTTTCTTCAACGCTGCTTGCAACAGATGAGTTGCAGTATGGTTTGCTTGAAGGCGACGACGACAAGCTTGATCGATTTGCGCCATCACAGAATCACCCACCCGCAGTATGCCGCGTTCGATGTTTCCGAAGTGGACAAAGAAATCAGATTCTTTCTTGACATCGTGAATTGAGACTACGACACCATCGCCAGATAGGTAACCGCGATCGCCTATTTGTCCACCCGACTCGGCATAGAATGGCGTTTTGTCCAGGACAACCTGTACCTCTGTCCCTGCTTCTGCTTCCGCTTGCGAAACGCCACCTACAAGTAGCACTTCGACTTTAGCAGTCGCCACAGGTTGGGTGTAGCCCAAGAAATCTGTCACTTGGATATGTTCAGCTAGCTTGTCGAGGGCACCTTGGACGGTTAAATCGATAGTTTCATGTGCTTCCTTAGCGCGTTCTACCTGTTTTTCCATTTCCACATCGAAACCAGCCTCATCAACTGTGAGGTTGTTCTCGGCAGCTATTTCTTGAGTTAGTTCTAGAGGGAACCCGTAGGTGTCGTACAAAGTAAAGGCACTTTCACCGCTGATTTGGGTTTTCCCTTGCTGCATCAACTCTTGAATAATTTCCTCAAGCAGTTTTTCACCGCGTTCCAGGGTTTTGAGGAAGCGGGTTTCTTCCTGTTGCAGTTCAGCTTTAATGGCGTTTTCCCGTTGGCGCACGTTGGGGTAAGCTGATTCCGAAAGGGCGATCGCACTCTCAGCAACTTCTGGTGTAAATTCGACCGCAATCCCAATTAATCGCCCATGACGTACCACCCGCCGAATCAACCGCCGCAACACATAACCTCTGCCCACATTTGAGGCGCGGATTTCATCAGCTATCATGTGGACAACGGCACGAATGTGATCGCCAATCACTTTTAGGGAGACTTTGGTTTTGTCGTCACTAGTAACGTAGTCAATACCAGCAATTTCTGCTGCTTTTTTAATGATGGGGAAAATTAAATCAGTTTCGTAGTTGTTGGGAACCTTTTGGAGGATTTGCGCCATCCTTTCCAAACCCAATCCAGTATCGATGTTCTGGCTTGACAAGGGTGTCAAGTTACCGTCTGTATCCCGGTTGTATTGCATGAACACGAGGTTGTAGAACTCGATAAACCGGGTGTCGTCTTCTAAATCGATATTGTCGTCGCCGTGTTCAGGGTGGAAATCGTAGTAAATTTCTGAACAGGGACCACTTGGACCGGTAGCACCCATCGCCCAAAAGTTATCATCTGCACCCAAGCGCTTGATTCTTGCTTCGGGTATACCAATTTGGTCGCGCCAGATTGCAAAGGCTTCATCATCTGACTCAAAAACGCTGACGACGAGGCGTTCTTTTGGTAAACCAAAGACAATGGTGGACAGTTCCCAACCCCAGGCGATCGCTTGTGCTTTGAAATAATCACCAAAGCTGAAGTTACCCAGCATTTCAAAAAACGTGTGATGCCGTTTGGTACGTCCGACGTTTTCGATATCGTTGGTGCGGATGCATTTTTGGGAAGTTGTCGCTCGCTTGAATTCTGGTGTACGCTGTCCTAGGAAGATTGGTTTAAATGGTACCATCCCCGCGATCGTCAGCAGTACGGTCGGGTCCTCCGGCACCAGAGAAGCACTTGGGAGAATTTGGTGTCCCCGTTGGGCGTAGAAGTCGAGGAATAAGGCGCGAATTTCGTTACCGCTGAGGTACTGGGGATCAAAAGACATGGGTGTTTACAAAAGTGATGATAAATTCATTTTTCCAAAGTATGCCGCACAGAAGGACAATCCTGCTACTGGCAGCGTTTGCCTACTGCATACTAAGTACAAAATTGCACAAGTTCGTAGGTGCGCCCTTGCGCGAAGACAGCGCAACTACGAACCAAAACGGTACGAATGCGCGGACATTGCTGGTTGTTAATACTATTTTGGCATTTTGTTTCTGTTTACAACTAGCAATCCTGGCAAATAAAACCGCCTGTACAGCTATTCTGTAGCAACACAATCACCTAACTTTAGTAGGATGACCCTGCCTAATGGCTTTCATTAGAATAAAAGCTGAAACAGTAATTCAAGATCCACCTTGAGGTAACTTATGGCATTGAAATTGAACGTTCCGAACATAGCCTGTGAGGATTGTGCAGCAAAAATTTCCGAATCTATCCATGTCGTGGAACCCGATGCCAAGGTAAATGTGGATGTCAAGGCTAAAACTGTGACTGTAGAAGCCGAATCTTCTGAAGAGTCAATCAAACAGGCAGTTGTCGCAGCTGGTTACCACATCGAAGGTTATCAATAACTTTTGGCTACTCTACAAAATTAACTTGTAATATCTAGAACTGACTTCCCCTCCACCATAGCAAAAAATCCAGCCAATCTTCGCTCACCCTTCAAGGAGCGATTTAGTACTGGCTTGTCTTTACTTGCATGTTAGGGCTTTGAGGTCAGTTTTTTCTATATACGATTCCTATTTGATTTTTGAAATACACGTAGTTCGTGCGCAAGCGCACAAAATCCGATCTGGTGGGCATTGCCCACCCTACAACTACTATCTTCTTTCTTGGCGTCCAAGGCATCTGTAGTTGCTTCAAGCCGGGGAACCCTTCCTGCACACTGCCTCCAGAAAGGCGGTTCATTAAATTAAGTATTCTTTAGGCGGTTCGGGAGTAGTCCCTGTAAAGCGCACCATGTTCTAAAAACCGTGTTTCAACCTAGGACTTTGATTACGAAATGTGGCAATTTTCAGGATCGATCCGGGTTCTTTGCGTAATACCTAGTAGATAGGGACTAGAAAAGTCAAAAATTACATGACTTGTCACTCCCTCATAATGTTAAAACCCTCACTCTCAAAGCTAGCTCTATAAGCAATATGTCTCGGTTATTACGGAGAAATGAGCATGCTCATAAGTAACTTAGGTATCAGTACAAGATCGCCTGACGATTTTACGGAGGAAATAATTTTGCCTGACTATCTAATAAGTAGTACTAACGTTTATTTTGGCAACAAGATCTGAGGTTTAAATCCAGGAAATTACAGTAGTACTTTTTCAATTCAGAATATTATTCAGTATTTCTACTGTTTGAAATAAACGGAGTGAGATCAAACATTAGATATCAGAAATTGAAACTTTATGGACTGTAAAGACGAGGAATTTCCCGTTTTTATATGTAAGAATATTAGGAGGGAAAAAAAATGGAAATTTGTGAGGGTTTAGCAAAGAGACAATAAAATACGAGGGTAAGACTCTTTGCTAAAAATACATGTTTCAGTATTAGCAAGCAGTCTTAGTAGATTTTACTGGGGTCAGATCGTTGTAACCATTCAGCCGTCAGCTACCGTGCCGTATCACTCTTATTGGTGGCGTCATTTCATTGATTGTTCATCAAGGTAATAGAGATGCTGACCGCTGGCTGCTAATACCTGAATGCTTACATATCATTGAATTTGAAATAAGGCAAAAAGCAAAGCCATGAATATTTCCATTCTGGTCTTTGGAAGTGATGACTTTCTCGGCACACTTCCAGATCAGATCTATAATGCAGCCGCTTTAAAAGTGGAAGTAATCGCCAACCTTAATCAGGCGGTTTCCCACATTCAAATGACACCGCCTGATATCATACTTGTACAGGCAAGCGTTGATCGCAGTATGGAACTCTGCTGTTGGTTAAAAGAACAGATAAAGCTGTCCTGGATCTACTGCATTCTTTTGGAGGATCGTCCCCAACTGCTTACTGATAAAAGTAAGTATGGCGGCAATTGGGAGTTGGAGATGACTTGCGCAGTACTGCGTCAAGGTGCTGATGCCTATATTTGGTGTGTAGAAACTGAAGCTGTAGAGACTTTGCATGCAACGTCAAAACAAGGATGGCATAGTTTATTGCTAACGCAATTGACGGTAGGCTTGCGTAAAGTCCAGAAATACCGCGATCTCATCCGCACAAATGATTTATTATCAGCGATCGCCTTGGCTGATTCGTTGACGGAATTGAATAATCGTCGTGCTTTGGAGTGGGACTTACCCAGACAAATTGAGAAAGCGCACACTAACAATACTCCCCTAAGTTTGATTATGTTAGATGTAGACTTTTTTAAAAAAGTTAACGATAGCTACGGACATTTAGTTGGCGATCGCCTCTTGCAGTTACTATGTACCCGCATGCGGCACAATCTCCGGTTTCAAGACACTCCATTCCGTTATGGTGGTGAGGAATTTGTGATTCTTCTCAGTAATACCACTGGTGACGAAGCACTCATTGTGGCGCATCGTCTCAATCGCATCATCAGCGATCAACCATTTACAATCAACAACAAAGTGGCTATCAAAATTACCATCAGTCTGGGAACTGCAAGTCTTGAACCAGAAGACGATCCTCAGGGAGTCAGCCTGCTGAATCGCGCCGATCAATACTTGTTGCATGCTAAAGCTACTGGGCGTAATCGTGTCGTTGGGCGTCACAATTACTTATGCCACTGCCACGCATCACATCTTCAAAAAGTGAGGAGTTAAGAGTGAGGAGTTAGGAGTTAGAAGTCATATATTAGGTGTTATGTGTCACAAGTCTTTATTTATAATTTTTATTCCTCACTCCTCACTCCTCACGGACAAAATACTCCTCACTCCGAAAATCGCACTTTGACACTCTGCAACCGTTGCGCGTTGTCGCATGGCATTGACTAAGGCTTGATATGCAGTCCAATTTTCTTGCAGTAGGGTTTTTGCTTGCAGGGCGCAAAGGCGCTGTTTTTGATCGCATGCCGATCTAGAAAAACCCAAACTTGTCAAGACTTTTGCTAGCTTACCGCGATCGTCAGTACCACCTTCGGCATTTTTGAAAACCAAAGTTTCAGCGGCAATACCCGCCATCCAAATAGTGCAGTAGCGATCCAGTATTTGGGCGCCGATTTTACCTTGTTCCAGTTGGGCTGCTAATTCGCCATCATCAAAACTAACGCCGCCTAGCCCTGGTTGCTTTTGTTTCAGCGCTTCCCAAGCACTGAGAGTATAGCCGAGTACTGGGATATTTAACAGATTGGCAACTAGGAAGTGTCCTGCTTCATGGTGAAGGATGCGTTCCCGATGTTCGCTTGAGAAACCAGCTATCCAATCTAAAACTAGATTACCTCCCTTGCCTTGGAAGCCGAAGTTATCAAAAGTCGCTATTCCCAAAACGGCGAATGTGGCAAGTGCAGGAACTGTAGGCGACAAGTTAAATAATGGTCCCAGCAGAACTGATAGGGTCATGAGAAAGACGGATATGGCAATTAAATTCAGGGCGGTTTTGCTCATTTTGGGTTTTCTTCCTAATCTTTCTTAATTATGAAGCGATATTCGCGAATTTTGCTGTTGACAAATCCACGCTGACTTGGTATGATTTACCTCATAATGGGAATCCGTGCGCACATATATACTCCATTAAAAAATTTCCAAGCACAATTGATCGACATACACACTTTAACCTTTGACTCGTTGACTCAATACTGCTCGGTTAAGGTTGTTGGTAAGGATTTTCAGTGTGTAGAGACGCGACGCCATAAAGCTTGGTGCAGGAGCCACTGCGCGGGAAACACTCCCAAACGCGCACCGCGAGAATTTCGCGTCTCTACAGGGTTTATCGGTAAATAAATCAGTTTATCCGAGCAGTATTGCTCGTTGACTCGTTCCCTGGCTCCAGCCAGGGAATGCCTTACTAGAGGCTCTGCCTCTGCTAATATTTTTGGAGGCAGCAGTTCCCATAGTAAATTCCATGTAGGGTGGGCACAGCCCCCCCCCAACAGTTTATTGTTGGCAGTGGCCCCCCCACACAACTTAAAAATTTTAAATAAATATTTTTT
>CAXTSI010000256.1:0-12769 GCA_964246695.1 uncultured bacterium
CCCTACTCCCCACTCCCCATTCCCCCAATCCAAAACGCCAAAGGGTCTATAGTTGATTGACAGTGAGGCCAACTACGCAAACTTGCCTCCATTCCTGGTTTCCAGAAGGGTGGTTCTAGTCCCAGTCCCAAACATAAGTGAGACAGGACGCTGGCAAAGTTCTGACTATGACCAGACTCACCTAAATGGGCATGGGCGTATTCGTGGGCGACTACGCGCAACCAGTCTTGTGGTACAACTCGACCGACATCAACGAGAATTGTGGTTGGGGTCGTCAGAATGTTACATAGACCATCAATCCCAAAAGGTTGCGCTAGCGGAACTGCAAAAATTTGCACTCTTCGACGCTGTTGGGGATGAAAGCATTCATGACAGGCTTGGAGATCAGCACTAAGCTGAGTGTTAACCCTGTGAATATTCTTGCCTACCCAAATGCAAATGGGGATGCGATCGCGCAGGTTATCCATCACATCCACCATTTTTGGTTCTAGGGCAAGGCGCTGTACCATTTGCAGATACTCTAAGCCGTGAGTAAATGCGTCACTACTATAAACGATAATTCACCAACCCAAAACTGAATAAAACTCTTTTGTTTCCGACATATCCGGCGCTTGCTGAGAGGTAACCTCTTGTGTACTTGACACCTCTGCCTCAGTAGCAACACGGGCTTCAGTACAAAACGATGCGGTGCTGAAGCCGCCAAACCGTTTTACAGTGCTGGTTCGTAGTCGGAGATTTGGGTTGGCAAACCAGAATCGCTCAATAGAACTCATTGTTTCATAATCGGTTGTCAGCACCAGCCCATCTTCATCATCTAGATGATAAAGACCGACTACAGGCATAATTTCCGCGTAGCCTCTCTCACGGAGTAACCTGCCTTGCCTAGGGTTATCGGCATCAGGCACGATCGCAAACACGGTTTTGCCCTCATGGTTCTCATCACCCTCTTTGTCCCAAGCCATAGTGCCTAGCCAATTCACACGGGACCCACCTATTGACATGGTGGGGTCAATCTGATGTAACTCGCACAGTGCAATGATTTCTGGATGATCCGCAGCCAAGGTTTCTACCTGAATCTCGGATTCTCCCATTTCAGAACGTTTGAATGCCAGGTGATGAGTTGTGCGAGAAGAATGCCACTTACCAGCACTTAGCTGAAAAAATTCCATCGCGTCCATTCAGACTTCTAACTCCTAACCGATAACTCTTTTTCTATTTTTAACATTTAGATCAAGAACGTTGATCAAATTTCGTATTGGAACTACCGTTTTTTATCCAGTATTGTTTCAAATCATGATGAGGGGTATGTAAACTGGCTTTTGCCTGATATAAAACAACTTGGCGATAAGCGCCTATCCAAATTTTGTGAATTGGGTCAACTGATATTAATGTTCCTCCTAAAGCCGCAACACATTCAGCAAATCTCTCAATCGTGGTGGATTCGACTGTCTCGAATATAAAAAAGTTACCCAAACAAATCAAATGGCGACTACGAATCCAGCATCGCATCTTTTTTTCAGCCTGTGGCGGCAACATTTTTGTTTCATTCGACTCTCTACAAAAATCGTGGTTGTGCTGGTTCGGAAACCATATAAACTATCTCCTGATTAACAACAAAGTTTTCTTATAAACATGTTATCAATCTGTAAAAAACTTAACATTACTGAGGAAAAAAAATACTTTGTAGTCTTCTAATCGCCTTAATTTTCATTATTTAGGTTTTTTTTATTTATTTTTACACCTTTATTCCTTTTTAATTCTTATACGATGATGAAGCCATATTTATTAAAAATTGTTAAGTAAAATTATGTATTGAGATATAAATGTCAGTTTTTCTCAGAATCAGCATAAGATAATACCCCCTCAATCCCCCCGTTTCGGGGGGAAGAGAAGGAAAAACTTTTAACAATGGTCGGGGTGGGGTTCTTTAAATAACTCCTACCTTTTGCCAAGCGTTTCGTACCGCTTTTTGCTCATTACTGACAGCGCCGTAGAGTTCTCCAGCAACTTGGATAGTTGTGTTGGCAGCCTGTTTAAAATTCGCGTTTGGACGTAGGCGATCGCGTAAAGTTGTGTACCAAATTTTCCCAGCTTTCTCCCAAGCATGACCGCCAATCTCCATTGCTGCTAGGTAAAAAGCATAGTTAGGAATACCTGAATTTATATGTACCCCACCGTTATCCTTAGAACCTTTGTAGAAGTCTTTCATATGCGCAGGTTGGGGATCTTTACCCAAAACTGGGTCATCATATGCTGTCCCTGGCGCTTTCATTAAGCGAATACCCACACCTTTGATTTTCTCTGTAAATAGACCTTCCCCAATGATCCAATCCGCCTGATCCACAGTGTGATTTTTGATTCGCTGTTTCACTAAGGAACCGAACACATCGGAAAACGACTCATTCAGCGCTCCGGATTGCCCGGTATATAATAAACCAGCTTCATACTGAGTTACGCCGTGAGTTAGCTCATGGGCAATGACATCAACAGACTTGGTGAAGCGTTGAAAAATGTCTCCATCGCCATCACCATAAACCATCTGGCTGCCATTCCAAAAGGCGTTATCATACTTCACACCATAATGTATGGTAGAGTCTAAATGCAGCCCCTTATCATCAACAGAATTGCGCTGGAACACCTCATGATAAAAGTCATAGGTTGCCCCAGCACTGTCGTAGGCTTCGTTCGCCGCGTCGTCGTTAGCGATGGGAGGATCCCCTTCGGTACGCACGATCGTACCAGGTAAGTCTTGACCATTTTTAGCATTGTAGATAGTGCGGCGCTTCTCACCTGGTTGGGGCATGAACGTAATACCACCTACTGCCAGCCGCCGTCCCAGAAATTGTGCCGAAATGTTTAATGTGTGAAAAGCCCACTCACGCATGTGCTGTTCGCCATTCATGACAACTTGTTCCAGCATATGGGGTGGGACGATACAACAAATAGGGCAGCGGTCGTAATGTTGATTATTACAACCAAAACCAGTTGATTTTTTCTGTTTTCGAGCCATTTTAGATGTCTTCCTTTTTTAACTAATTGCTCACAATCGGCTTTAACTTCACTGTTGCAGGGAGCATTGTAGGAGCGGGGTCCCCCCGCCCCCACGGTTATGTTGTTAAGGTGATTTTCTACCTTATATTTTCTTCAAATATATTGAGACTTAACAGTACCCTGACTGGGTACTTTGAAGTTAGTATGGCTCATCAAAGCACTTTTTGCATCTTAATCTCGCAAGGCAATTAACAATTCTCAAACATAAAATTATCCGCGTAGATCTGCGGTTAAAATCTAAAATCAGCGCACCCAGCCACCAAACACCGATAACCCGTAATATTTCCAAAGCACTGCCACTGTCTCAAACCCAGCTAGTGATAACATTTGTAAATGGGTATCTAGGGTAGCTAGCTGGTCTTGATTGGAGTACCCGTATGCAGTCGTGACCCCAACTTGACTACGAATCTCTGTCAGGGTGGTTCCCTGTTGCACTACCCATTCCTCTCGCGCTGCCTTATAGACTTCTGCTAAAGCAGGTGATTCTGGCAAAATAGGGTCTGCATTCCAAAAACTACCACCTTGAGTGAGGCTTTCACGAATTGTCTGAAATAGCTTTAACTTCATCTCATCCTTGAGATGATGAATTGCCAAAGATGACACACAAGCATCAAATTTCCTGCCAATGTCCAATGCTTCTGGATGATTTGCCCAGTTACCAAAGTCTGCTTCTATACCAGTCCACCTTTGTTGATATCCAGATGCCGTGATTTTATTTTGGGCAAATTGCAGCATTCGAGGAGAGTAGTCTAAGGCTATAACTTCGGCATCTGGGTAACGGGTGAGGATCTTGAGACTGAGTTCTCCTGTACCGCAGCCTAGTTCGAGGATGCGCCGACTGGTGGAAGGTGGACAACGGCTAATGATATCCAGCATCTCATCATATCGTGGCAACAGCCGACGAATACCAGTGTCAAAATCAGCAGTGTTTGCGAAAACCTCGCCAGGAAATAGCTGTTGCATAGGAATTTGCACAAATAGAAGCACCATAATTAATGATGCATCATTTTGCATTTAAATGTGAGCGATCGCCCCAACAGTCAGAGCAATTATTAAATTGGTAGATATTATAGTTCAAAAGCCTAAAATATGTTTAACATGGTTATAGACCTCACTATGTGTGTGTGGTTGTGTGTTTTAGAACTTAGTTGTAATTTGGTCAGGGGGTTTTACCTCTTGGCTAATTTTTTGTGTATCAGTTGCCGCAAAGCTACAAAAGCAGAACAACGATATGCTCCCAGAATACGATTTTACAGGTGGTGTACGTGGTCAGTCAGCATTACCAACAAACCCCGACGACTGGAAGTCGCGGCTACAAAAACAAAGTCCGCCTGCGCGGACTAATCTGAAAATAGGGTTTCAAATTTAATCTGGCAACAGTAATAAAAGAGCGTTAGCTTGATTCCGAAAAAACGCGAATCAGTCATACCTCAATGATAACTTTGGCGATCGCGCCGCTTTTACTTTAGCATTAACACCCATTGACCCTGCGATCGCCATCCTCAACTCAAGGTTTTCTACCTTGCGGTGCTCCTTGTCCACTTGCTCCTGATATGTCTTGAATTTGCTTTCTGAGCCATCCTCGAACCAAAGTTGTGTACTAGCGCGACTCATCAGGTCACTTACTTGCTCCAGCAGGTCTATAACTTGTCTTTGCAGTTCTTGAACGTTCGGCTTCAGCACCTCAGAAATCATCAACTTTTACTCCGCACAATACTAAATACACTGTCGTTGATTCTGGCTTAACAACAACACAATGAAATCAGCAAAAATACGGTTTAGATGAATGTTCCTCTCTTTTCTTCCAACGCATCCTACCATAAAGCTTGGTGCTTCGCAGTACGTGTCTTCGAGGTTCAATTCTGAAAAGCATAGACGCGATCTTCGTCAGACATCGCTCTTGCCTTTATGGTGAAATAGTATTAGTAACACAAACCGGAAATTATGAGTATCGAAACCGAGGTTATAGAAAAGCTAAGGTCACTATCCTCAGACAAGCAACAGCAAGTTCTGGACTTTGTTGAGTTCCTGCAGCAAAAAAGCATCCCTAAGCGTCCCCGCCCCAGTCTTAAGGGATTGTGGGCTGACCTAAATATTGACATCAGTGAGGCGGACATTGATGAAGCACGACGTGAAATGTGGGGAAATTTCCCTAGAGAAAATATTTTATGAGTGCAGTGGTAGCAGACACTCACACGGTTATCTGGTATCTTCTGAGCCGAGAAAATTTATCCGCCAATGCCACTGTAGCTCTTGAGCAGGCTACTAATACTGGTAACCCAATTTATGTGGCTTCAATCTCTGTTGTTGAGGTGATTTACTTGGTGGAGAGACGACGATTGCCAGATGTAGCGCTGGAAAGGCTCACTAGGGCGCTATTTGAAGTTGATACAGTGGTAATCGTTCCGCTGGATTTAGGTGTAGCACAAGCGATTCGAGAAATTCCCCGAGACGTGATTCCAGATATGCCTGACCGAATCATCGCCGCGACAGCACTTTATTTGAACTTGCCACTAGTTACTTGCGATAGTAAAATCCGGTCATCAGCCATCGATACCATTTGGTAATCATTCCTCTCCCCTCTTCCTCCGCGCCCTCTGCGTCTTGGCGGTTCGATACTAAAAAGCGTAGACGCAAAGCGGTGAGACAGCGCGCATGTTGTCGGTTTTCCCTCATCGCTTCTGCTTTCGGTGTTGGGCTTGTCGTCAGACATCGCTCTTACCTTACAGCAGTTTTCAATTGAATTGACCACATTGTAAGGGCGGGGTAACCCCGCCCCTACGGTTAACGCACCCTACGAATTATCAATTTCACCGAGTCGGTAGATATTGCGAATATCGCTCAATTTCTTAATCTGGATAAAGATTTGTTCAAGTTGAGCGCGAGCACGTATATCTATCCCTAAATCTATCAAAGCTGGTTGACCAATAGCAGTTTTCACATGAGCATAACGCACATTGATCCCTTGGTCACTCAACCGCGACAAAATATCCTTTAAAACTCCCACCCGATCCAAAACTTCAATCTGCACATTCACCGGATAAGTCTGAGGACGCTCCCTATTTTCAGCTGCTTGGTTCCATGTGACTGCTACTAGGCGATCGCTCTCCACATTCCCCAAATTATGACATCCTTGGCGATGAATCGAAATTCCCCTACCTCGCGTCACCACACCGATAATCGCCTCTCCGGGAATGGGAGTACAACACCCAGCTAGATGATACATCAACCCTTCTACCCCAATAATTGGCGAACTGGAGCGTGAGGCGGTTGAAGTTCCATCTCGCAACACCTTGGGTACTGTCGGTTTTATCAGAACTTGAGGCGCAATCGCAATTGGTTGTTGCGCTTTCACCTCTTCTCGCCAACGATTAAGCACTTGGTTGAGTGTGATTCCACCGTAACCCAAAGCCGCGAGTAAATCTTCTACAGAGTGGTAATTACATCGCTGTGCTACAGCCTGCATCGGTTCCGATTTGAGCATGCTTTCAAAACCGGGTTTCCCGAGTTCTTTTTCTAACAATTCCCGACCACGAGCAACATTTTCTTCGCGGTGCGATCGCTTGTACCACTGACGAATCCGGTTGCGCGCACTTGGGGTGACCACAAAGTTCAGCCAATCCAAACTCGGGTGAGAATTCTTCTGAGTAATAATCTCAACTATGTCCCCATTTTTTAATGGCGTATCCAGAGTCACCATCCGTCCGTTCACCCGCGCCCCAGCACAGTGATTACCCACCTCCGTGTGAACTTGGTAAGCAAAATCTACCGACGTCGCACTTGGTGACAAAGATATCACATCTCCTCTAGGGGTAAATACATATATCTCCGAACCAAATATATCATTATCTAAACCTTCAAGGAAACTATGAACAGCAGCAAGACCCTGCTCATTGATCACCTTTTTAATATCAGCAAATATGTGTTCTTCTTTGTTAGTAGATTGTGAATGACCAAACTCTTTATATTTCCAATGAGCTGCGATCCCATATTCTGCTTGGGCATTCATTTCATAAGTTCTGATTTGAACTTCTAGCCTCTTCTGCATTGGTCCAATCACAACGGTGTGAAGAGAGCGATAACCATTGGACTTTGGTGCAGCGACATAGTCAATGAAGTGACTACTATTCCTTCTAGGAGTTTGTGCTGGACGGAATAAACTGTGTATGACTCCGAGTGCGGCATAACAGTCTGGTATGGAGTTGCAAACGACTCTAATGCCGAACAAATCATATACAGATTCAAAACTAGAATTAAAGTTACCGTCTAGGGACTTGTTAAACTCATTGGCTGGCAACTTACTAGGAACTATACCTTTACTGTAGCAGTAAAGTTGCTTCATTTTTGCATATATACTGTATATATTTTTTGTTCTACCACTCACCTCAAATTTAGTACTAGTAAAACCATTCTCCACAAGCCTATTGCGGATCTCATCAATACAGTAATTCATATACTTCTCTCTTTCTGAACGAGTATCAGAAAGCAGAGTCACAATCTTAAAGTAGATTTTTGGTTCTAGTTCTCTAAATGAAAAATCTTCTAATTTCCACTTAATTTTCCAAAGACCTAATCTATTAGCAATCGGAACAAAAATTTTGAAAGTCTCAATTGTAAAGCTATCTTTCAAAAGTTTTTTCAAACCGACGACACGATTGATATTTTCTAAAATTACTAGCCTATAAACGAGTTCAATAACCAGCGCTCTTATATCTCTAGTAACGACAATTAATAGTCTTCTGAAATTTTCTCCTTCAAAAAAGTTGATATTAGAGGTAGGTGTAATTTTAAATTTTGATATACATTTAGATAATATTTTTAAGCTTTTCAACAAATTAGAGATATCTAAATTGAGATTAATAATACTTTCTATCTTTGGCTGATTGATATCGTTATTTAGTGAAGAGTATGCGTAGATCAGCCCAGCAACAGCTATATTCCAATCTGATGTTAGCTCGTATAGTTCCTTCGCAACAACTTCCACTATCCGTCCAATTTCTGTCGAAAAAAAATTTTGCTCCTCTAAGTGTTTCAAAAAATTGAAAAACTCATCTGAAATATTGCTGTGAGATGCATCTGCTATTTCACCTTTAATTAAAGCAATCAAGTTAAAATTGCTACTGATTTTATCTGAAGTTAAGGTCATACACCCACCTTGTCAAGCTTTGTGCTGTATTTTTAAGTTACACTTCTACTCTTACTACTCCATATTTCTTCAATGTATTTCCGGAAAGTGTAGTCTTAAGTACAAATACCATTTTCTTTTGATGTATAGTAATCCTTACACTCCTCTGTGAACTCCTCTCCCTTGTCTCCCTTATCTCCCTTGTCCATAAATCAGATCTGTACTACTTCCATTGATTAACCTAGAGTGCTGCATGTAATTACACCACTCGGAAATCAAGAATATCTGATATTCTTGATACTTCTTTAATACACTCATTTAACTGTTCTGCATCACTAGATTCTATTGATAAGTTTATTTTAGCAATGCCATTTGTATTTGTTTCCACATGGACAGCTTGGACATTGATTTTGTATCGATAAAATTTCTCAATTACATCTTTGAAAATTCCAATTCTATCTACAGAGATAAAACTCAAATTAACAACTGGAACGAGATATTCTTTGAGTAACTTTGACTTAGATTCACTTGCGTATTTATTTTTATGCCACCTTCTAATTGCATTTTTGGCTTTGTTAGTTGCAACTGCCTTAACCCAACCTAATTTAGGTTCTGCGTTGGTATCTGTAAGGATTTCAACTGTATCGCCAGTGGTTAGCATAGTTATTTCATTTGCGTCCTCACCATTTATTTTTACCTTCGCCAATCTGTTGCCAAGATTTGTATGTATTTTATATGCAAAATCCACAGGCGTTGATTTAGTGGGTAACGATATTAAATCTCCTTTTGGGGTAAAAACATAAATTTCCTCCATTGTTAAATCATTTTTGATACTCTCCATATACTCAGAGGCATCACAAATTTCTTCGTTACAGGCTACAAGTTCATTCAACCAAGCGAATTGGTTTAGTTTTTGCTGATTATGTTTAGTTGATTGCTTAGAAGAGTCTAGTGAGTGAGTCAGTCTCCAGTAAGCTGTAATTCCGTAGTCTGCCAAATAATCCATTTCTAGTGTACGTATTTGGACTTCTAGGAGTTTACCCGTACTGCTGACAACGACTGTGTGGAGTGATTTGTAGCCGTTAGGCTTGGGCAAGCCGATATAATCACTGAAACGACCGGGTATGGGGCGGAACATATCATGCACCACCGCCAAAGCGCGATAGCATTCCTCATGAGTTGTCACAATAATCCGCAGTACTGCCAAATCGTAAATTTCGTGAAACTCTTTGTGTTGCAGCTGCATCTTTTGGTAGACACTATAAAGATGCTTGGAACGCTCACTGATGTCGAGACACTCAATTCCGGCTTGCTGCAAACGAGTCAGCAAAACTTCTGTAGATTTGCGCAATCGCTGTTGACGAGAAGTTTGGTTTTGGGCGACATACAGCAAAACTTGCTCATATGCATCGGGTTCGAGGTACTTAAACGCCAAATCTTCCAGTTCCGATTTCACTCGCCACATTCCCAAGCGATTAGCTAAGGGAGCAA
This sequence comes from uncultured bacterium, assembly GCA_964246695.1. Taxonomy (GTDB): domain Bacteria; phylum Cyanobacteriota; class Cyanobacteriia; order Cyanobacteriales; family Nostocaceae; genus Stigonema. The sequence continues at coordinate 9,668 of CAXTSI010000256.1, forward strand.
AAATTTCGCGGGTTTCCAAAGCAATACGGCGGCGTTTTTCGTCGGGGAGGTGTTCGAGTGTGCGCATGTTGTGCAGGCGGTCTGCCAACTTGACCACAATCACCCGAATATCTTTCGCCATTGCTAGGAACATGCGGCGAAAGTTCTCCGCTTGGCTTTCAGTTTTGCTTTTGAAATCGAGTTTTGAAAGCTTGGTGACTCCTTCGACTAATAGCCGCACTTCTGTACCAAAACGCTGCTCTATGTCTTCTATTTTAACATCTGTATCTTCAACTACATCATGGAGGAATCCAGCTGCTATCATAGCAGCACTGCCTCCCAAGTCACGTAACAACCCCGCCACTGCCATCGGATGACAAATGTATGCTTCTCCTGATTTGCGGTACTGACCTTGATGCAGTTGATAGGCAAATTCAAAGGCATGACGAATCAAGGCTATATCACCCGAACGGCGGTCATCTGTTGATGAGTCATTCAGACATTTTTGTAACCATTCCGGAACGGTAAGATTCATCGAGGAATATAACAATTTACTGCTCATATAATTTATCCAATGGGAACTTACGAAAATTTCTGTCAAAAACTATTCTTCAATTTGACAAACGCGGCGGATATTGAGAATATCGCTCAATTTCTTGATTCGGGTAAAGACTTGTTCTAGTTGAGCGCGATCGCGTATATCTATTCCTAAGTCTATCAAGGCTGGTTGACCAATACCAGTTTTCACATTAGCATGGCGCACATTTATTCCTTGATCGCTTAAGCGCGACAAAATATCCTTTAAAACTCCCACCCGATCGTTGGCTTCAATCTGCATATTCACCGGGTAAGTCTGAGGACGACCGCTATTTTCCGCTGTTGGTTTCCAACTCACTGGTACTAAATGAGCGCATTTGACATGTGGTAGATTATGACATCCTTGGCGATGAATTCTTACCCCCTTACCTCGCATCACTACACCAATAATCGCCTCTCCTGGAATGGGATTACAACACCCGGCTAGATGATACACCAACCCTTCTACCCCAACCATTGGTGAATCACTAAAGTGCGGTACATTAAGAGTTGCTGGTAACGCTTTTGCTGTAGCGTCCGGTTTTGGGAGAACTTGAGAAGCGTAGGCGCTGGGCGACTTGTCGTCAGACATCGCAACTGGTTGTTGTGCTTTCACCTCTTCTCGCCAACGACTAAGCACATTATTCAGTGTAATTTCACCGTAACCCAAAGCCGCAAGTAAATCTTCCACACATTGGTAATTACACCGCTGTACTACAGCCTGCATCTGTTCTGATTTGAGTAAGCTTTCAAAATCAGTTTCACCCAGTTCTTTTTCTAACAATTCCCGACCACGGGCAACATTTTCTTCGCGGCGCGACTGGTTGTACCACTGCTTAATCCGATTCTTCGCTGCCGTTGTCCTGACAAAGTTTAACCAATCTAAACTGGGACGGCTGTTCTTTTGCGTAATAATTTCTATAATATCGCCATTTTGCAATCGCGTTGAGAGCGGTACCCTCCGCCCATTTACCCGCGCACCAGCACAGTGGTTCCCTACTTCTGTATGAATGCGATAGGCAAAGTCCACAGTCGTGGAACCGGGATTTAAGGAAATTAAATCCCCCTTAGGAGTGAAGACATAAACATCATCTTCAAATAAATTATCTTTAACGCTTTCCAAGTACTCCTGAGCATCCTTCTGGTCATTTTGCCACTCCAGCAGTTGCCGCAACCAAGTAAATTTCTCATTTACCGCAGTCAAATCGGTATTGCTCAAACTTCCAGTTTCTTTGTACTTCCAGTGAGCTGCAATTCCGTACTCAGAAACATAATGCATTACTAAAGTGCGAATTTGCACTTCTAACGGACGCCCCCAGGGACCAATAACTCCTGTATGTAACGATTGATAACGATTTGGCTTGGGCAGACCGATGTAGTCCCTAAATCTCCCAGGAATCGGACGAAAAGCATCGTGAACGATCGCCAAAGCGCGATAGCATTCCTCATTCGTTTTGACAATCATCCGCAGCGCTGCTAAATCGTAAATTTCATGAAACTCCTTGTGTTGCAGCATCTTTTGGTAAACGCCATAAAGATGCTGAGAACGCCCATTGATTTCGAGACACTGAATTCCGGCTTGCTGCAAACGAGTTAGCAAAACTTCTGTAGATTTGCTCAATCGCTGTTCCCGATTGGTTTGGTTTTCGGCAACATACTGCACAACTTGCTCATATGCATCGGGTTCGAGGTACTTAAACGCCAAATCTTCTAGTTCCGATTTCACCCGCCAGATCCCCAGGCGATTGGCTAAAGGTGCAAAAATTTCCCTTGTTTCCAAAGCAATCCGGCGGCGTTTTTCGTCCGGGAGGTGTTCAAGTGTGCGCATATTGTGCAGCCGATCTGCCAACTTCACCACAATCACCCGAATATCTTGCGCCATCGCCAGGAACATGCGGCGAAAGTTCTCCGCTTGGCTTTCGGTTTTGCTTTGAAAATTCAGTTTTGAAAGCTTGGTAACCCCTTCAACTAATCGCCGCACTTCTATACCAAAGTGCTGCTCTATTTCTTCAATTGTAACATCTGTATCTTCAACTACATCATGGAGAAATCCAGCTGCTATCATAGCTGCACTGCCTCCGAAGTCACGTAACAATCCCGCCACTGCCACCGGATGACAAATGTACGGTTCTCCTGATTTACGGTACTGACCCTTATGGAGTTGATAGGCAAATTCAAAGGCATGAAGAATCAAGGCTGTATCAGCCTGCCTTTGGTTATCTTCTGCTTCGGCATCTGCTGAGAAGCTATTGAAACATTTTTGTAACCATTCCGGAAGGGTCAGAACTATCGAGGAATTTAACACTATACCGCTCATACAATGGGAACTAGAGGTGTTCGGTCGTTAAGTAAGCTAGTGTTGGACACTGGCATTTGCTATTGTTGCAATTAAGTGTCCAATGTTGACGGGATCGCCGCCAGCAGTAGTTTTTGAGGATCGCACCGTTAAAAGGTGCACTTGTGTTGGCGATTTCCACGTCTGCAGCATCGCCAATAGACATCTCCGAAAAATACCAATGCCTCTCTATGACTGGCTTTCAATGGGCG
>CAXTSI010000257.1:0-12766 GCA_964246695.1 uncultured bacterium
GGGAGTAGGGGGAGATGAGGGAGAGGGATGCTTCCTTGTCCTCCTCATCTGACCCTACTCCCTACTCCCCACTCCCTACTCCCTACTTAATCGGGTCAGATGAAGTTATTTTCTCGCGAAGGTGATGACTGAAGCAACACAAAGCGTAAATATTATCAACGCTCAAGTACCTGGTTACAAAGATTTACAAATGCTCTTGGTTAATTCTCAGGGCATAATTGAGCAAATCCAGCCAATGGGTACAGATCTCAAAAGGATTACGCCAACGAACTTACAAGTTTTAGATGTTGCTGGCGACTGGATTTCCTTAGGTGGAGTTGATTTGCAGATTAATGGCGCATTGGGATTGGCATTTCCCGATTTGACAGCGGAAAACTCTCAAATTTTAGCTCAGATCGCTCAATTTTTATGGGATGTAGGAGTAGATGCCTTTTTACCCACCATTGTCACAACTTCGGTAGAAAATATTCAGCGATCGCTTGCTGTCATCGCTGATTTAGAAAACTTCACTCCCAAACCCTCTCCGCAAGCACACAGAGGTGCCTCGGCTCAGATTTTGGGAGTGCATTTAGAAGGACCATTTCTAAATTTCCAAAAACGCGGTGCACATCCAGCAGAGTATCTTATACCACTAACCATTGAATTCGTAAAGCGGGTTTTGGGTGATTATGCCGACATTGTGAAAGTCATAACCCTAGCACCGGAATTAGATCCCACTGGTGAAGTCATTCCATATTTACGCTCTCTGGGTATTACCGTTAGTTTAGGACATTCCCAAGCCACATTAACCCAAGCGCAACACGCCTTTGAACTAGGTGCAACGATGGTGACTCATGCCTTCAACGCCATGCCACCATTACACCACCGCGAACCGGGATTACTAGGGGCAGCAATTACCCATCCTGACGTAATGTGTGGTTTCATAGCCGATGGTCAGCACGTTTCCCCAACGATGATTCAAATTTTATTACGCGCCAGTGGTTGCGAACAAGGGCTTTTCCTCGTCAGTGATGCCCTTGCACCTTTAGGGCTACCCGATGGCATTTATCCTTGGGACACTCGGCAAATTGAAGTGAACAACGGCACCGCCAGACTTCCCGATGGAACTTTATCAGGAACGACTTTACCCTTGTTGGTAGGAGTGCAAAATTTGGTGAAATGGGGAATATGTGACGTAGATCGGGCGATCGCACTTGCAACTGTTGCACCTAGGCAAGCGATCGGTTTACCAGGAATTGCTAGGAGTGCTTCTGCTACCAACTTACTGCGCTGGCATTTTAACGAAGCTACCAAAGAACTATCTTGGCAACGGATGGGGTAGCGGATGTAACGGATAATGTAACGGTGAAAGCACGGCTTGTAACGGATGGTGCAACTGTGAAAGCACGGCTTGTAAGGGATTCCTCTAGATGTTAGTCTCACACTAGAGGAATCCGCTACATCCGTTACATCATCCGTTGCCCGATTCTTATCTATTGCCGAACAGGTGTTCTTGAAGGTTCGCGCATATGGTACTTTAAACCATTGGGAAACATTAAAACTAAGTTTGATGAAAGTAGCCGACGATAAAACTATTGTTAAAGAATATTTCAACTCCACAGGCTTCGACCGTTGGAGACGCATCTATGGTAATGGCGAAGTCAACAAAGTTCAGCTAGACATTCGTCATGGACATCAACAAACTGTGGATACGGTGCTAGGCTGGCTCAAAGCTGATGACAATTTAGCCAGATTATCAATCTGTGATGCTGGGTGTGGTGTCGGTAGTCTCAGCATTCCTTTAGCAGAAGCTGGCGCAAAGGTTTATGCCAGTGATATTTCTGACAAAATGGTGGAAGAGGCAAAGCAAAGAGCAAAGGAAATTTTAGGAAATGCCGATCGTCCTACTTTTGCTGTGCAGGATTTAGAAACGTTAAGCGGTAGCTACCATACAGTTATCTGTTTAGATGTGCTGATCCACTACCCCCAGGAAAAGGCAGATGAAATGATTTCTCACCTCTGTTCTATGGCACAGTCACGGATAATTCTCAGTTTTGCGCCGAAAACCTTTGCTCTGGTGCTATTGAAGAAAATAGGTAGTTTCTTTCCAGGAGCAAGTAAAGCGACTCGCGCCTATCTGCACCGTGAGACTGATGTGGTGAAAATTCTAGAAAGTAAAGGCTTTTCAGTTCAAAGACAGTCAATGACTCGAACTCGCTTCTATTTTTCCCGAATACTGGAAGCCTCACGTAAGTGAGGTTAGAATCGCAAGCAAGGTTCAAATCTGAGGTAGAACGATGAAGATTGCTGAAAAATTGGCAACAGGTTGGCTACTGGCACTCGGATTCATGTTTATGACGTTATCAGCCTCTGCAGTCATTGAAAAAAATACTTTGCTTAAACCAATCCCACCAGGCATAGAAGAAACTCAAGATTTTCAGAATGAAGACGCTAGTTATCTACTTGATATTACTGCTTTACATGGTCTAATTTTTGGCGTTCCTACCTCTGTACTAGGGATCTGGATGGCATTGGGATTGTACCGTCAAAGTCAGCAAGAAAAAAAATCGCTGAAGCTAGAAACGAGCGATCGCCTGCAATCGATTTTTTATCGCCTTATTCAAGAAAATAATGGGCGCGTCACTATTCTCAGCTTTGCAATGCAGTCACAACTACCAGCAGCCACCGCAAAGCAATATCTAGATGAGCAGGCAAAACAATTCAATGCTAACTTTAAGGTAAATGAAGACGGGGGAGTCTCATATCATTTTGATGTCTAAGATGAGATTCGCTCTTCATGAATCATGTTGCTAACGGCTAATAGCTAATTGCCTTGCTACTATTAGCAATTAGCAATTAGCAATTAGCAATTAGCAATTAGCAATTAGCAATATGACGCGAATTTTTTTAAGCCTTGCAGCTATTCTAGGTGGTTTATCCGTTGCCGCTGGAGCTTTTGCTTCCCACGCCTTGCGGGAAAAAATCAGCGATCGCTCCCTGGAAATTTTTGAAACTGGTGCGCTTTACCAAATGTACCACGCTCTAGCACTGTTGTTAGTGGCACTACTACTTAGTCGCACTGAGTCTCCTCCACCTACCCTGATAGCGACTGGATGGCTATTTATTATTGGCATTGCTATTTTCTCAGGTAGCCTGTATGCCCTAAGCTTAACTGGTGTTAAGTCTTTAGGAGCAATTGCGCCTCTGGGAGGAGCGGCATTTATTGCCGGTTGGGGTGCGTTAGCTTTTGCTGCTTGGAGTTTGAAGTTTTAAAAAACTTAGGAGTGAGGACAATACTTCTCGGTTAAGACCAAAATGAGGTAGATTACTTTTGTCCCTCAATAGGCGATCGTTAAATCGGTGCATTTCAAACCCACCCACGCGCACGTCATATTGTAGTACAAAAAGTATTACAAAAAGCGATAAATATTCGCCTCAATTACTGAGTATAAATAGTTGAGGATTTCTCCTGACAAACAACCTGACGAGTCCCGTGATCTTTTTAAGGATGCGTAGACGCTGCGCGGACCTGCGTCAGACATCGCTCCTTGACCCGGTGTCCCAAAGTCGGATTCTCTCGTCATCTATTCTGATTAATAATCAGCAATTGATCGTGACGGATTGACGGTAAGTACACTATGAGCGCATCGTGCCCTATATTCCCCGTGTGGCGGGTTGTCTGACGGACCACCGCTACGCGGCGCGTTACTCTACAACCCGCTGGCTGACAAAATATAGACTGCATCTAGACGAAAGCGGAGGACTTATCCATGGTCAGGGCTGCCTCGTCTTGGCGGTTCGTTAAAAAAGTCATGTTCACAACCCGATATCAGTAGGATTGCTAGATTACGAAAACTTTTCTAGTAAAAATCGCACAAACACGTACCGACACTCGGTATTATCTCAGTGTGGCAAATTGTCAGGCAAAAATTGTAGAAATTGATAAACTTTAATTTTTAGTAGTAAAAAAAATAGGATATAGCTGTAGCTAATGCCGTAAATCCTCTATGTTATAAGCATTCTAGCTTGTTCAGGTAACCGAAGTCCGGAAAAGTTATCTTGGATCTGAAGAACGGAACATATATGAAAAGCGATATGGCAGTAGAACAATTGCACCGCTATAAAGAGTACGGGGAATCTATATTCCAAAGTCTTGAGTTGGTATCACAAAACCCACCTCCCCAGGAAAAGTGGGTTCCCAACAGCATTCACGAAAGCATCCAGCGTCTTCAGCAGTCCGCCCAGAGAACGGTGCAGCTTGCATCCTCCCCCGTCAAAATCGGCATCATGGGGGAATTCAGTAGCGGAAAAACCTTGCTTCTTGGCAGTCTCATTGGCTACGCCGATGCCTTGCCAGTCAGTGAAACCCCCACTACAGGTAACGTTACAGCCATCCACCTCGTTCAACAAAAAGATTTTCAAACCACAAAAGTTGGTAATTTTAAAGTTGAATATCTTTCTCACGAAGGAGTCAAAGAGTGCCTGCGCTTTATGCTTGAAGAAGCCCAAAAGCGGGCAAGAGCAGCAGAAGTGTCTCCAGCAGAACTTGCTACCTTGAGCAGTTTACATCCTACAAGTGTCATTGACACTAACGATATCCTCAAATGGTGTGAGCAAATATGGAATCAGACCCAAAGCTTGGAACTACGCTCTCTGCTGCGGGAACTGGTAGTGTTTGTTCGTACATATAGCGTGTATGGAGAAAATATCTGTAGCAAAAACTACCAAATAGACAATACCACTGCTTACAAAGGGCTGAGACTAGCCGATCCGCCCATGAATATCTTAGAACTCAGCTTCTCTCTTCTACCTCCTGCTCCCAAATCTTGGGAAACCTTCACGCAGCCATCAGCTAAAGACTTGCAAAATAGCTTTTCATTAATTCGCCGTATAGATCTCACAATCAAGATATCAAAGGAAATCTGGGATTTATCTTCTTTACAAGGAACAAATGAATTCGTTCTCCTAGACTTTCCGGGATTAGGATCTGCTGATTCTGGCGTCAGGGATGCCTTTTTGTCTTTGCGGGAACTAGCAGATGTACAAACTATCCTACTGCTGCTTAACGGCAGATATCCAGGCGGCGTCACTGCAGCTAAAATCCGCAGTATGCTTGAGCGGGATAAAGGACAAGACCTCAAAGACCGCATTATAGTTGGCGTGGGACGCTTCAATCAACTTCCTCTCTCTTGGAGTGATGAACGTGCTATTGACGAACTTTTGGAAGAACCCCTGTCGGAAGAAGAATTACTTGAGCGCCTAAGTATTCTCAAACTGACGATCGCCAGCGCCAGCAATTTGACCACAGAAAAAAAGAATATTGTCCTGCTGTCGCAACTCTATGGGCTGAATAAACTCGCAGAACTTTCCTCCCTTGTGCAAGTTTGCTCACCAGAGTTTTTGCCAGAACTGGACACACCAAACAAACCAGAATCGGATCTGCGGCAGAAATGGCAGCAATTAAGTGAAATGTTGCCCACCTCTAGTACACTGCACAAGCAACTGAGTGACTATGCCGAGGATGGAGGGATTGGCAGGCTACGCTCATTACTTAAAGAGCATGTAGCTGTTCATGGCATGAAACAACTTTTAGAAGACACTCAAAGGGCTGCAGACAATCTACGTAAAGAGCAGAGTCAACTAAAAAATTTGCTACAAGAAATTCCAGCATATATACCGTTTGTGGAAAGTCCAGCTTTTCTCACCTTACGGGAGGCGATCGAGAACCTAGTCACTACCTACAGGCAATTTGAAGAAGATTTAGAGAAACAGCCGATATTGAAGAACCGCAATGGTGTAGCTGTCAGTGATGTGCTTAAGGATGAGCTAACTAATAAAATATTCTTTGATTGGAGCGAGTGGACTTTGCTCTTTGACAGAACCAAAAATGGCACGATCGCCTTAACAAAAGGTGAAAGTTTTTTTGAGGAAGATGAGGTTGACGACTTCATTCCCACTAAAAGTGACGATTTTTATCCGGCATTTGTACAAACAATTAACGAAATGCAAGGTTTCGCTCACGATCGCACTATAGAAGCAGTCAAAGACTTGTTTAGCAAATTGTCTAGTGATGTGGAAATAGAACGCGACAAACTAAACACAATTTTGTTACCAGATAAAGAACAGAATATCGAGAAAAAATTTGGTAAGAATCAAGTTCGCTTATTCAGAAATCTTTTACGAAGTGTAGATCCTGCTAATAAATGGCAAAAGCTGATCGTTCAACATAGCGGATTGGCACTTAGTGCTACTCCGCTCAACGCTGACGCCTTATTTCCCTTAGCACGTAAAGACGACAAACACTCCAACGGTCAAATCTTTGACTGGAGTCCTGATAAAAAGTTTCCTGTTCCCCCAAGACCATTTAATCACCAGATTGCAGTTTTACGACTGCGAGACGAAATCACCACTACCGCAGGATTGCACCTCATCCAGTACGTGAGTCAGTTAACCAAACAAGTGAAATCTTCTTTTTCCCAAGCACTCAAGGAGATAGTAGACAATCTGCAAGAACTTTTAAAATCGAAGCACGAACCCTTACTCAGGTACATCGCCTCCGCAGAAGAAAGCACTACCTCCACTCCACCCTGGTTAGACAACCTTTCCCAAATCCCAACTATTTCTTATCCAGAGTAGTTAGTGGTTAGTGGTTAGTGGTTAGTTGTTAGTTGTTAGTTGTTAGTGGTTAGTTGTTAGTGGTTAGTGGTTAGTTGTTAGTGGTTAGTTGTTAGTTGTTAGTGGCTAATGGCTAATGGTAACAATTGACAATTGACAATTGACAATTGACAATTAGCAATTAGCAATTAGCAATTAGCAATTAGCAACCAACCAACAACCAACAACCAACAACTAACAACTAACCACTAACAACTAACAACTAACCACTAACAATCTAAAATCGGTATGCCTGTTAAAATAGAGCTTTTAAATCGTTATCAACTGCGTATTAAAGACAATAACTTGTTGCTTTTACCAGGAATAGAAATAAAACCTAGTGCAAGTTACAATTTACCCCATATTTCCCGAATTGATATTTCTGTCAGTGGTACACCAGAAGACCTAGCAGCACAGATACAATCCGGATATAAAAGTGTCAACTTTTATAGCACAAATAAACTACTCAGACTCTCTACCCCGCAGCGATTAAAGCAAAGCGATTGTTGGTGGGATAAACCTTTACCAGCAGGCGTCAACTGCAATTTGCTAGTTACTATAGAGTATTTCGACTCTGACAATGGGACTGGCGATCCAAATCTATCTGCAACCAAAGCCTCTACATCTGAGTGCAATATATGGACTTTCGGAGATATATTATTCACACCAATGTTTGTCAACGAGCCATCTAAACCGGAACCAACTCATGAAAGCAGAAAGCCAGAAATTACCTATCCAGGCTGGTTCGCTATTGATTTTGGCACGTCTAACTCCACAGTTACACTCTACGATCCCAAAGTCATCGTCACTCCAGATAGTTTGCCCAGCGAGCAAGAAGTGCGGTTGCGCGATCGCTTAGCAGTGTGGCTAAATCAATGTCCTGTGGATGAGTTACCGGGTATCAGTCGTGATGCTTGGAACGCAGAGTGGCAAAAGTTTCTCAATGAACTGAGGAAAATTTCAATTTCTGTTTCAATCCCCAATCGGGATTATAATAGATCGACTTTTGCCACCCTAGATATAATACCACATAATCTCGGAGAACAACTATTTCGCGGTGTTAACAGTATCGACTTGTTGGACGCTTTGCGGCAGATAGAAATTTTTCTCAGCAAACGCCTACCTTGGTTTCGTCATGCCGCCAGCAAACGGTTGAACCAGATCTACCACGAAGTCTTCCGCGTTCCACCTCTTGAATGGCAAAGTTTGATACCAGTAGAACTCGATAAAGACCGTCGTCTAAATGAAATTCCCAGTGAATTAGAAGTCGTCAGTCTAGAACCTTCTTTACCAGAGGACGATCCAGCAAAAGTTAAAGTCATCTTGGGAGAAAAAGCAAGGCAGCACAGACTAAACGCCATTGGAAATGGAGAGGAGATTGAAGGCAAATTCCTCCACTCACCCAAACGCTATTTTGGTCAAGAACGCTCTTTCCAAGTCACACTCAATGGTAACGAGGACACAATTCAGGTTAACAACCTACTTCAAGCTGCCTATGCTGAACTGATAGAGTTGACGGAAGAATATAGACGACGTTACCCTGGTAAATGTTCCGAGGGCAAATTTTACCGAGCAGTGGTGACTTATCCAACAATTGCCTCACCATTTGTGCGTCGTGAGATTGAGAACCTGGTAAAAAAACTGGATATCGAAGATGTGCAGATGGCTTATGACGAAGCGATATCAGTAGCCATCTTCTTCCTGTGGCGTGAATTTGGCGGTGATTTGAACGTGGGGATTGAATCTTTCAAAACTCGCTGTCGTTACAACGGGGATAAATGGTGGCAAAATGTGCTAGTTTTAGATATCGGTGGGGGAACTACTGATTTAGCGCTGATTCGCCTAACGCTGCAAGAAATTAACCCATTTGAACCAGGTGAAGACCGAGGTGATGGCGGACGCTACTATAAACTTACCCCCAAACTGTTAGGTTCTTCTGGTCATTTGCAGTTAGGCGGCGAACTGATCACACTGCGACTTTTCCTGCTAATGAAAGCGGCGATCGCGGACTGTCTGTTAACAGCAGTCATCGAAGAACGCTTAGCAAAAGATGTGTTGAAGGTGCAGCTAGAGGAATTGAGCGATCGCTTCCTTGATAACGGCAAATTCCACTCCGGCTGGCTATTGGCTTGTGTAGACAAGGATATCCGCGAAGGCGAAGCTTACAAAGATGCTTTAAATGTGGCGGAAAAAGTACTCCCCACCCGCTGGAAAAATTCACCATCTCGGGTACAAACCTTTTACAGTCTTTGGGAACAAGCGGAAAATGCGAAAATTACACTCGGACAAAAGCAGCAAAAAGATATAGATGTACCAACCTTCGTCCTCGACGGGCAGAAAATTGCTGAACTGCTCCTACAAAACGACATTCAATTGCCAAACGAGGTGATTGAGAGTCTGAGTGTGACGTTAACAGTAGAGCAATTTGAAAGGGCGGTATCTCCTGTGATTCAAGAAGCTGTAGGTATCGCCAAAGGACTGGTAGAGAATGCGTTATCGACTAAGTTTTCCAATCAGCAAGATTCCCAAAGCCATAAAGAGCAAGTAGATTGGTTGATTCTCTCTGGAAAAACTTGCAATCTGGAATTAGTTGAGCGCGAATTATACCGGGTATTTAGCAAGTCTGATTATTTGGTGTGGAACGAAGAGCGAGTCACCTTTGAACCTGAATATACCAAGCTAGCAACCTCTGCCGGAGCCTGCTTTGCTGAAAAGCTCAAGCAACTGGGTTTCGCCCCTCAAGAATCTAAGGAATTGTTGCGTAGAGGAGCGAACCAACTATATATAGATGTCAAAAACCTGTTTTATTTTCTACCATGCTCTTTTAAGAGGGAGGTCATTGGGGGAAGTTTAGATGCAATTTTTCAAGCAGGTCAAGAACTGTATCAACTTAACGCTGATGATGCTATGGCAAAGTATCGCAGTAGTTGGCAGGGAATGCAATTGACCAATAACATTATCCGTCAAGACTTTGAGAATATAAAACCTCAACTTTGGGGCAGCTATAACGGCGACGCTTTGATGAAAAAACTGGAAATGAATGAGGATGATTTTAAAAATCAAATCAAAGTCCAGTTTGAGATTAATCAAAAGCTCGATATCGACTTGCTGCTTTGTCGGGGTAATCCCTACTACTTAATTCCTGTGAATATTCCCTGTCTTGATGCGGCAAAAGCAATCTTGACATCAGCAGTGATTTCTGAAGACAGTCAGGTAGTATGCGATATTGCTGTCAATGTCGCTGAATCGGCAAATGCTTTAAAAACAGATGCTCACACTGTGGTATTCTCTGCCGAGAAAAACTACAGTAAGGATTTGAGAGTTTTTCGATATGACGATGGTACTGTGCAGCCACAAGGAATTGGTTTAATTGCTGAATTACCTCCTTTTCCTACAAGTCGCAAGCACACTTTCTACTTCCAATTTCATAATCCAAAATCTAATCAGTGGGAACTGATTGGCGAATTGCCTCAACCAGAAGTTAAAAGCGAGTATCCTTGCCGATATTACGTGTCTCTCAACGAGAAAGCGATCTTACGAGTACATGCCTTTGAGGTACCTTACTGGACATCAACAACTCCAGAATGTCTCAAGCAAGAGGGCTGCGTTTTTCGGGACACTCTCCAACCGCAACCTAACGATGTTAAGGCAGAACGAGATCCGTTTTCTGGAGAACACTAGGGAGTATAAGAATTAAAAATTAAAAATTAAAAATGCAAAATTAAAAAATTTTTAATTTTTAATTTTTAATTGATTTGTCCCCACTCCCCATTTTGCGGGAACGAGAACAAGTGATACCGGAGGATTTATGCAGCCCCTCAGCAAGTTATTAGAGATTGACAACTCAAATTTAGCTTCGGTACTGCGGTTGGGTTTGTACGGATTGCGGACTCAATTACAGCAAGCTCTTAAAACAGCGACAATAGATCCAGGGAGCAGTGCTTGCGAGGAATTGCTGAGAGAATTGGACATTATTTTGGAACCGACACCTAAACTGGATCTCAGTCAGGAGATCTTGTCTAGTGAGGATAATTCCTCATGGGAGGATGTGTTAGAGCCAGTAACAGGCAGTACCCAACGACTGAAATATATTGGTGAAGCTTTGCTTGCTGACCGGGAATTGTTGAACTACATCGGTCAGTACCAATTTTACAGTACTAATGATGCCGATTTGTGGAACGAGATGCAACGTCTGCTGCTGCGCGTTCCTGATAAAATAGCTCATGCTTGGCGATCGCGTATCTTGACAGACGTGAGTCAGGTGGGCGCAAGGGAGAACAATTGCTCACTTTCATCACTACCCTTTATCCGCGATGAATCTCTTTATCCTGGTTTGACAGGAAAGGTCAAGGCTACTGGGTTATGTTTGTCAGATAAAATTGATTTTGATTCGCGATTGATGGTGGAAACACGAGGCGGAGAACTTGATTTACTTGCTGGAGTTGTTTCTATTTATCTCAAGTTTATTGAGTTAGACTTGTCTTTGCACCATGCTCTCAAGAGTGTGGATCGATTTGGTGTTAGGTCTTTGAGCTTAGAGTCAGAAAGGTCTAAGTACATCACAGCACTGATGGACCGTTTCCGGCGCGTACAAGTAACTGCTGACGCCGATCCAGTAACAGCTTTGCGTGCCAGACTAGATTTAGATGAGGCGATCCACTCTTTGGTGTATTTGCCAACGTGCGATCGCTACTCTTGGTGGGGTAAGCTACAACAAGAAGCACGACGCACCCTCGATCCGGTGGTAGAAAAGGCGCGTCAAGCTGGTTATCAAGTACAGATACGCCCGTTATGGGGAACTTATGCCGATGTCTTTACTTGGTCAAAAGATGATCTGCCACTGGAGATTGGTGGAGTGCGTTCTGAAGTTTCTGCGTGTCTCCGAGTTTATGCCAAGATTAATGATGAGGTGCTTCCAGGACGTGTACTTTTCCGTTCGGCGTGATTAATAAAATAAGTGTTACGCAATTGCGGAATTATCTTTGTTAGGATTGGTTGTTGTTTTAACATCTCTCTAACAGAAGTAGCGTGCGAAGCCCGGAAGACATTAAACTTGAGTTAATTAGACTGATTGAGGAAGCTCAGCCTGTTTATCCTAATCTGGCATCAAGGCTGGATGAGATGAGACGCTGGATTGTTAGCAAAAAATCCGGTCTCCTAAAGCGTAAAAGGCATGTCATGCTACTCCTTACGGAGTTAGTAGAAGATGCAACTTTCTGGCTTGCAGTTCAATCACTACCCGAAGAGGACAGAGATGCTGAGTTTGCTAAACTGTCACCAACCGAACAATTTTGGTATAAAGACTTATTTCCAGCTTGGTTTAATGAGAGAGATCCAAAACTAAGCATTTGGAAAAAAAATCTGATGGCAGATAAATTTGAAGGGAGTGACAGCCCTTTCATTGACGAAATTTGCCAAGAGATAGAATTTTGTGGTGGAGATACCCTTAATCCATATATTGCAGATTTGTCAATGGCAACAGACTTGATCGCTTCTGGGGCAAAGAAATTACCCCTGTGTGTTCAACTAACAAGTGTTCGAGATAGCCTTGCTGTTGAAAAGCAGAATGATTGGAAGTTAACATTGGAATACTGGGGAATCAAGCGTGGGCTGTTCGTAGGCTTTAATCCAATGGAAGAGCGGGTGGACTCGCAGATTGGTGAATGTGTATTTAGACATAGCGATCAATCTCCCAATAAATGTTATCTTATAGTTACTATTGATTAGTAAGGTTCTTATGTCTGGTCAATTGGAAGTCCTTAGAGAAGAAAAAATCAATAGAGCAAGAGTTGCTCTCGAAAGAGCTAGAGATTTGAGACGCGCTAGAAGAACTACGGGTGTGGATGGTATCTGCCAGTATATTAAGGATGTTGACGGTGATTGGCTAGAAAACTGGACAACGAAGGAGGACATAGTACCAAAAACTGAAGTCCGTAACAATGTTTCGCGCTTCTAAGTCGTCCAAGTATCGAGCCTCACTATCTACAATTATTTGAAAAAACTTTACAAGATAGTGACAAAAAGCCTCAATAGTGTCTGAGGCTTTTCGTTTGGGTTTTCCACTTATGCGACAATTCCCTAAGAGGGTGTTTATAAATAAAAAATAAAGAGTACCGCAGTCATTCCTCAGCAC
>CAXTSI010000258.1:0-12760 GCA_964246695.1 uncultured bacterium
CGTGATTAAGAATTTAGAAGAGCGTTTCTTGAAACCGGGCAAGCCTGGTGACTCAAAATCTCCATCGCCGCCTAAAGAGCCTCAGGTTCAGGAGGAGAAGGAGCAGACAATCGCCAAATTTCAAGCTTTTCCTCAAAATGAATGAGCAGTTAAGTTTAGTAAGTAGCACACCGATGAGATGCAAAACCTGGGCTGTTCTCAATACATTTCGGTTAAGGTTTTAATGCAATACTCCAGATCCCCCCCAGCCCACGCCAGTCGCCGTGAGTTGCGGGAAGCCCTCCGTAGGCGACTGACGATCTCCGAGGTTGAGCGGACTAACCGAAAAGTATTGGGGCTGTTCTTTTCACGTTACGTAGGCATTGACTGAAAAAGTTTAGAGCTAAAGTTCCAATTCATAAAGGAAATTAATTCAATGAAACTAGGAACGATTGCATTGTCTAGTGCTACTGTGCTATCTACCCTTATTAGCACAATTAGTCATAGCCAAGCAGCTACTATTGTGAATCAGGATTTTGATTTAGTGAAACCTCCCTATCCATCTGATGAAGTTCTCTTTCAGTTCAGCGAAATAGGTTTGACTAACCCAGATTCCACCGTTTACTTTACCAGCGATCAACGTATTGCTCCAAACATTAATAATAACAACAACGATACGGGATTAACATTCGACCAGTTCACCTTTCAAATTCTCAGTCCAAATGCTCAATTTGGTAATGTTACCTCAAATGCTTTCAAGGTGGCGATTTCCTCAGACGACAAAACAGCCACCTTTAGTAATGCACTTATACGCCCTAGAGAAGGTTTCGGGATCAATAGAACTGTTAATGATGGATCCCCAGTGGACTTTAAAGTTAGCCTTCGTGGTGTTACCGCTGTGCCTGAACCTACGGCTACTTTGGCTATAGTGGCAGTTGGTGCGTTCGGGGTAGCATTCAAGATAAAGAAAGCAGCCTAAGAACACTGATCAATTGATTGTCAAACAGGTGGTGGGGTCACTGTACCCGGAGCGGGAATTTCGGTATCCTGAACCAAACAGTGGCGCGAACGCAACTAACAAATTGATTAAAAACCCCGTCGCTTAATACGCTTCGGGGTTTTTTATTTGAGGATGTAGGAGAGCGCCCAGCAACCACTATTCTAACCAATACTGCTCGGTTAAGCCCTTTTTGGACACCACAGACAACGAGATTTCAGTGGTTTCAACTCCACCTGATTTCCAAAACCTACGTAGTATTGCGATTCTCACAACCGAAAGAATCCAAACTGGCTCCGAAATATTAACCCTTGCAAGCATGTTTTGCCCTCCCTAAACTTAACCTCAGTGTCCCAACTGTCAGTAGAATTCGTAATTGATAATTCGTAATTCCCCACGCCTGAAAGCTTCGGCTTAAGATAACGATGCAATGCATTTTTTCTTTTCCATAAATGAATTTAGGGGCTTGTAGCTTAATTACGAATTATTCGGTCATGGTGTAGATATTGTCAAATATGGCCAAACTATTAAAGGTAAGCAACAGTTTGTTAGCTCTTGAGAGTTTTTTTTGGACATAGAGCGCCACTTATATGCATAAAAAATTGAAATTATATTGATCGTGAGTAAGTAGGTCGAAAAAATAAAGTTAACTAAGGTAAGTATATGCAGGCAGAACCGAAAGGAAACATCCTCTTGGTTGACGACTATCCGGAAAATCTGCTGGCCCTAGAGGCGATACTGGACTGCCTCGGTCAGAATCTGGTGAAGGCAAATTCGGGTAAGGAAGCCTTGAGATGTATTCTCAATCAGGATTTTGCGTTGATTCTGCTCGACGTCCAGATGCCGGATATGGATGGCTTTGAGACGGCAAAGTTGATTCGACAACGAGAGCGATCGCTCTACACCCCGATCATTTTCCTGACAGCGTACAGCACAAGCGACAATCTGGTGTTCAACGGTTATTCCCTTGGTGCGGTGGACTACCTGATCAAACCGATTTCGCCAGAAATATTGAAATCAAAGGTCAAGGTGTTTGTCGATCTGTTCAAGAAGACAGAGGAGGTGAAACGACAAGCAGCACAACTTCAAATATGTGACTTGCAGGTGTTATCTCAACAACACGAAAAGCTGATTGCCTTAGGTAAGCTGGCTGCGGGACTTGCCCATGAACTGAATAATCCAGCATCAGCAGCACGTCGGGCTGCGGGACATTTATGCGATCAGATGCAAGTTATACAGGCTCTAGCGCTTAGATGTATTGAGCAACACCTCACGCCGACTCAACTAGAGCGCCTCTTAAACCTAAAGCATGATGCCATTAAGCACACTGCTACACTCAACCATTTGGATTCCTTGGCTCAGATTGATTTGGAAGATGAACTAATGGAATGGCTGGAGTCACATGGCGTTGCCGATGGGTGGAGACTTGCTCCTATTCTGGCTGCGGGTGGACTTAACACTCTAGCGTTAGAAGCGGTCTTCGAGCAGATGGCGACCGATACACTCAACGATGTGCTGACTTGGCTAGAAGCAACGCTGGCTGTTGCAAGTGTGGTGAATGTGCTCTCTCAGAGCAGCGATCGCATCTTTGAGATAGTCAAGGCTGTGAAGGCTTACTCTTACATGGATCAGGCTCCCCAGCAGTGTGTAGATTTGCATGAAGGTCTCGACAACACGCTCACTATTTTGAGCTACAAGCTAAAATCGCGCCGTGTTACGGTGATCCGCGAGTACGAGCAGAACCTGCCATCCATTCACGCCTACGGGAGTGCATTGAATCAGGTGTGGACGAATTTGATTGACAACGCCATCGACGCCGTGGACGAGGGGGGTACAATTTGGCTCCGTACATCAAGTAATAAAAGTTACGTTATAGTGGAAATTGCGGACAACGGTCCTGGCATTCCTCCTGAGATTCAGTCCCGAATTTTTGAGCCGTTTTTTACAACGAAGGAGGTCGGTGCAGGGACGGGGTTAGGTCTGGAGATTGCCTATCGGATTGTAGTGGGTCAGCATAACGGAGACATTCGCTGCTATTCATTGCCGGGAGATACGCGCTTTCAGGTTTGTCTACCATCTGCCTAATCCAATCACGATCGCTGCGGTTTTTGCAATCTTGGCGATCGGCCAAGTGTCTATCAAAATGATCTATTTTTCACGAATGGTTGAGGAATGCTATATCACCGATCGCGATGTGGTACTTTGACGTTTTTGAAAATACAACGATAATTAGGAACGTGAAAAAGTTTGCCTGTCAAAATCTCGCGCTCACCCATAGCAATAAGTCTAAAAGCAACTACAGCAAGCATTGCCCCCATTGGTGGAGCGATGCAGTAAAGCCACTGATCTTTCCAATACCATGTAAATAAAGCAGGTCCAATGCTGCGTGCAGGACTCAGACTCGTGCCAGAGATGGGTGATTCTAACCAGACCATTGTTGCCACTAGAAACCACGTCATTAAAGGTGTCCAGCGCATTAGCCGATGACTGCTTAAAAACATAAAGATCGACAACACCAGCACAAAGGTGATGCTAACTTCAGCCAGAAATACATACCAGAGGGGGTAATCATTCCCTGGTAAGGTCATAGCATTCTTGACACTGGCAGCGTAGCTTCCCCAAACAACCACCACCCCCATAGCAGCGAGAATTGCACCGAGAAATTGTGCAATGATGTATCCGATGATGTCATGTTGATGCATCTTTCCTTGTGCCCAGAATGCCAGCGATACCGAGGGGTTGAGGTGCGCACCACTCAGTTTTCCTAGTGGCGAAATCGTGAAGAGTGACGCACTTCCAGCAAACAACAGTCCTGTAATTAGCAAACGTATACTTTTGTCAGGTATGAGAGCCTCCATTGGCAAGCCCTTGCCAAAATCGAAGACAACTGCACTAAGTCCAACAAAGAGATTAAAAGCAGTTCCGAGAAATTCTGCACCGTATTCAGACCAGTTTAGTTGTCTCAACCTTGTAAAACTATCCATGATTTTCTTTCTACATTATCAACTGACTTGAGCCGCTCAAAATTATTTCAACACGATTTGGAAGTTGACACTAAGGTTATCTTTATTGAACCATCGCCTGTTTTTGCAACACAGCCATTTTCGCCTTCTAAGATAAGTTCTTCACCTGCGGCACTATTATTGTTAAGAATTGCAGCAATCTCTTGCACACAGGCTTGTAGCCGTTGAGATTCTGCTACAGTCACTGTTAAGGCTTTCTGGTTGATTAAATTGCTTGAGCTTGTCTTTTGTGGGTCTATCTGCCAAAGTGGGATGCTTTTGCTTTGATTTGCCCTTCGCCATGCTTGCGGGGTTGCATTGTGGAACCGGAGAAACTGACGGCTGAAATGGCGTCTATCGAAATAGCCCACGGCTTCAGCAATCCGCTCCACCGAGTGTTCAGTTTCCAGGAGCAAACGTCGCGCCTCTGCCATGCGGCGATCGACAATCCAATTAAGCACAGTCTTTCCGGTTTCTCTGCGTACAAGGTCAGTGAGGTAGGCAGGGGAGCGACCGACCGCCTCAGCTACCTCCCGAAGACTAATGGATTGTTGATAATTATTCTCAATAAACCGGAAGACGTGGTTTAGCAGGGGTTGGGACTGAAGCAAGAACTTTTCAAATCTTGTCAGGATCGCCGTGTCGCTAGCTATGTTAAGGTTATAGGAATCGATACCATTAAGTAAGTAATTAGAGTTCATCACATTACTTCCATTCATAGAGTTAAATAGGCTACACTTCCTATCAGATGCACCTGATGTTGAGTAGATTGCAGACTTTTTCTGGGATTGAAGAATTACAAGTTATGTTTTGGCTTTAGGTTTGTAAAGAGAGATGTATGTCTCCGCATAGCCGAGTAGTTTTACTGCTGGTTCATGAGAAATTAGCTCTGGCTTTGAATAATCAGCAGACAAATTATTGTAGTAGTTGGTTAGCCTCGTCATAATTTTAAGCCTCTAAGTATAATTTTGTAGTGCTGAAATGACATCTTATTTAGCTCGAATTACCAGAAGCACCCACCCAACCGCTGTAAGGGTTGGAGACGGGATAAATGGCTGGGGGCAAAAAGCCTATCCCCGAATAAAGTTACTCGTCTAACTGACTTGTGAGTGAGGCGAGTAAGTTTTTGCCAATATCCGAGGAAACATCTACAGGGACGGGACCAATTATTACAATCAAGTTGATTTGTAATAATTTTCTATTGATAAGCATGTTTCTGGCAAGTTAAAATAGAAAAGTTAAGGAAAAAAGTTTAAGTTTTTTTTGCTGTAAATTACGCAAAGTTGCAATGTCAGCGATTTTCAGCAAACATAAAAGTAAATATTAAATTTTGCTAACTTTTTTTAAAATTAACTACCCTACCCTACCGTCGTTTGAGGGCGAGGTTTCTACGTCCCCGCCATTTGATTGACTACATGAGTAGCGCTTTTTTCATCCCAGAAGACTGTAGCCCTGTAATGACTTGATGTCGTCAAGCGATCGCCGGGATGAAAGTATTCGGACTCGAACCAGATGATGAACAGCTGCACTTCCTTGTGGTGTGGACTAGATTTTAACTCAGAAAGTTTCCAGATTTTTGGCAGAACGGTAGAACGCTCCTCAGATGAGCATTTGCTTCGCTCTAGCCTTCTGTGGAAGTAGGCGAGTGTGCTGGTATTTTTTCCAATTTCTCTCCCAAAAGTGCATAAGTTAATTTTGCTTATCGTATTAAAAATAGGACTTACGCATTGACAGAAAAAAACAATTGTGTATTATCACTCGTTACAAGGCTCTGCCTTGTAATGCTCTGATGGTCGGCTCTGCCGACCGTCAAACCGTGAGGCAGAGCCTCCCTTAATCACATTCCCAGGCTCTGCCTGGGAACGAGCCAACGGCAAGATTTTGAACTGCCACACATATGATGGTCAATGTGTAAAGTGCGTAAGTCCTAAAAAATACAGCGTAGAGGTACAAATTAGACGTTTCTGCGATGTTTATTCGTTAGTAAATTTTGAAAACTATGTGTGTAGTCAATCATGTTAGGAGAAAAAAAATGGAGAGTACTAAAACGACTGTTCAATCTTTTGCTGGTCTAACTTCCGCAACCGAATTAGTTGATATTAAATGTGCGTGTACTGCACCAGACAAGGTGGTAGTCGCTCCTACCAACCGCCCTTGGGTTCATGGATCAGATCCTGTTAGGTGCGATCCCTTTGCTCAACCGATGGTTAACGCCAGCAGCGTAGCTTTAACCCAGAAACTCCTAGACAAAGCCATAGTATCTGCCAAGAGATCTGTCTCGTTGAACGGCAGACCGCCAGCCTTGACCCACACGCGCTGGGTATGGCGACTTGCTAGTCTCTACCATCTAACCCACTTCACCGCGCCACTGATGGAGTCAGCGCGATCGCGCTTCGCCGCCGCAGGTCGCAAGCGTTTGGCTCAGTGGGCAGCCCAAAAAGCCAGAGAGGAACAAGGTCACGACCAACTCGCCTTGCTCGATATCCAGTCACTGGGATACGAAGCCTCGGCTGTGGTGGAAGCACTCGTTCCTCCTGCTGCGTCAGCTTTAGTGGATTACTTTACCCAGAGTGTGGAAGCCCCAGATCCAATCGGTTGCGTTGGCTACTGCTACACAATGGAACGCCTAGCCATAGGCATTGGAGAAGAATATATCCAGGCGGTACAAGCGCTGCTGCCACCGGGCACAAATGCTACCCGATGTCTGCTTGTACACAGTCGTTGTGGCAAAGATTTGGAGCACGCGAAGGAGACGGTTGAGATGGTTGCAGGGCTTACTCCTGAAGAGCGTACTTGTGTGGCGATTGCCTGTTATCAAACCGCGCTCTTATGCTTCAGCCCACCCAAAGAAGGCTACATATCAGAGGAGGAACTCCAGTATGTATTGAAACCACTAGAGTCACATACACAACCTCGGGTTCCTTGCTAACTGTCACGCCCCTTCGGGTTCGTCTAAGGTAACAAGTCAAAAGTCAAAAGTAAGAACCCCATAAATAAATTTAGGGGCTTGAAGTATGGACGTAGTATTTCTTGCGCTATGCGTCTTGATCGGACATATTTTTCATTTTCCATAAATGAATTTAGGGGAACCTGCACCCTTTTTTCACTTTTGACTTATTACCTTAGCTTTTGACTTGGAGCGAAGCGACGGTCACCCTGACCTATAAAAGGCATACTTAACTATCCCTAAGCTATACCGCACAAGGGAGCATCTCAGTTTTGCAAAAATATCTGGGAAATAATCCGAAAAGCAGCAACTTCAGTTTGTAGTTCAGTCTATATCTACACTCATTGAGATGCACCCCCGTACAAGACAACCGTAAGGAGAAGACGATGACAACTACAGCAACTGTATATTTCAAACAGCAGTCTCTGAACCAAGATACCACTCACTGCCCAATCGAGATCGACTTTGAAATTTTGAATGATACCGAAATTGATTTAGAAAGCATCTTGAGCCATGAATTCAAGCAAGGACTTCCGAGCGACCTAGAAACAGGTTACTAATAGATTCTGGTTATCAGTCCAAGACAACCGTAAGGATAATGCAATGACAACCACAACAACTACAGATATCGAGCGGCGGAAGATGTTCACTCAACTGCCCCTAAAGCTTTCAGTGTAGCAATAGTCGCTTCAGTTAAACCTGTAACCCCTACGACGTTCATGCCCTCGTAGGGTTTATTAACTTTCAGAGTTTTGAAACACTTACCTGTTCTGATATCCCAAAGCTTAATTGTCTCATCTTCGCTACTACTGGCTAGAGTTTGATTATCAGGACAAAAGGCTACGGACCAAACCCAATTCGTATGTTCTTGGAAAGTTCTGATGTATTCACCAGTATTAACATCCCACAACTTTACTGTGTGGTCATGGCTGCTACTAGCTAGCACCTTACCATCGGGGCTAAAGGCAATTGATCTTACCCAACTTGTGTGTCCCAGAAAAGTTCTGATGTATTCACCAGTATTAACATCCCACAACTTTACTGTGCGATCTACACTGGCACTTGCAAGCATGTTACCATTAGGACTAAAGGCAACTGCCCAGACCCAATTGGTATGTCCGTTTAAAGTTTTGAGGCACTCACCACTGCTAACATCCCACAACCTCACCGTTTGATCCCAAGCGCCGCTAACTATCATTGTACCTTGAGGACTGAAGGCAACTGACCAGACTGCAGCACTATGTCCCTGGAAAGTTTTGAGGCACTCACCACTGCTGACATCCCACAACTTTATTGTGTGGTCTTCACTGCCACTTACCAGCGTCTGACCATCAGGACTGAAGGTGACTGACCATATCCGACGATCGTGTCCCTGTAAAGTCTTCAAACTTTGACCCGTGCTGACAGACCAGAGTTTCACCGTTTTGTCTCCACTACAACTAACTAGGGTATTGCTTTTTGGAGAGAAGGCGACCGAATATACCCAATCGCAATGTCCCTGGAAGCTTCTTACGCATTCACCAGTGCTGACATCCCACAACCTGACTGTGCGATCTTGATTACCACTCGCCAGCGTCTTGCCATCAGAACTAAAAGCTACTGAAATTACCTGATTAGAATGTCCCTGGAAAGTTCTGAGACAAAGACCTGTGCTAACACTCCATAGCTTCACTGCCTGGTCATAACCGCCACTAGCCAAGATATTACCTTGTGAGCTGAAGGCTACTGAAAATATCGCATTAGAATGTGCCTGAATAATTTTGAGACAAAGACCTGTGCTAACACTCCATAGCCTCACGGTCTGGTCATGACTGCCACTGGCTAAGATATCACCTCGTGAGCTAAAAGCGACTGAAAATACCCGATCGCAATGTCCTTGGAAAGTTCCTACGCAGTTACCACTGCTGACATCCCACAACTTTATTTTGTGGTCTTCACTGCCACTCACCAGCGTCTGACCGTCAGGACTGAGGGCGATTGACCGTATCCCATCAAGGTGACCCTGGAAAATTTTCAGACATTCACCAGTGCTGATATCCCACAATCTAATGGCGTGGTCATCACTGCCACTTACCAGCGTCAGTCCATCCGGACTAAAGGCAACTGATAATACCCAATTCGTATGTCCTCGCAAAATTCTGAGGCATTCATTGGTCTTGACACTCCATAGCCGAATTGTTTGGTCATCACTGCCACTTGCAAGCAGATCACCATCAGGACTAAAGGCAACTGACCAAACATCACTGTCATGTTTCCATAAGGTTTGAAGGCATTGACCTGTACTCACATTCCATAGCCTGACAGTATAGTCAGTACTGCCACTAGCAAGGACACTGCCATCTGGATTGAAAGCGAGTGATACAACCCAGTTGGTGTGTCCCTTACAGATAACAATTTGTTCACCATTCGCAACTTGGCACAAGCGAATCTCACCATTACTATCACCCGTAGCCAAAAGTTTTCCATCGGGGCTAAAGGCTACCGACAAAATAGCACCAAAGTTTTCAGCAAAAACAGACTTAGCTAGATTGGCGTGAGCAAAATTTGCATTGTGCAATTTCACATTCCGCAGGTCTGCTTGCCAAACCGTTAGATGAGAAAAATCATAGCCGCTTAAATCTGTTTCTAGATGACAAAGCAGATTAATAATATTTCCAACTGTATAACTTTGTTCTAGCGGAGATGTTTCTCGTAGCGTTGCTAAAATTCGAGTTAACTTATTTTCAATGCCTCTTTTGCTTCTAAAAACAACAAGCAACCCCTTTATAACTGGTTGGAGGATGAGGCGAATTTGCGCCTCCCTAACATAGTCTTTGGCAGTCGCCTTCATCAGAGCATAACACCTGAACAAATCGATATTCTGAGTAACAATCTCCTCACAAACTTGCTCTACTAATCGATTAGTCACATACTCCATAACTACAGGTTGTAACGTGAATTTAGAGACGTTCCATACAACGTCTCTACAAATCTCAATTAGCGATCGCCGTGCCAGCGACTCCAATGCCTCCAGTAATTTTTGGGGTGGTATTAGTGATACAATATCTTCTCCCAACTCTGATAGCGAAACTGCCTCATAATTAATCGCCAGCCAGTACATTATGTTATTTTCTAAGACTGACAAGCGCGAAAACTGCTGGTCTAAAAGCTCGCGAATGTCACCAAAAACAGCCGTATCATGTTTGATAAATTCCGAAATATTACCATCAAAGACATCTTGTATCATCGTCGCCACTATCTTCAAGGCTAAGGCGTTGCCTGCATAGCGTTCGACTACTGTTCTTAATTCAGGCTCTGAGCCAGATAACCCCTTAACTTCAAAGATTTTCTGTCCTGCTACCACCTCCAGACCACTTAGTTGTAATGAGCGAACAGCTAGTGCTTGTCCTTCCAGTGACGCCAGGTCTTTCGGTTTTTCCCGAGAAGTCAGCACCAAACTGCTTTGGTGGGGAATTTCTCCTATCCGTTTGATCAGTTGACCATAATCTTCATACCCTGCTTCATAGCATCCTGCATAAACGCCACTTTGCAGAATGGTTTCAGCATTATCAAGGATAATCAGACAGCGCTGTTGTTGCAAATATTCAATTAGCCGCGAGATTCTGCCGTCTACGCTGTTTGGTAAATCAATTTCTGAAACCTGCTGATTGGAGAAAAATTGAATCAAGTTAGCGAGGATCTCGAAAAGTGGCGGGGCATTGTAGAGCGATCGCCAGATGACGTACTCAAACCGTTGCTGAACTTGTTGGGCTAGTTTAACAGCTAAAGAGGTTTTACCAATTCCCCCCATTCCCAACAGCGCCACCACTCGACAACGGTCTTTGATCAGCCAGTGTTCTAGCGTGTTGAGTTCATCTGTGCGTCCATAAAAAACTGAGACACAAACCGCTTCTCCCAAATCAATGCGCTTAGGGGTCTTCAAGCCTGACAGCGTCACTAAATCCTGGTTTGGCTTTGTATAGTCGCTTTTATCTAGTTCTAAATTAAACGCCATAAACAAACGAACAAGCGTTTGTTTATCAACCCCTACTTCGCGAGTCAGTACTTTCCTAAAGGTGACAGGAGTTATTCCAGCGTGTTCACTTAATTTGTCTATTGTCAACTCGGAACCAGAATTTTTCTGCTGAAATTCCCACTCAAATTTGGCATTCTGAAGCTTTTGCCAGCCTTTAGGAGTTAGTATGATCCCACGGTTGCGTTTTTGGTTCTGCGGTTTCATATTTTCTTAAATATTATTTTTCTATTACTGCCTTCTTACCACTAGAACTTACGCATTGACAAAATTTTCCTTGTATGGTAAATGCCATAAAAGACAGAAATCACCTCAATGTAGTAGGGTTTTGAACCTAGAGGACATCAGCAGGACTTCTATTCCTTATATTAGGTGTAAGCGAAATCAACTTATTCACTGGCGTTCGATGGCACGTGGATTATAGATAGCTGAAACATTATCCATAGCCGTGGCGCAGGCTATGCATAATCCGGTCTTTTTGTACAGTGCGTAAGTTATAATAAATTGCTATTAATTTACCTTAATTAGAGAATATTTGTCAATATCTGTAAATAAATTATGTAAATTTGGTGAGAGAAGCGCGGGTTATGTCAAGCGATCGCTTATACAGTTCGGTAATTTAATAGCGATCAAGTAGTATCAATTCACCGTAGGTACAGCCAATTGGTACAGAAGGCAACGATAGAATTGGGTAGGAATGTAAACCTCTATGCGACATTAGCAACATTGGGAGCATCTCAATGAGTGTAAACATAAACTGAATTACAAACTGAAGTTACGGCTTTTCGGATTTTTTCCCAGATATGTTTGCAAAACTGAGATGCTTCCTCCTAAAGACGAGAAGCTTGGGTTGCTGACAGGCTGTGCTATGTCAAAATGAAAATGATAGATACCTTAAGGTGAGCGATCGCTCAATTGCGCTAAATAAAGGATTGACCTGAGCAATGGCAGAAGAAACCAATCACAATGAAGCGGGAGTGGCTCCCAGCACTGTAGACAAACAAGCTCCCAGTGTCGCTGAAGAACACGCTCCTAGTACCAACTCACCGGAAGCGACAGATATCCCCACTGCAAACGCACCCGATCCGCAAGCGGCTAACCCAGAAGTTAACCCAAATGCTGCCAAACTAGCTCCGCCACCCAAGCGAGAAAAACCGCCAGCCGCAGAAAAACCTGCCGCCCCAGCTAAGCCACCAGGAGAAAAACCTGCCGCAGATGGAGAAAAACCCCCTGCAGCTAAGGCGGCGGCAAAAAAAGAGAAAGCGCCAGCAGTTGAGGATAAGCCGTTTGTAGAGTTTATGCAGCAATACTACTTGCCGGCGCTACAAAAAGCGATCGCCTCCTCAGGGGTGCAAGATGTACAGGTGTCTTTTGCAAAGCAGAAGTTTCCTGTCATTGGCTTTGAAACAGGCGAAGAATGCTGGCAAGTGATGGGCAAATGGCAAAACGGTCTGCGCCAGTTTAACGTGTATTTTCCGGAAGAAGATATTCAAGGGAAAAAAGCATTTTCCTGTAACGAAGGCAAAAAACCCAGCACTCTTGAGTCATTCTTAATTGACGAGCGCCGAGTCACACTCGACTTGATGGTGTTTGGAGTAGTACAGCGCTTGAATGGTCAAAAGTGGTTAGGTAGGAATTAGTTGGTTGTTGGTTGTTAGTTGTTAGTTGTTAGTTGATAGTTGATAGTTGTTGGTTGTTGGTTGTTGGTTGTTGGTTGTTGGTTGTTAGTTGTTGGTTGTTGGTTGTTGGTTGTTGGTTGTTACTAGAACAACTATCAACTATCAACTATCAACTATCAACTATCAACTACCAACTATCAACTA
>CAXTSI010000259.1:0-12701 GCA_964246695.1 uncultured bacterium
GCCCCCACTCCGTGGGGGCCCCGAGTTCCCCACTCCCTACTTTCCATTGGACTGTAGACTCACTCATTGCCAATTACCTTATAATAAGTTTTACAAAATATATAAAAGTGCTACTTAATTAAGTGATATGCCTAATCAATCTGCCGAAAAGTTGTCTACTCAAACTTCTAGTTCGTTATCTGTGCTTACGGTAGCCCCAGCAAAAGTAATTCGTGGCTGCCAAATTTTGACAGAGGCTTACCCGGCGATCGCCCGTTTGGGAAGTCGTCCCTTAATTGTGGGAGGCAGCACCCTTGCCGTTAACCAAAACCGCCTGCAACCAATTTTAGAACAATTACATTGTGCCTCTGCTTCTTATGCTCCTGATTGTAGTGAAGCAAGTTTACAAGCTTTAAGGGCGGCAGCAAAAGAACATGAAGCCGATGTTATTATTGGTGTAGGTGGTGGTAAAGCACTGGATACAGCTAAATTAGTCGCCCAGCAATTACAGTTGCCAGTCGTGACAATTCCAACTTCAGCAGCTACATGTGCCGCTTGGACTGCCTTATCAAATGTCTATTCTGATGAAGGGGCATTTCTCTACGATGTGGCGCTCTCTGGCTGTCCCGATTTACTTATACTTGACTATGACTTGATTCAAACTGCCCCACAACGTACACTTGTAGCAGGAATTGGAGATGCGATCGCCAAGTGGTATGAAGCCTCAGTCAGTAGCGGACACTCGGAAAACACCTTAATTATTGCCGCAGTGCAACAAGCGCGAGTTCTGCGAGATATCCTCTTCCAAAAATCTGCCGTCGCCCTTCAACAACCAGGTAGCGAGGTTTGGCGAGAAGTGGTAGATGCCACCGTTTTACTTGCTGGTGTCATTGGGGGACTGGGTGGGGCACAATGTCGCACTGTTGCTGCCCATGCCGTGCATAATGGATTAACACAAATTTCTGGACATGGCAGCATTCATGGGGAAAAAGTCGCCTATGGAATCTTGGTGCAACTGCGTTTAGAAGAGATGGTAGTAGGCAATCAGCTAGCAGCAGCTGCACGGCAACAGTTATTGAAGTTCTACGCAGAAATTGGATTACCCAACAAATTGGGCGATCTGGGTTTGGGTAACATCACTCTGAGTGAATTGCAACGGTCTGCTGAAATTGCCCTAAGTCCTAATTCTGACATCCACCGACTACCGTTCTCAGTCGCGCCGGAACAGTTAATGGCGGCGATGGTTTCCACCACTGCACCAATAGAAGCAAATCGCACTCAACCAGTTATGAACGATCAATTATGAAGATGATTTCATATTTCAGCATTCATAACTCAAAATTCATAATTTTTCCCATTTCATAATTCATAATTTTGACAATGACTTTAGATTGGATAGCCCCAGCTGAACGCATACAGAAACTGCCACCTTATGTATTTGCCCGTTTGGATGAACTTAAGGCTAAGGCACGGGAGCAAGGGCTGGATTTGATTGATTTGGGCATGGGAAACCCGGATGGGGCAACACCACAGCCGGTGGTAGAAGCTGCGATCGAGGCTTTGCAAAATCCCGCCAATCACGGCTATCCTCCTTTTGAAGGCACGGCGAGTTTCCGTCGTGCTATTACTAATTGGTATCGTCGTCGCTACGAAGTCGATCTCGATCCAGATAGCGAAGCATTGCCCCTACTTGGTTCTAAAGAAGGATTGACCCATTTAGCGATCGCCTATATCAATCCCGGTGACATAGTTTTGGTTCCGAGTCCTGCTTATCCGGCTCATTTTCGCGGTCCGTTTATTGCCGGTGGTCAGGTTCACAGTCTCATTTTGAAACCCGAAAATGACTGGTTAATTGATTTAGCGGCAATTCCCGATGCTGTTGCCAAACAAGCAAAAATGCTCTATTTCAATTATCCCAGTAATCCTACCGCTGCCACTGCACCGAGGGAATTTTTTACAGAAATTGTTGCCTTTGCTCGCAAATACGAAATTTTGCTGGTTCATGACCTGTGTTATGCCGAGTTAGCTTTTGATGGTTATCAACCGACGAGTTTGTTAGAAATCAATGGTGCAAAAGACATTGGTGTTGAGTTTCACACCATGTCTAAAACCTATAATATGGCAGGTTGGCGAGTTGGTTTTGTGGTGGGCAACCGCCATGTCATTCAAGGTTTACGAACACTAAAAACTAATTTGGATTATGGGATTTTTGCAGCTTTGCAAACAGCAGCGGAAACCGCTTTGCAATTGCCAGATGTTTATTTACAGGAAGTACAAGAACGCTACCGTACCCGCCGCGATTTTATGATTCAGGGTCTAGCACATTTGGGTTGGGATGTCAAGAAAACTAAGGCAACAATGTATCTCTGGGTTCCTTGTCCTGTTGGCATCAGTTCTACGGATTTTGCCCTGGATGTATTGCAGCAAACTGGGGTAGTGGTCACCCCTGGTAATGCCTTTGGCGTTGGGGGTGAGGGATATGTGCGGATAAGTTTGATTGCGGAGTGCGATCGCCTGGGTGAAGCTTTGCACAGATTTAAACAAGCTGGTATTCACTACTGATATTTAGTGAAGTTCCTACACCGTACTGCTTGCAGTCAGTCAATCGCCTGCGATTCAAATCGCAGGCTAATAGCGAAAGTCCACTTAAGTGGACTGTAAAACAATGTTTAGTCCACTTAAGTGGACTTTCGCTTTGAGCCAAGGAATTTATTCCTTGGCGGTATGTCGGGCAGGTGCAAGATATGAATTGGCGTAGGGAACCGAAACCCAACTATAACCCTGATGTGTGTTGGGTTTCGGTTCCCTCAAACGCCAGTCGTCGGCACGAGGTGCTCCCCAACATACGAATCCGCATGAGTGTTCAACCGGACTTGATATAATACCAATTCTAAAAATGATTGCTACAAATGAATCCCTTCGTAGGGGCACGGCACTGCCCATGCGTGTCAACTTAAGCTGTAAACCTTTAAAATACAGGCGTTCTCGTTACTAGGCTCTGCCTAGTAACGCTGTTCTGGGAGGCTCTGCCTCCTCAAAGTGGAGGCAGAGCCTCAAACAGATGCATTCCCACGCAGAGCGTGGGAACGAGAAAAACGAGCGTCGGTTGTTGCGCGTCAAAGGTTTGACCTTAAGTTGACACCAATGGGCACTGCCGTGCCCCTACAAGATGTGTCGCATTCTTTTTTCAAATTGGTATAACTTAACAAGACCGATTGACATTTTGGTTTACATCATTTAGTGTAATCACTATATGGTGTAAATAAAGTTCTATAAACCATGTACTTTGAGGACGTGCGTCAGTGGCAGGGAACTGCAGAGGCGCTTGCAAAAGAGCTAAAACGCCTGATTGAGCAGCTTGGGCTGTCTGTGGAATCACCTGCCCAACGAACTGTTCGGTCATGGAGATCGAAGCAACTTCTCTCACAACCGAAAGGACAAGAATTTAGATTTCGACAGATTTTGGAGGGATTGGCAACTGCTCTCCTATTGAAAAAAGGTTGGACACTTGCAGCGATCGCTCAAGTTTTGCCTTCATTTCCTGAAGATGCCTTAGAGAGGCAAATTCTTGCAGAAGCTGATGCTCAAGATCCAACATGGTCACCTGCAATGCAAACAAATCCTTTGCCACTATCTACGGGACATCGCTGCTTATTCGATTTGGCTGAAGATGCTATTGTCCTGTTGGCGCAGGGAATTCTTCGCCAATATGACCGGGTTCTTTCTGGTAAAGAAATTGTGTGCCAACACGACAGTATGCCACCCGAACTCTATAAGGCAATGTGTAAGTTGGGTCGTCTATATATCGAAGAAGGACTAACTGATAGTGCTGCTTGCGTACATGCTGTTTTGGAACGTGCTCGATACTCTCTAATTTCTGAGCAGTGGGAGTTAGAGGTTTTTCGCTCCTCAGATTTTCGCTTCGGTGCGGTTACTCTAATTGACCCGGACTTGCGCGTACCAACCTCAGATTGTTCGGAGATTGCTGGTATCAGTGGATCTTTTGGCGAAGATAATGTGATTGAGCATCGGCTGTACAGATTGTTGCGCGAGGCAACTGAGCGACTGGGAAGTCGTCGCCAGCACAAAGCTTACACTGCTTTACGCGAGCTAGTTGGCAGATACTCGCTGATAATCGAACGTCAACTATGGGACTACTTGGTTAACAACAACCTAACTCCTCTACAGGGGACGATAATTGACACATTCTTCGACCCAGTACCGGATATCTGGCTAATTAAAGGGCTAGCCCACAGATGTACTCATTGTGGCACGTTGATGCGACCGCATCCCAATAAAAAGATTTTTCCAGAAGGGCGCTGTCCAATCCGCCAGTGTAACAGCCGTAAAAGAGGAAAAGCTTCCGACAAGCTAGACCCAAGTCAAGACCGTTTGTGGATTGCCAAGCCTCAAATTCTAACTTACTGGACTGGTCCAGCAATTGACGAATTAGAGATTTTTGATACAGCAAGACTTTACGGGCTAAATGCGGAACTGTACCCGGAATCTGATTTATGCGATGTTTCGATCAATGAACGGGCAATTGGTATTGATGCCAAATCTTATACAAGCCCTGTGTCTCTAGGATTACGCCTCAACCGTAGCATTGGGGGGTTGATTCACTATCGTCGCCGCATTATTGCCGTCAGCGACCAGTTAATCGAAGAAAACCCTAGTTACATTTCGACCCTAAAGTCAACACTTGATAAAAAGGGCGATCCCGCTACTTTAGAAATTTGGTTAGTTTCCGAAGTTTTTGAGTTTTTGAAAGAGTATGCGAATCAAACCTGATTTCTGGCAAGGCGCAGATCGAATTTGCTGGCTGTGCGTGTTGATGGAAGAATTTCTTGGTACTGATTCACTGGAGTACGCACCAGTGACGATGTCAGGCATGGCGAGTATATTGAATGCACCTCAATTGAAGCCAGCTCGTCAAGCCATTTTCAATATGCGGCAAATGTCGCTGACTTACGTGACGGAGCAGTCGATTAAACATGCAGTTGCGCTCTATAACGACCATCACTACTCCAACAAAACAAAAGGAACCTATGAGATTGACGCCCAAAAACTTTGCTTTAAAAGAACAGACCCTTTAGAAGACCCGTTGATTACAAAAGCGCGTAAAATTCTTAGTGCGCCGATGTCATATCAGTTACATACTGCAACAGTCGCCGACCCTCGTCAGTCAATGGCTGTTTCTTTAGGTGAGCAGACAACAGCACTCAGAGTGCCAATCAATCCTATCACTATCCCTCTCACCGAACGTCGCACACATTCCCTTAGCCGACAGTCAAAAGGAAAAATCCGCATTCCTTTGAAAGAACTGCGTGCTTTGGCTATTGAGATGGACCTTCGTGAGTCAAAAGATTCCGAAAGGCGACCAGGGAACTGGGCAAGTCGCTTTGAACACTTTGACTTGATGATACCAGAAATTGGCAAGGGGCTGCGGAAAGAAGATGACACCTTGGAACTAGAAGATATCAAACACTTAATTGGCTTGCCAGGGGCAGGGAAAACAACCCTTCTCGTGCTGATCGCTATTTGGCTGGGACGACACGGTTACAAAGCAATGTTTCTTTTTCCCTCCATTGAAGTAGCCAGACAGTACATGGCTCAATTGGTATTTCATGAGGTTAAGGTGGGAATGCTGGTGGGTCAAAGTGATGAGACTCGTCGTCGCCATGCAGACAATATTGCTGAGGCAATTGCAGCTGGTGGAGGTAATGGTGGCTTTGCCCAGACCCTAGAAGGGGCGGAAGTGTTTGGCATGAATTGCGTTTTACCAGCTTTTTCAACTGCCGATACTTCGATGTGGGGTTTTGGTTACGCACCCTGCAAGGAGATTTTGCAAGGGGGAGGCAAAAACGGGCAAATGAAGAAGTGCCTTTGTCCTCTGTGGACAATGTGCGGTCGTAACAAAGCACCGCGAGATTTGATAGATGCAGATATTTGGGTAGGTCATGTGCGATCGCTAGATACTCAAGTACCACCTCACGCGCTTCGGGAGAATCAGCGGTATTTTGAATTGATTGCCTGCACGTTCGATGTCGTTGTTTTCGACGAAGCCGACATGGTGCAATCAGATTTAGATGCTTACGGCGCAGCAACTTTAAGTATCTCAGGTTCGGACACGTCAATTCACCGGGAGATTCTCGAACAAATCCATAACCGCTTTGCTCGCGGTGAAAATCATCGGTTATCCGACCGGGATGTGGAACTTTACAGTCGTGACTTGGCGGAATTTGGCAATCACAATACTTCTCTGATGACCGCCATTCAAAATATGCCCTCGTCACGCGTGGGAGAACGCTATGAAAACCAACTGTTAACTGTATTAAGGATTGTTAGCGATTTATTAGATGGTTTTGAGAAATACTCCAAACGCGATCGCCTTGACGAACATGAAGTCAAAGTTGGTTTTAGCAAAAGTCGGGCACTCACTGAAGTTTGGGAATCAGCAGCTTACCGTGCTTTTTATTACCGTACAAACACTGAGGAACCTGACTGGTCTAAAGCTGATTTGTGCGCTCAAACTTTAGAAACAAACCGTAGTGTTCTGGAACAACAGTGGAAAAATCTGATTAAGCACTTCCGCCGTTACCTAGCTGAAAATTCGATTAAGCAACGCGACAAAATTGTGGAAGAAATTGCCGAATTGTTTCTTCCCCTCTGCTTTTCCGATTGTCCGTCACCCCCAGAGGCAAATGATGTAATTACATTGTTGGTGTCGGTCACTTTCATGATTTTGGGCTACCAGCGGATTGTACCGGGAACCAGGACAATGGTAGCAGAAGGACTAATCCGAGAACCAATTGTGGAGTCCACAGCAACGCCGGAACTGAGAAAGATTATCCCGGAAAATATCCTCGGTTCGTTCTCTGGGGTGAAATACAGTTTCTCGAAAGCACTTACAACTCGCACTCATGCCCGAAATGTGGAACTTTCGTATATCACCTTTGTGGGTGCGCCACGAATGTTGATGCATCGCTTTTATAAGTTGCTTGAGGCAGATGGGGAACAATCAGGACCAGCTATTTTAATGACCTCAGCAACATCTTTTCTAGAAGCGAGTCCAGCTTACCATATTAACGCTGGTCCGCATTATTTACTCAAACCGCGCCAGTCAGAACATGACCCAGAACGCAGCGTTTACCGCTTCAAATGGATTCCCGACCGCGAACGTGGCGATGAACCCCTGCGATTCAGTGGCGCTGGCGAACTTCAAGAACGCAATTTGAAGCGAATGGTGGATGCACTGGTACGGGGTGGTACGACAAAATCGGAAATTTACAAGTCCATCCGCAATTTTGATGTGAAAGACGGTATACACCGTAAAGCTGCCTTAATCGTCAATAGCTACGAGCAAGTTCGCACGATCAAGAAATTTCTTAACGACCATCATTCAGAGGTTGGCAGACGTACAAAAGCAGTTGTTCGCTCCCTAAGATCCGGAGAGCAACCGACAGATTTTGTGACAACCGCCCAGTGTGAAGCACTTGGAGACGATGAAAACTGCGATATTTTAATTTTTCCCATACTTGCAATTGGTCGAGGCGTAAACATTGTTTTCACCAAAGGACCGAGGAAACTTGACGCTGCAATTGGCTCGATTTACTTCCTGACTCGTCCTCATCCTTCCACAGATGATATGCAACTTTTATACAGCCTAGCAGGACGGTCAACGCAAGAATTTGATAGTCAAATTTTTACTCAAGCAGAAGATCTGAGCGCCATTGCTTCTTCTTGGAAGCAGTCTCGAAAAGACCTCTGGCGCTACGCTAATCGCTTATTACGCGAACCCTTGATGGCTAGCCGTCTTGGTCCTGAACTGTTTAGACCGTTTACAGCTAATCAAATGGTTGCCATTTTGCAAACAATTGGGCGAGGAATGCGGAATGGTTGTCCGGTAGCAGTTTATTTTGTGGATGCAGCTTGGGCGATTCAATCTACTCAGGATAAACCCGACTCTGGGCGAGACAGTATGCTGGTTCAAATGCGAATAATTTTAGAAGAATGCGTCAACCATCCTGACCCTGTAATTCGGGAAATTTATCAAGAACTTTACGGCGCATTTCTGACACCTTTACGACGAATTGAAGGCGTAATTTACCCGGAAAGTCTGCACTCAAAAGAAGAGTTGATAGAAGAAGATTTCGATGAATTTTCACCATTATTGGAGATGTAAGAATGAGTAGCAATTTTTATGATGACTTTGAGTTGAATGAAGATTCATCTGAACTGGATGAAGAATCCCTGATGTTAGATGAAGACGAATTAACGGAAATTACTTCACTTTCAAAAACTTTTTACATTCCGCTATCAACACAGCCCAAGCTTCTCGAACGAGTTCCCCTAGCCTTCACTGTACCAGAAAATCTCTCTCCAGTTGTAGAAGATGGTTTCACACTAGCTTGGACAAAGAAATCTCTGGCAACCCTTGCAGAAATTCAAAAAGTGGATGTCAAAAATCTTCCATATGCATCACTGCGAGGACTCCTAGAAGTAGGACTAAAAAATGTCGAACGAATTCAATCAAATTTAGGACTGAGTAAATACGCATTAAATGCAAAAAATCCCAGTGACCCAGAACCTTTTGCATACTTAAATGGTGGTAGCGAAGAAGAAGTTAAAAAGGCTCTTAGCCAAATTCTCAACGACTGGATAACTAACTTTCTCAAACCTTTTGCTGACAAAGAAAAGGTATTACCAGAAATTTTTGAGCGTTTGGAAGACTTTCTCGAAGAAGGGGAGTTGGTGAAAATTTCTCCATTCAAATCCCATACCTTACCTTGGGGTTGGTCTGAAGAGACAGGTACAACTCAGCCAAAAGATAAGCATGCTTATCGAATGTTAGCAGACTTTGTAGCTCGCCAAATTGCTGGACATGAAATTTTTCAAGGGCTAGGTTCGATGAAACGCATTATTTCCAGCGATGGGGCAATTACCTTTGGTGTAGCAGAACTGATTACCAATCCCATAAAAGGAAAATTTAGTTTGGTAGTACGGCTGGAAGTAGTGACCTATCCATCTTTACATCAGCCTTTGTTAAAAATTGATGTTTCTAAGCGCCGTTGGCTCAGTCAGTTAAAATCTTCTAGCTTTGACCGCAATACTATTAACGGGTTTATCTTTTCGTCAGCATATCCAGACCGCGCCTTTAGTTTCAAAGTCAGATGCCAGCCGGATGAAAATAAGAACTGGAGTTGGGAAACAGATAAAGATTTTGAAGCCTTACGCCGCGAACTGAAGTTACCAATGCAGGCATTTGACGGACAACAAATTGCATCGGGCCTCGCCTCGACCGACCAATGTCAGGTAGTGCTGACTTACCGCGATGGACTTCAAGACAATTCCGAAAAATCCGAAGACGATTCGGAAGAAGACAGAATTCAAAAGGGCGTACCGGAGATTGATAAGTTAGAAGCTTTTGAGGCTATTACAAAAATTATTAAACCAGTAAAACTCAAACCGTTCGATAGTTACTCACCTGTGAAATCCAGCCATAAATTGGATGATACAGCATCGCGCATGATTAATTTACCTACCCTGCTTGGTGCTGTTCTGGAAGTTCAAGAGAACAATCCCTACTCGGAGTTTACCCCGAAATTCCTCGATCAACTAGACGATGCTCAACTCAATGACTTACTAAACAAGAACTTTGGCATCAGTTTAGAAGCGATTGATGGAGTCAGAAAAGCCCTTAAATTTAGCAAAACCAAATTACCAGATCAGACGAACGAGCTTAAAGCTATTATTCAGGCAAATCAAGCAGCCATGCGACGACTTTATCCTAATGAGCGCCTGTCACTAATCATCTTTTATCAAGATGGGTTAGAAACAGAAGTAAAGCTATTAAAGGCAATTATTCCCCTTCTGTGGGGGAACACCCTCGAAGTTCTTTTTAACCGCTTGCCTGCCAATACCCACGGACCGCGAGAGGTATTGCCTGGTAAAAAAATGAAAGCCAAAGAGCGATCGCGTCATCGGGTTGAAGCATGGGAACCAATAGCGCAACAAATTAAAAACCGAAGACAGCGAACTTTCTGCCTCATACTAGCGCCGAAATTTTACCCAGACTCTAATGGTGAGAAAACCGCCAGACGTGACGATAAAGTTAACAAACCTTCAACCCGCTTTTCCCTAGCTGCAAAGGCTGGTGCTTGCGTGCAATTTCTTGAGCCGATGGCAAAGACCCTCTCCACAAAGCGTTTTAAACTTGGAAACTTCTTCCATCGGTTACAAGCAGCTTTGAAGGATTTGCTTTCTGCCCATTCTGGTCGTATTGATGGTGTGCAAGAAAAGGTTGACAAATACCTAGAAAATATTCTGCCAGAAGCCAGACCAAAAGAAATTTTGAGTATTACAGTCGTCCGCAAACAAAGGGGTCGCGTTCGCGGACTGATTGAAGATACATTTTTAGTAGTGGCAATGCGCCTCAAGGTAGATACAGGCAAATGTGAACTGTGCTGTGCCTACGAGAAAGCCAATCGTTTAGAAATCAGTCCGTGGAAAGACTTCCCGGATGCGATCGCCTTTATTGCTGACCTTTCTCCAGTAAAACTAGCGTCGGAACCTAGGGAGCGAAAGACTCGATTCATGGAATTTGTGAAACAGATTGTTTCTAATTCTGTGGAAGAAGGGGCACAACCACTGGTGATAATTGATTCGTCCAACTGTGTGCAAATGTGGCCTTGGCTTGCCGATATTAGGATGGATGCTAATCAAATTGACCTTGGGCAGCAATATCAATGGATGCAGCAGGAGTGGCAAGGAGCAAGGTTTATTAGGGTTCGTCAAGACCTTGCGCCTGGAATTATTGACAAAAAAGTCAGACAGTTAGCTGAAACTTTCTTGGAAGACACGCGGACTATAAAAGAACTAAAGAAATTGCCTCCCAGCCGCGAAATCCCTTCAGCATCTAGTTCTATCGGATTATTCCGAATCACCGAAGCAAACCAAACTGGGTGTGTTGCTTATCTGTCTGTGGGAAATAAAATGCTTCATAAGTACTCACGCGGGCAAAGTTGCTATGCGAAGACGCTAATCAACACTCCTGCTGAAAAAGCAGACGGTTCCAAAGATAAAGTTTATAACAATGCTGGGTTGGTAGTTCACCAAGTTGCCACAAGAAATCCGTTTTTGGGTCAGTGGCCCACTCCAAACCCCCTTGAGATTGTTGTTACCTTACGGCAACCGGGGGATAATCCTGATAGTCTTGCTTTGCTTGTAGAATCACTGCGCTATAGTTTCGGTCACTATGGGGATTGGACTGTTTTACCCGCTCCCCTGTTTTTTGAGCGTGTTGTGCGGGACTATATTAGCGAGTTTGCAATTGAAGATGACACTGAAGCGGAGGCAGACTCTTAGAAAGGACGCTCACAAAGTTCTCGTAGATGTGAGAACAAGCCGCAAGTCGATAAAATTTTGCGCTTGTGTGGTTTTATTATGCCTTTATTTTGAAGCAAATATAAAGTTTCTGTTGTTATTATATTCACAGCAGACAGGTAAATTGCCAGCATATTAAGCTATAATGATTGGTCAAGGCAATTGTTGCAGAAGGCGCTTGACCTAGTGATTCATCAAGATCCTGAAAACAGTCATTACCCTCAATTGGAGCAAGCATCAAGCAACGGCTACAAATTTAGCTGGTTTGATTGGTTTTGCTTATGGTATCCTCCTGGTTGGCTGATTTTATTCAACCGCCACTGGCAGCATTATCACACCGATCCAGATGGTTGGAATTGGCTGGAATATGGATTATTTTTGATCCCTGGCGGATTTTATTTAGCACTGCTGATTCGTTGGTTGCGTCTTGGCTGTCGATCGCCTCTCCGTGAAACTGAGCAATTTGACCCAAATTATCAACAAGCATTTGCAGAAGAAGTTCTGACTCCAATCGTTAAATATTATTTTCGTGGAGAGTTGCAACAAATTGAGAACTTGCCACAAACAGGACCGATAATTGTGGCAATGAATCATGCAGGGATGTGTTTTCCCTGGGACTTTTTGACGTTAGGCTATTTACTTAGTAAAGCACGAGGATGGGTGGTGCAACCCTTAGCGGGTATATCATTGTTTGATCATCCTTGGGTAACCTGGTGGTTACCGCCTGGTTGGTCCTCAGTTTTAGGTGGTGTCAGAGCAGAGTTAAGTGATTTTGAGGCAGCTATACAAAAGCGTACAATTCTCTTATACGCACCAGAAGGGTTACGAGGACCAAAAAAAGGTTGGAGAAGACGCTATCAGTTGGAAACGTTTAATTTGAGTTTTATTCAGTTGAGCCAACGTTATCAAATTCCGATTTTACCTGTTATTTGTATTGGTAATGAAAATTTACATCCTTGGACTTTAAACCTGAAAAAAATCCAGAGGTTATTAAAATTACCATTTTTGCC
Organism: uncultured bacterium; assembly: GCA_964246695.1. Classification (GTDB taxonomy): domain Bacteria; phylum Cyanobacteriota; class Cyanobacteriia; order Cyanobacteriales; family Nostocaceae; genus Stigonema. The sequence goes on from CAXTSI010000259.1 coordinate 12,375, forward strand.
TTTATCGCCTTTAATACTAGTCTTTATTCTCTTTCCTTCAATGGGAATTTGGGCAATGAAAAGTCGCCTACGTTATTTTATCCAACCTTTATATACAGCAGCTATGAATGTTGACCATAAGAGGAGAACAATGGATTACCAAAAAGCACAGCAATTACGAGAAAAGCTGCAATGCGAAATAAATAAAAAGTTGGTAGTTGGTAGTTGGTAGTTGTTAGTTGTTAGTTGGTAGTTGTTAGTTGGTAGTTGTTAGTTGGTAGTCAAAAAAATATTACTAACCACTAACCACTAACCACTAACTACTAACCACTAACCACTAACCACTAA
>CAXTSI010000260.1:0-12682 GCA_964246695.1 uncultured bacterium
TTTTCCGTATTTATTTATCTTTACATAGTTTGGTTTTTTCACGCCGACTTACTTAGTGGTTCTCAGTTGTATCCCATACACTATCGGCCCTCTCCCCTGCCCCTCTCCCAAGTTTGGGAGAGGGGTGCCCCAAGTGGGCGGGGTGAGGGCTGTATGTGACTCAAACGAGAACCGCTATAGTAGGCTTTGCGATCGCCTACGTCATATCAATAATTTTAGGTGGCACACAGATTGTAAATCCGTTGCTACCGTTGTTAGGAGATTGGGTTTTGCGACTGGCAATCATCCTGTTTTGTTTGATGGTAACGGCAATTACCAATACGGTTCTGTTTCGGGTTGTTGGGGTGGATAGCAGACGTGTAGAGACGCGACGCCAGGAGCCACTGCGCGGGAAACACTCATAATGCGCGCACCGCGAGAATTTCGCGTCTCTACAGAGGCTGTCGGCAGGTAAATTATCTTATCAGAACCATATTGGCACAACTACGGGATAAACTCCGTGTTTTCACACCTATAATGATAGTGAATAAATTCAAGCTGTAACTTTTTGTAATAAATTGTTAAGGAGGTTAAGAGCTATGGCTGAAGTTTTGATCGAAGATTTAGATTCTGTACTACTCCAGAAGCTGGAAGCGCTTGCGAAGGTTCATGGGCGATCGCTACAAGCTGAGTTAAAGTCTATCCTGGAGGCAGCAGTTCAAAATGCAGTTACCAAAACGCCAGAAGAATTAGGCTGGAGTCCTGGTTTTTTTGAGAGAACCGCTGGCTGTTTCGAGGGTGAACCTTTGGTAAGGTATCCGCAGGGAGAACCGGAAGAACGGAACTGGGATGATTTATCTGCTTGATACTAACGCCTGTATTGTTTATCTAAATCGCCGAGTTTCTAGTGTTCGCCAACGTTTAGAAAACTTATCTCCACAAAATGTGACTGTTTGTTCGATTGTCAAGGCTGAATTATTCTATGGTGCAATGAAAAGCAATAATCCAGAGCGATCGCTTGCCAAACAGCAAGAATTTCTCAACCAGTTTGTCTCCCTACCGTTTGATGACCAGGCTGCCATCATTTATAGTCGCATTCGCGCTCAACTAGAAGCTTTGGGAACTCCGATTGGTGCTTATGACATGCAGATTGCAGCGATCGCAATTGCGAACAATTTAATTCTGGTCACTCACAATACCCGTGAGTTCAGCCGTGTTGGAGACTTACGCTTTGAGGATTGGGAATTGCCAGTATAGAGGTTAGCGCAGATAGCGATCGGTGACATCAGAAAATTATGAAAACCCAAGCCTCGAAGATTCAGCCCTTACCAAATGCGGACTCGCTAGAGATTAGGATGTTAATTGGGGATAAGCAGTACCAGTTCACATTGTAGAGACGCGAAATTTCGCGTCTCTACATTCTATTTTGGAGATGTCTATTGTTCATGAATGATTTAGGATTGCTATATAACCTGTAGATGCTACGATCAAAGAAATTGTTATATGTGCAGTATATGAATAGCATTAAACCTATACAAGAAGTTTGGAACGATTTGCCACCAGATTTACAAGAGCAAGTCAGAGACTTCGCGCTCGTTTTGCTTAATAAACACCGCGCCTCAACTAAACCCTTACAGTTAAAATGGGCGGGAGCATTGCGGGACTATAAAAACCTTTCTGCTCAAGATTTACAACGTGAAGTTTTAGAGTCTTGGGGAGATTAGGTGTTTCTCGTAGATACTAATGTGTTCTTAGAGGTATTTTTGGAGCAACAACGGGCTGAAGAATCGAGGGAATTTCTCTTAAATGCACCTGCTGGTAGTCTTTATATTAGTGATTTTAGCCTTTATTCAATTGGCATCATTCTAGTTCGCCGCCATCTGTCTGAAACATTTCGTTTGTTTCTGCAAGATGTACAAGCTGGTTTGCGCTTAGTGAGGCTAAATTTAGACGAATTGGATGTTCTACCGGAAGTTGCTCAGAATTTGAAATTAGACTTTGATGATGCTTATCAGTATGTTTTAGCTGAACGTCGAGGGTTGCGTTTGGTTAGCTTTGATGCTGATTTTGATAGCACTCCTCTGGGACGAGTTACACCAGCAGCTGCATTGAGAAACTATAACAATCCTATTTGAAGGGAGTTTGTCAGTTTGCCATTTGATGGCATTGCAGCAGAAGTTTACGGACTTCGGGCGCAATTAGAGGTTTGGGGGACTCCGATTGGTCCTAATGACCAACAGAATTGCAGCGATCGCGCTCACCAACAATTTAATTCTAGTCACTCACAATACCCGTGAGTTCAGCCGTGTTATAAGTAACCCTAAAGCTAAAATTGTTAGAAAAGCTTAAGCTATGGGAACACTTAAAGTAAGACTTTGTGTTGAAAACCTGAGTGGTGATTCGTCCGGCGAACGCTACAAACTACAAGGTTAAACAACAGGAGTGGTACGGATGCAGTTAAAAAGAGAATATGCTTGCCAAAATACGCCGTCTTTTAAGTCAATTTTTTAGTAAGTCAAGGACAATCAACAACGAACCTCTGAATAAAGTGAGTTTGATTGTCATTATTTTGATTGATATTTTTATCTTAATCAATGTTTTTACGGGACTGGATGATATTAGTAGATGGCATATCAGCCCGACCCAGGCTTATCCATGTTATTCTGAGTGGCAAAATTACCGGACACAAACCACTAAAGATAAAGACTATGAATTTATCAAGCTCTCATTATCATATGACAGAAACAATCAACTTAGTCAAGAGCAAATCTATCAACAAGCTGAAAAAGGACATCTAGGAAAAGGTTCTGCAACTTGTTTAAAATATGCAGAGTATAAAGATAAGATTAATAATTCCGAAAATCAGCAAACACTAAAAGTTATTGAGCAGAAACAAGCAAAAATAAGTACGCTTCAACAAGCTAATACCAGTATTCACACTCAATATGACTCCACGCTTTTAGCCAAAACTGCCACAATCTTACTTACAAAGATTTACCGTACTGTAAACATTGTGGATATTTCCAAGATTCCAGCACTTTGTAATCTATGGTCATTTAATTTCTTCATTAATATAGATCGGGCGATCGCCTTTTCTTCCCAGCAAGCGATCGCTCCATCTCATTCCCCATCTTCCACTGCTCCCAAAGCTTTCAGCCTAGTTTTCTGAGCTTCGTTTAAACCCGTAACCCCAGTGATATTCATACCTTCGTAGGGTCTATTAGCTCTTAAAGTTTTCAAACATTCACCTGTTTGAACATCCCAAAGCTTAATCGTCTCATCTTGGCTGCCACTTGCCAAGATCTGAACATGCCCCCCTTCATTCGGGGCGATCGGACTGAAAACGACTGACCATACCCAACTAGTATGCCCTTGCAAAACATTCAGGCATTCACCAGTGTGGACATCCCATAACCTCACACTTTTGTCGTCACTGCCACTCGCCACTAGGTTACCATCTGGACTGAAAGCGACTGACCTTACCCAACTAATATGCCCCTGCAAGGTGAAAAGCGATCGCCTATGTTGTATCTACAGTTTTTGGTGCTGTCCCTATTGTCAACATGCTGCTATTTCCAAGTTTATGGGAATGGTTTGTCCGCATAGCAGTTTTCCTCTTGTTTCTGCTTGCGATCGCCATCATTTTTGAGTCTTCGCGTTAGGTGTACAAGAAGCAAATATGATTGAATTCTAAAAGACTTCAATCATTTGCTCAACCAAGAACCTGTCCATTAGTGTATTTAAATCCAAGTTGCTCTGCTTCTTGCAAAATCTTCATCCCCTGATTGGCTTGTTTGTAGGATGGACTCTTACTATTAGTAGCAAGTCGTCCTAGACTAAACGCCAGACTGCGTTGCCAAGGTTGCAAATTACTGGTTTCCTTTGCCCAACGAGCAAGCTGTAACCATCAGCAGGTACTTCGCTTATTTGTGAAATAAGTTTTAAATCCTCAGCATCAGGGCTTTCAATGCCTTTATCAATTTGATTTCGCTTTGCCTTATCAACTGAAATTAACTCATTCAAAAATTCAGTTGATAACTCAATTTCAATAGCCTGCATCTGCTTCCAGCATTCTTCTTTTTTACACCATTCAGTTACATTCCGACCGCCTGGAGGATTGATAATAAATTGATGAACTTGTTGGGAAACGATTTTAATTGCTTCCTGTAATGCGGCTGAAAGTCGCTGTTCTTTCCAAATCCGATCTAAGTCAATGCGCTGTGCTGTTTTGTAACTCAAGTAAGCGAGGCTATAAGTAACAATATTGGCACGATAGCCCCCAAATTCCTGTGCTTGCACAATTTTTTCTGTTTTTCTGAAGAGAATAGCTTTGGCAACTAGTCGCTTGAAATAGTCTTCATCAGGTTGAAATTTGCCCCGGTTAGCCAATTGAATTGTCAACTCACGAAAGTTCTTCTCAGCGCCTAAACTAACCAGATGGGGTAATTGTTGCCAGGTATTTTCAAACTTAGCTAAATCTGTTTTAGTAAATTTTTGTGAAGTGGGGTGCATGCTAGTAAAGGCTGCCTTCTTTGCTAAAGTTTTCTCACGTCCCTTAGCATCAAGATACTGTCCCCGCGCCCGTTCATAAAACCAACGGGTTTGTCGCTGCGTGCCATCTACTGCTGGTGCCCAAATGGTGCGAGATAACTCCTCGATTTTAATATGGAACGAATCGTTGGCTGAGAAATCGGCTTCACTGACTTTGTTTTGATTGTTAGCATAACGGGAAATAAGAGGGACAATTTCATTAACTTTTTCAGGCACTACAACTGACAGTTTTGCCTGTACATAAATATTAGATATATCTGCTTTATCTTTTTTAACTGCTTGATAAATAGATGCAGTCGTTTGACCACCATTAACTATTTGTAAATCTCGGGCAAATTTGATGCCTTTACCGCCTCCCGGTAAATCAACTAACTTAACGGCTTCAGCAGTGGCAGAAATACCATTGTTATAGGCTAAAAAACGATGGGGTTCTTCAAGGATAGTTTGTCGAATTCCTTTGTTAACTTTGCCTCTAGCTTGCAGAAAAGAACGAACATTGCGTTCTAGCAGACGAGAACCATACTCAGCATAGATTTTGTAAAGAACCTCACCGGGAATGATTGCCATGTAAGCATTGTAGTCTGAATTAGATGATGGCATGGGCAAACAGGGAATCGCTACACCATATTGAGATTCAAAGTCAATTTCAATAGTTTCCCGTTGTTTTCCTGAACTCATACAACGGTAAGTTCTTTCAATATCCCAAACATGGAAGGAACAGGTTATATTTTCAATCGTTTCATTGTTTTTGGCATCAAGGGTTGTACGACCATCTGTAAACAAGTACAGCCTAACTTGGCTCAGTTGTGTTCTCAACTCGTGAATGTGAAGCGCCAGATCGAAGACACTGGATGTTTCTTCAATCGACTGGTGGTATCCTTTAAGTGCTTTCTTTAAAAAATTTCTGAGCCTGCTAAATGCTGTTTCAACCTCTTGCTTCGTGACGGTTACAGGCGGAACACTTTGGTTATGGATAGATATGAATAAATTGAGACAGCCATGGTCTTGATTAATGCTGTAGCCATTAACTTTAATACCGTGAGTGCGATGGTAGCAAACATCTCCGTCATCTAGTTCTCCGGCTTCGGTAAGGTAGTCAATCATCAAGCGGGTAAATTCATCCTCTCGAAAGGAATCTCCTTCGTCATCTTCACCATCTTCTCCTGCTTCGGAATTATTAATGACTTCTTGTATAAGGTTTGCGGCAAACTGAATTAATTTGGTTTGTTCATTCATGGTTGCCCCCGATTATAGAAATTACATCTAATTCTGGTAAGGAGAAGCGCTTACATTCGGCAACGCTGATGGTGTAACGAACATCCCCAACCCCATTCCGCAAATCTGCTTCGACAATTCTGGGAAAATCACCCTCGACTTTGAAATAGTTGACCTCTCGTTGGGTGTAGCCAGTTTCTTCATAGCGGGGAATATGTATATCCAGATAGCCAATTTCAAAGAGGAGTATTTCTAATTCATCTTTGGCTATGGGGTCATTTTCGACTAAGATTCTAATGCTGTTAACAACATCGGGTAAGGACTCGCCACGTCCAAGTCTTGCATCAAGGGATAAGTGCAGAAGAATTAGTGTACCCGTGCCAGTATCATCTAATTGCCGTTCACTAGCAATAGCCAGTTTTTGATGCTGCTTTGCTACAGTAGTCTTGACCTCAACTGCACAGCTTTGAAACTGGAAATCCTGTTGAGTTCCTCTGGGACCAGTCCAGCATTGAACACCTTTACGGGAACCCAGTTGGGGAATCACAACCTGACGCAGAAACCAGAGTTCGCCATATAGTCCTTGCTGTTCAGTTTGGCTGAGTCCTTCAGGGTTATGTTTTTCTAAGAATGTTTGCCATCGTCGCAGGCGGGTAATGAATTCAGCAACAGCGTTTGTTTCATCAGCAAGGGGGACAAGATGATCTACAATGTCCTGTACCAGTGTGGTGAAGATGTCGCTGTATCGTGGATTCGTTAGTATCAGTTGGAGGGTGACATAAGCTTCACTATCATTGGGTAGAGCAACGCGCCTAACCTCAAAACTGCTAGATTTTGGGAAAACCGTGCCTTTTCCTACTGATGAATGCTTAACCCTTAACATCAATAAGCGCGTATTGCTAGGCAGCTCAATTGCGATCAAACTCTTGCCGTAGTTCTTCACTGGCAACGGCGATGTGTTCATAACGTTCAATCAGATCATTTGTTGTATACAGGCGGCATAGATCGAGATACCCTGGTCTGTACCCGAACCAACGTCCCATCTGCATCAGCGTGTCATACATCTTTGAGGTTCGGAGATAATAACTCACGGTCAGACCTTCCAAGGTTAAACCACGAGAAAGCTTGTTCCCCCCTATGGCAATAACGCTCAGGCTCAGTCCCTTCTTTTTGTATTCTTCGTAGTCTAATACATCCGTAGCAGTACCATTAATTTTCTTGACTTGAATCTTGGATGCAGCATGGTAAAGTAACGACTTTACCTGTTCCCAAGATATACTATCAATTTCATCCCAAGGTACAAGTTCTGGTTTGGAGTGAGCTATAGATTCGCTAGTTGGCTTGAAGTCCTCTTTCCATAAACGCTCAAAATCTCTTAATATTTGAGATGATGCATTTCCATCACCAAACTCTAGCCGTCTTCGCAGGTAAGTTAGCTCTTCTTGTACTTGATCTGCTACCTTTTCCTGCACATCTGTAAAAAGGGTGACATGCACTAGCATGGAGTTATGTTCTTTCTCCTGTCCTCGCGCCATCCTCACAGCACAGGAATGAATAAATGCCCTGATTGCCTTTCTGAGAGTCCCCGGAAGTTCTCCAGGAATGTGGTCTTTTTTGTGTTTATCTGGCATCCATTCTTTTTCATCATCTACTGACCTGATTAGTGGCAGACGTTCTACCTCATCTAAACCTATAGTTGGATCAGCATCTAGTCCAAATACTTTGGATGGTCCCACGTAATGTGACGGCGTAGGCAGATTAATAATGAAACTGCGAGGGAACAAATCCTCTCCGTCGCTGGAAGTTCTTGCCTTTGGGTGTATAAATATGTTGGCAAATGGCGTCGCAGTATAACCTACATAAGCGCTTTGCTCAAAACAGTAAAGTAATTTTCTAATAAGTGTATTGATTTTTGTCGGATCATGATCTTCTAAGATATTGCCATTCTCATCTAATATTAGAGGATTAGTATCTATTGATGCATTATCGGCTTCGTCATCAAGAACAAGTAAAGGAACTCCTCTGACAATACGTCTTCCTGATTTTTCATCCATAACCCCCCTAACGCTTAATGCCCAATTAAAAAGATTATTCAGCACAGATTTGTTTTTCTTCACAACGAGTAGGATGGGAACGCTACCGGGTGTAACTCCAAATTGATTGACTATCTTTCGGTTAAAATCACCCTTTTGATCACTAGTTGTTGCAGAAAAGGCATCAAGCCATTTTCCAGTAGGTATTGTACCGACACCCACCAAAGCACTTTTGTTTTCCTGAGAGGCTCTGTATACCCTCGACGAATCAAATCCGAGAAAACCTTGATCTAGACGAATCTGTGTCTGACTCCGCAAACTATCAGTCAAACCAGTAAGAACAATAATCAGTTTGTATCCTGCATCAACTGCCTTACAAATCAGAGCAGTATAATTGGCTGTTTTCCCAGACTGAACTTGTCCTACAACCATTCCCCGTCGATCCCAAGCACCTGCACGCTTTGGATCTTCAATACGTTCAAGAATATCGTCTGTTTGCTGATCAATGCTATTAATAGTAGCTGGTGCCCAGCCCTTTTCCTCTTCTAAATAACGGATGTAGCGGTTCCAGAAATCCCAATCGATTTTGCTCCGGCGCTCACTCAACCAAGGAATGTGGTCTTCTTGATTATCGAGTATAGTAGCAGTACCAATCCAGATGTTAAAGAGACCTTGTAATTCCCGCACCAGTTTCTCTTCATCAACTTCAACAGCGTGACCCTCTGAACTGCTAAGCATAGATGTAACAAGTCTAACTTTTTCCTGGATAACTTCTCTTGTGAGTGTCGGTTCATCCTTCAACATTATTTGTACTAACTGACGAGCCTTATCATAATCATTCATATCAAGCCTCCTATATTTATTCGCCTAATCTATCCACCAGTTCTTCAAAATGGTGGAATGGCTCCATAGTAATTAAACGTTTCTTAGCATCTTTCGCAGATAATCCACTTTTAATCAGAGCGTTATAAACTTGCATCATTACCTCTCTAACTTCCTTAGAAGGCACTCCCTCGAAAGGTTGGCTATGTTGCTCTAAGTTTTCGGAACTATCGAGCCAAATTTGCTGAACAGGAACAGTCTCTTCAATGAGTCGAAGTAATGCCTTGATAGCCTGACGATGTTCTTTGGGAATATTAAGCGATTCTTTAACTAATGGATGTTCAGGATTAATGGAATAAAAAACCTTGCCATGTTTAACCTTCTTCAGCCAGGTAAAGACATAATTTTCTGAGGACTTTCTGGCAATGACCTTTCCCCGGTGTCTGTATATATCCGTAGCTTTAGAGCGCGTTAGTCGTGCGATGCGCTTGAAGTCTTCCCTTAAAGATGAAGGTGGACGCGCCCTAGACTTTTTAACATCGATATTCCAGTCGCTATCCATTGAATTTGGCAGGTCTACCTGGATACGAGCCAGTTTACAATGCTCATCCCTCTGCAAACCTAAACCCAGCCAGTCACCTGCTACCAGCATTCTCTGATTTCGGTAAATGTAAAAACCCTGTTGAGCATTCCAGCCATTTGGACCCTCAGCTTTTTCATAGGTTTGCGGATCTACTTTTGAATGATGAGGTAAAACATAGGGTTGAACAAACACCCTCTCTCCTTGTAAGTAAAAATTTTCCTCTGGCAACCACTGTGTTGCTTTTTCGTTGATCAGGAATGGGTCCCAAGGATCAATCAGGCGCTCATTAATCCAGATTTGTAACTTATTCTTGCGCTCCAAAAAACGATGAAATACCATCGCCAGATGCTTTTTCACATCTTCAATCATTTCTAGAAAGCGGTTGTGTGCCTTTGTATCGTCAGTTTTTGTCTCGTCTACCACACGATCCATACACTCCCACAGCACCACAGTTCCACTTTCCATTTCATCTATGGAGGCTAGTCGTTTTTCTGAACCTGATGCGGCTCTCCGGAGTAACCGCCACTCTCCTGTTTGATTTACATAATCTAAATCCCATCGGCGGGTTACAGGGTTTTGATTAACAGCCTTTGTGCAAACTGTCAACCGCCTACATTGAGAGAAAGAAGCCGTTTTGAGTCCTAAACCAAATCTTCCCAAATCATTTGGCTCCCTTTCTTCTAGAGGATTTCGACTGCCTGGTCGCATGGCATTAATGAGTTCTGCTTCAGTCATGCCTTTACCGTCATCTCGGATAAAAATGTAAGACTCAGAACCATCCCACTGGAATGTCAGCCAGACATTCTTTGCCCCTGCTGAAATACTGTTATCAATGAGATCGGCGATCGCAGTCTGGATGTTATATCCAAACGCCCGCAATGACTCCAGCATTGCAGGCGCACGGGGTTCCACCAGATCGTATTCGTTGCTAGTCTGCTTACGAAACATGCTCACGATCTACCTAATTGTCATAAAAGGTTGTAACTCCCAATTGATTAAAAAATCTTAGTAGCTATATTTACATAATTCCCACATATTCTGCAAAATTCATCACTTCACACTGCTTTCATCTAAATTTTCAGAGCCAATAACACTAAAATAAGCTGAGTTGAACCACCTTTGAGTGAGCCTCATAGTAAGCTTGTACTTGTTTCACAATAGGCTTAGCGATCGCTTCTGCCAAAAGAGGTGGCACAGAATTTCCAACCAACTCAAACATTCTGGTCATTGGCGCATCAAATACGAAGTGATCTGGGAAACTTTGCAGCCTAGCCGCTTCTCTCACCGAAATACTACGATTTTGTATTGGATGAATATAAGCCAAGCAATCTTTTCTCATGTGAGCAGTCAATGTCCATGCAGGCTTATTCCAAGGTAACCGCTTATACTTATCATCAAAAATATCCCAACGATAACGTCTCATATTTTCCGGTAAATTTGTGTATTTTCCACCTTGGGCAAGCATGGCAAAACAAATCATATCTATTGGGTTATGAGAGCGACATATATGATTCATAACACTATCTGGCTCTAGCATTTTAGTTATTTCTCTTCTCATTTTTTTCTGATACCTAGATTCAGGCGGAACTAGATAATGTTTTTTAGTATCTACCTGATGAAGTCCACTACTTTTACTATTAAAAGGCAGGTATGGGGGGGTAAGTGGTATCAGGTCGCTAATAGCCTCTCCTACTGACACTGGTTTTTGCTTCATTGGCTTAGGAAATTCAAATTCACAATCTACGTTTTGACGTACACCAACAATAAAAAGACGTTTCCTAATTTGAGGCACACCATAATCAGAAGCTATTAGTATTCTATGATGAACTCGATAGCCAGGATAATTCTCTCGGTTTCGTGGTGAACCTAACTCTAGTTCTCGGAGAATATTCGAGAATATTGGTTTGCCAACCAAGCTATCTACATTCTCCAATACGAAAAATAATGGCTGATAAAAATCTAAAAAATAAACAAATTTTTGATAGAGAAAATTTCTTGGATCATTTTCAATTTGGATGCCCAATGACCGCATTTTACCCATCCCAACATTGGAGTATACCTGGCAGGGTGGTCCACCGATCAAAATATCAACTTCACCTGGCTTTATCTTCAAATCAGCTAGCTTGATATTACTAATATCCTGAGGTGGAAGCACAAGTTTACAGCTAGGAAAATTTCTATTATGAGTCCTAACCGCATGGGGATTATTATCTATTCCTCCTAAAATTTTACATCCGGCATTTTTAAAACCTAAACTCATACCACCCGCACCACAAAATATATCAAGTACGGTGGGGGATTTTCTTTTTGTGCTGTATACTGCTGAGTTTGATGCTGACATCCTTGACGAAATATAGTTTCTTAGATATGTTTAATAATTCATTCATTTTAGTGTCTAATTTAGGCAAAATATCCGTTTATTGTAATTATAACAAAATTCATATTTTTATTTTTTCTAGTCTTTCGATTATGATTTTTCGATTTTATGACAAGACGATAAAAAAGCTGTGTCTATAGGAATTGAGATCGGAGTATTTATATTTATATAGCTATTTTTGATACTTCGCCATATATGTAAAGATTATAAAACACTGCTGACATCCATAGACTTAGAATGGCGTCATCGGAAACCTTGCCGCACAATTGGCAAACTCCAACAACAAGCTTAACTGCTGCTTCTCATACATATCCGTCTACTTATAGTGCCACTTCATCCCGTAACCTGACAAGGCGCTTTCTGATAATCAGCGCAAAAGTGCTATCGGTACGACGTTGAAACCTTGATCCTACTGCCGACCATCTATATTCTTAATGATGTAGTCCCTTTCAATGGGGACTGTATTTCCTGCACCCTTGGGAATTGCCAAGCAGAATACACTCAACTTGATCCAGAGGATTATGGCATCGATGGGAACAGGCGCAACGGCGACTTTTATTCCTTAGTTGGCTATGGCGATCGCGCAAACTCATTCACCATCTTCTACTGTTCCCAAAGCTTTCAGCCTGGTATTCTTTTTCTGCGGTTAAACCCGCCACCCCTGTTGGGGCGCGGTTTACGCGCCCTTTTACCATGTCACTTCAACAATAAAACAACAAAAACCCTAATCATCAACGTCAGATTGGGAATAATCACAGTAGGGGCGCGGAGACCCTGGGCGCGGAGACCGCGCCCCTACGGCGTCCAATCATCAATTTAATTATTTACTGTGAAATACAATCCCCATATTCATCATCGTCGTTCTATCCGTTTACAAACATACGATTATTCCCAACCGGGTGCATATTTCATCACCATTTGTACCCAACATCGGGAATGTTTTTTGGGCGAAGTAATAGATGGAGAAATGCAATTTACCATTAGAGGTATTATTGCAGGCGAATTTTGGTTTCATCTTCCTGAACATTTCCCCCATGTTGAATTAGATGAATTTGTTGTGATGCCGAATCACATTCATGGCATTGTTTTGTTAATCGAAAATTTTCCGGACAATGACAAGGG
>CAXTSI010000261.1:0-12625 GCA_964246695.1 uncultured bacterium
AACAACTAACAACCAACAACTAACAACTAACAACTAACAACCAACAACTAACAACTAACAACTAACAACCTCATAACAGTGGCAACAACAGTGTCACGAAATAGTAAACCAAAGGAGCAGTAAAAATATAACTATCTGTACGGTCTAAGATTCCTCCATGACCGGGGATCAACTGTCCTGAATCTTTTACACCTGCATCACGCTTAAGCATGGACTCAGTGAGATCGCCCAAAATACTAGCAATACCAATTAGCAAACCCAATGCCATACCAGTAAAGGGAGTTCTGGGCCAGTCGAGGTAGTAAGCTGCTGCCACAGCTACAATCACGCTAGCAGCAACACCAAATACTGCGCCCTCTACAGTTTTTTTAGGGCTAATTTCAGACAGAGGAGTTTTGCCGAAGAATTTGCCAATAATGTAAGCACCAATATCAGCTGCCCAAATGCATAGGAAAGCGATGAGGGTCGCTGTTAGACCTTGAGGTATAGAATTAAAATCTGGCTTTTGTATTATATCTGACCAGTCTTTAGGCCAGTAACCACCAAGAGGTAGATGGTTGATTCCCATACTATCGATCGCTCGCAATCTCACCCAGTAACTTGGTAGATAACCAGTATAAAATAAACCTAGGATAGAAGCGGAAATATCCGCAATTGTCGCCATCTTCGGCTGAAACAGCAGATAGAAACAAATAAAAGTGCCTGCTACTGGCATGACGGCATCAGCTAAATTACTATACTCAGTACAAATCACCAGTAGGACTTGGCTAACAAACATGGTAGTTTTGGCAGCAGGAGCCATACCTTTAGCTCTAACCAGATTAAAATACTCGTTCTGCCCCAAAAAGATAATAACTGCAAACAAGAGGGTAAAATACCAACCCCCTAATACAGTTGAAAACAAAGCAAGGACGATCGCAATAATTCCACTAACAATTCGAGACCAAGGCATACAATTTTCAATTAAAAATTAAAAATTAAAAATTAAAAATTTTTTGATTTTTAATTTTTAATTTTTCATTACTTAGTCTAGTTTCTCACCACTGAGGATAAAAATGGGATTAACGGCAGTGAAGGTTTGAGAAGAACCGCGCGTTTCCAAGCGGTTTACTGCCGATTGTACGACTTCGATATTTCTAGCTTGCAAAGAAGCAAAGCTTTGGGAAATAGCATACAGACCTTCTAGATTAGCAGCTGTGGCAATAACTCGCCCTGATGGTAGTAAATAACGCCAGACTGCTTGCAAAATTTCTGGAATAGGGCGTCCTCCCTCTATGCAGACGCGGTGGGGGGCATCGAGGAGGTCATGCAAACACTCTGGTGCGCTACCTTCAATGACTTCCACATTCTTGACCTCAAAGCGATCGCAGTTGCGCCGAATGAGGTTAGCTACTTCTTCATCCCGTTCAACAGCAATAATCCGCCCACCTGGACACAACAACCCCGCTTCTACCGGAATCGTTCCCGTCCCTGCACCAATATCCCACAACACTGAATCGGGTAAAAGACGCAGTTGGGCAATCAACAGCAGTCGAATTTCGCGCTTGCTGAGGGGAATTCCTGGTAAGCGATCAAACAATTCATCTGGAATACCAGGAGTAATGTAAGGCCAAAGTTGAGAGGGCATGTCATTAAACAACTATAGTAAAGATATTAACGTCCCCAAGTCGGATGGAAGGATTCAGGAGAACTCTACTTATTAGGGTATAGAGTTGGAATTGCTGAACATGATTTATTTTTCTGATTTTTACCCATAAACACCACTCTTGTCTGACCAACTCCTGACTCAAGCAGTAAGATAAGAAACGTTCTGGCTGCTTACTCCTGACGACTTCTTGGTAAATTAAATTAAATTAATCACAAACTTTTAAAGTTACAGTCATAAACAATTCCTGATGAATAGTCAAGTATTAGGCGATCGCTACCAAGTAAAACAACAGTTGGGTAAAAAAGCTGGGCGGCGGACGCTGTTAGCTCGCGATCTATTGACTGGTGAATTGGTAGTTATTAAGTTACTGTCTTTTAGCAGTGACTTTGAATGGGATGATCTCAAGCTGTTCGAGCGGGAAGCCGAAACTTTAAAATCCTTATCACATCCCTCTATCCCAGGTTACTTAGACTATTTTGAGGTAAATTTATCGGCATTAAAAGGATTTGCTCTGGTACAAACCTATATTGCCGCACAAACTCTAGAGCAACACTTAAAATCTGGGCGTACTTTTACTGAAGCAGAAGTAAAACACATAGCTCTCGCACTTTTAGAAATTCTCATCTATTTACATGAGCGACAACCTCCCGTTATCCACCGCGATCTCAAGCCTAGCAATATTTTGTTGACAAATCGTGGCAATAGTATCGGTCAGCTTTACCTGATAGATTTTGGCTCAGTACAGACTGTCGCCGCTTCTGAAGGCGGAACAATGACTGTAGTGGGAACTTATGGCTACATGCCACCAGAGCAATTTGGCGGACGCACGGTTTGCGCTTCCGATCTCTATAGTCTAGGCGCAACATTAATTTACTTGCTCACAGGTACTCATCCAGCTGATTTACCACAAAAGGACTTTCGGATTCAATTTGAGCCGGCGGTAAATCTTAGTCAAGGCTTTAGTGAGTGGTTGAAGCTGCTGACAGCACCTAATTTAGAACGGCGTTTTGTTTCTGCGGCTGTTGCACGGAAAGCTTTGAAACGTCCAAAACAAAGAAACATTGCTCATGCGAACCTTGCTCAACCATTTGGTAGCAAAATCAAACTTACTAA
This sequence comes from uncultured bacterium, assembly GCA_964246695.1. GTDB lineage: Bacteria > Cyanobacteriota > Cyanobacteriia > Cyanobacteriales > Nostocaceae > Stigonema. Next base: position 2,762 of record CAXTSI010000261.1, read on the forward strand.
AGATGAGCAAACTCTGGAAATTCTGATCCCGCCAACTGGCTTTCAGCCATCAATGACATTCTTAATTTTGTTTGCGATCGCCTGGAATTCATTTATCTTTTTCTGGACTATCAGTGCGATCGCTGCACCGAGTCCCGCAAACGTCCCTTTTGCCTTATTCTCACTTCCTTTTTGGGGTGCGGGCTTTCAAATGCTGTATCAGATTTTATCTCCTTTACTTAAAAGTGTCCGATTACACCTCGACCAAAAGCAAATTGCCTTGACTTGGGAGTTGCTGGGATTGAAATTTCATCGTGTTGGTCCAGTACCAACAAAAAATATTACTAAGTTGGTCTACGAACCCAAAACGTTTACGACAGACTCTCATGGTAACAGAGTTAAAGTTCCACCCCAGCTGATAATCTGGGCAGGAGTACACAAGTATGAGCTTGTCGCTGGTGATAGTGTTAAATACACTGAACCAGAACTTGAATGGCTAGCTAATGAATTGAGCTATTGGTTAAGTTTGCCGATTACGCGAGATTGAAATTATGATTGGTCAAATGTTGGGCGATCGCTGCCTTGAGCTAGTAAATCTAGGTTGAGAATTCATAAAAAATTTGCTAAAGTTTGCGAGCCTTTCTTTGCGACAATACGTGATAACAGCAGACGACCCAAACCAGCAGAATTTTGCTAATGAAAAAAGATAAAATTAAAAATGGAATTCTTTTGGTCTGCTTGTTGCACCTAGCACTCCTGTTAGGAATGCAGTATCCAGCCTTGGCTTTCATGGTTCCGGTACATAGAGAAATCACAACAGAAGTGTTAACTAATTTCCTAGTAGTGGCAAGCGGTGAGACTCTCAAATTCACTGATGAAGCAATCAACTTAATTGTGAAAGCCAATCAGCATACTGATGATATCATCAATCAGTTTAATACTGAGAATCATTTCGACGCCGAGGACTTTCCTGGTGGCAGTGAACGGGTAATGCTCCTCAAAGAAAGGATCATTAGCAAAGTGACCAAAGCCAACCTTCCCCTACCCACCTTAGCTCGTAACGATTTAGGGACTGCCTTACATACTGTCCAGGATTTCTACGCTCACAGCAATTGGGTAGAACTTGGTCATAGCAGCCCTAACATTAACACTATGATCGGGCGGTTCGTATTCTCTGGAGCGGACAAAGACACGCCAACTTGTCCCGAAGATCCAGGAACTCTAGGCGGTGCTGGCTTAAGTCAATTGACTTCAGGATATTCTCTCATCGATTTGGAACACAGGATCTGTGGCGTTACTTCACAAAAGTGCCGTCATGGTTTGCCGATCTTTTGCCCTAATGGACTTAACAAAGACGATGACAGTCGCCCTGGATTTTATACCGCACGAGCTTTAGCGGTTGATGCTACCAAAGATTATCTCAATCAGATTTTCAGTGACTCTCGCATGTCCGGCAATGTTAACGCCATCAAACTTCTGATGCGGATCAGGAGCAATTAATAAACATCCTCCCTTACACTTTATTTGACGGTGGTGCAATTGACGTTGTACAGACTTACCAAGTATAGTTTCAAGGTTTTATAATTTTTAGAGCAAAAATATTTGAGAATATGAGTGAAAATCACAGATTTGACCGTCAGTTTTGGCAGAGATTTTTAGCACTTATCCAGCCTTACTGGTATCCACTATCCGATAGAAGAGGAACTTTTGTGGGGCTGTTGCTGTTGCTAATGGCATTCCTCTTTATAACTTCTTTTACTACTGTCAGCGCCATCAGCTTAGGAGGACAGCACTACTTTCCAGAAATCCTCAACAGTATTGCTCCAGGTTTAGCGGACTCTGTTGCCCAGATCATCCAGTCGCCAGCTATCTATTTCATTGGTTTACTTTTGCTCGCTACGATCGCTGGTTTTGCCTACTACAGGCAACAGTTACAAGATCATTGGCGACCGTGGTTGATATCAACGATTATTTTGTTGTTGCTGCTATCAAGTACGGCCGTGAATGTTCTGAACAGCTATTTGAGTCGGGACTTGATAACCGTGATGGCTCAACGGCAGCTGTCAAACTACTTACCCCTGCTCTTACTCTACAGCAGTTCGCTAATGGCAATCGTCCCCTTAATGGTTTTTTCCAACTACATCAAAAAGAAACTCTTTCTCGACTGGCAACAATGGTTAACCAACTATTTCCTCGATAAGTATCTCTACAATAAAGCCTATTACGAACTCAAGACCAATGTTGATGTCGATAACCCAGACCAGCGTATCTCCAAGGAAGTTGAGTCTTTTACTCAAACCATCTTGGATTTTTGGGTCGGTCTTCTTAATCAAGTTGTTAATCTAATCGCTTTCGGAATCGTTCTCTGGTCGATTTCTAAACTACTGGTTACTACTCTAGTGGTCTATTCTTTGTTGGCCAACCTGAGCGTGATTTTTTTTAGTAAACAGTTAGTTAATCTTAACGGTGAAAAACTCCAATACGAAGCAAACTTCCGGTATGGTTTAGTTCGTATCCGCGACAATGCTGAATCTATCGCCTTCTCTCGTGGAGAAAATCAAGAATTGAGTTTAGTGAAGCGGCGACTCACTCAACTCATGCAGAACTTAAATCTTCTCATCAGCTGGGAGCGGAATATAGAATTCCTGAGCTTAGCGTATCAAAATTCGCTCTTTATTATACCGTTCTTGATCATAGGTCCATCGTATTTTAGTGGTCAAGTCGAGTTTGGGACGATTACTCAAGCGAGTATAGTGTGCGCTCAGCTTTCAGGTGCGCTTTCAGTAATTATACGTAGACTTGAATCCCTCAGTGCTCTTGCTGCTGTGGTTAATCGCTTAGCTACCCTTGCGGAGGTTTTGTCAGCGCCGAAGGCACAAGGGAATGTCGGCACTATTGAACTAGTGGAGGACAACCGCTTTGCCCTCGAAGCAATGACTTTGCAAACTCCTAACGCTGAACTGACATTAGTTAAAGATCTGTCGTTTTCAGTAGAACCGGGTGAGGGTATACTGATTATGGGGGCAAGCGGTCTTGGCAAGAGTTCCTTGGTAAGGGCGATCGCTGGGTTATGGAACACAGGGTGTGGTCGCATCGTGCGACCCAGCTTAGAAGAAATCATGTTTTTGCCCCAGCGTCCTTACATGATTCTGGGATCTCTACGGGAACAGTTGCTCTACCCCAACGCTGATCGTGAAATTCCAGATAAAGAACTGGAGTCATTGCTGCACCAAGTTAACCTTCCCGAGTTGCTCTCTAAAGTAGGCGGCTTTGATGCAGAACTAGACTGGAGTAGCGTTTTGTCCATAGGAGAACAACAGCGTCTTGCCTTCGCAAGACTGCTACTCAATCGCCCCCGTTATGCTTTTTTGGATGAAGCGACCAGTGCCTTGGATCTGCAAAACGAGAAGCATCTCTACCAACAGCTACAGCAAAGCGAAACCACCTTTATCAGTGTTGGTCATCGAGAGAGTTTACTGAACTATCACCAGCAAATTCTAGAAATCTTGAGTGATTCTAGCTGGCGGCTGATACCAGTCCAAGACTTTGTCGATCAGCTTGATAACCGCCAAAATCGTCAAGTCTCTGAAGTTATTGCTGGGTAGCTTGGTAGCGATCGACAAGTAGTGATATCATAAAATATTGGTAACCGTTCAGGGGGGTGTGCCTGCGGCGCATGAGAGAGAAGTAAAAAAGCACTATTGCACGATCGCCCCCGTGGTCGGGCGCGTATTTTGGCGATGTCTCCCAACCCCAACTAGTGATTCAGCAAAAGGGGAAGATTGGGCGGCGAAGCGGAGTGCAGGCGTGCGGGCTGCTACAATCAAGGGTTGCTAATACTAGGTATTTATAGCCCGTACCAGGCACCGCCCAATAAGCGCGTAGCGTTCCCCAGTGGCGTCACTTACCCGAATGTACGGATACAAATATTGAATACTTATAAGAGCGCCCTTGGCTGGTAATCGCTAATATAAAAGATGCCCATCAATGCATGTAAAAACATCAAATAGCGAAATGCGGATTCTAGGAATTTCAGCCTACTATCACGATAGCGCTGCCGCTTTAGTTGTGGATGGTGAAATTGTTGCAGCAGCTCAGGAAGAACGTTTTTCTCGTAAAAAGCATGATGCCAGATTTCCCGGATGTGCGATCGCCTACTGTATAAAACAGGCAGGTATTGAGTTGCAAGATGTCGATCAAATTGTTTTTTACGACAAGCCATTAGTCAAATTTGAGCGTCTGCTGGAAACATATTTAGCCTATGCGCCAAAGGGACTGGGTTCGTTTGTCACCTCCATGCCTATCTGGCTAAAAGAAAAGCTTTACCTCAAGACAGTTTTAAGAAAAGAACTGGCAAAACTCGCGAGGTGCAAAACGAACCAATTGCCTCTTCTATTGTTTACTGAACATCACCAAGCCCATGCTGCTTCTGCCTTTTTTCCTAGCCCTTTCGAGCAGTCCGCCGTTTTGTGCTTAGATGGTGTAGGAGAGTGGGCAACCACTTCTGTGTGGTTGGGACAAGGTCATCAACTCATACCCCAATGGGAAATTAATTTTCCTCACTCCCTAGGTTTACTCTATTCAGCTTTCACATACTACACGGGTTTCAAAGTTAACTCAGGCGAGTACAAGCTCATGGGTTTAGCTCCCTACGGTGAACCCAAATATGTAGACCAAATCCTCAACCATTTGTTGGATCTTAAAGAAGATGGTACCTTTCGGTTGAACATGGACTACTTCAACTACACAGTCGGGTTGACCATGACTAACGATAAATTTCATACTCTATTTGGGGGACCACCACGCCAAAGCGAAGGAAAACTCACTCAAAGAGAAATGGATATGTCTTGTTCCATCCAGAAAGTCACCGAAGAAGTGGTGCTGCGTCTAGCTAAAACTCTTAAAAAAGAACTGAATGCAGACTATCTGTGTTTAGCTGGTGGCGTTGCCCTTAACTGTGTAGCCAACGGACGAATTCTCTTTGAAAGTGGTTTCAAAGATATTTGGATTCAACCCGCAGCTGGAGATGCTGGTGGTGCAGTTGGAGCAGCTTTAGCCATTTGGCATCAGTACCATGAAAAACCACGCACTCCTAGTGGCGGCGATGGCGCAGAGCACCCACCTTACAGGGGCGATCGCATGCGGGGGACTTACCTCGGACCACGCTTTACCGAAGCAGAAATTTACAAGTCTTTGAATTCTGTTAATGCCTATTACCAGCGACTCGACGATCGCGAACTCATGCCCCGCTTAGCAGAAATCATAGAACAGGGAAATGTTGTCGGCTGGTTTTCTGGACGGATGGAGTTTGGACCGCGTGCTTTGGGGAGTCGTTCCATTATAGGCGATCCCCGCAGTCCCAAGATGCAGTCGGTCATGAACCTCAAAATTAAATACCGCGAGTCCTTCCGTCCGTTTGCCCCTTCAGTTCTAGCTGAACGAGTCTCGGACTACTTTGACCTCGACCACCCCAGTCCATATATGCTGCTGGTAGCAGCAGTCAAAGAGAGTTTACGCATTCCCATAACTCAACAACAGGAGCAACTGTTTGGCATCGACAAGCTGAACGTTAAGCGTTCCCAGATTCCTGCTGTCACTCACGTCGATTACTCCGCTCGCATCCAGACCGTTCACAAGGAAACTAATCCTCGTTACTACGAGTTGATTCGTCATTTTGAAGCACGAACTGGCTGTGCGGTTCTGGTAAACACTTCATTTAATGTGCGCGGCGAACCGATTGTTTGTACTCCTGAAGATGCCTATCAATGTTTTATGAGAACTGAGATGGACTATCTAGTGCTAGAGAATTTTTTATTGAGTAAAACTCAACAGCCAGCTTTTAAGCAGGATGATTCTTGGAAAAAAGAATTTGAGTTGGATTAAATAAATAGTATGGATGAGAGCCAAAAACTTGATGAAAAAGGGCTGCGAGAATTCGGACTGCTTACTGGTATAATACTAGCGGTTCTGTTTGGTCTGTTATTGCCTTGGCAGCGTAGCTATTCTCTGCCACTTTGGCCCTGGATAGTATCGGCAATACTCTGGTTTTTAGCATTTCTTGTACCAGGTATATTGAATCCTGTCTATGAAGTCTGGATGAGGATTGGCTCAGTCCTTAGCTGGATAAATATACGCTTGATCCTGGGAATTGTTTTCTATTTTTTAATTATGCCGATAGGTCTTTTGATGCGTGGAGTTTTCCATCAAGACCCTATGGCAAGAAAGCTGGATGCTGACCTGAAGACTTATCGCATCACCAGTCAGAGAAAATCTAGAGAAAGTATGGAGAAGCCATTCTGATGTTTGAAACAACAAGAGACTTGATTAAAGATTTATGGGGCTTCATCAAAGAGCGCCAAAAATACTTGCTAATTCCACTCATCGTCACTCTCTTACTTGTGGGAACTCTGATTGTCTTCGTTCAGACATCGGTGTTTGCGCCGTTTCTTTACACCCTATTTTAAAGAATTCCAAATGACTCAATTGAAGCGCTGGGCAAAGGTAACGTTGACAGGAGCATTGATTTTCTGCGGGCTGATCTTTGGATTGGGACTTGTTGAAATTGGCTTACGCATTGCCAACATCGAGTATAAGACATTTTATACCGTTGATGAACATACAGGTTGGGTACAGCGACCATTAGTTTCCGGCTGGTTTCGCAACGAAGGTGAATCTTATATCCAGATCAACAGTGATGGCTTTCGAGATCGAGAACACACCAAGGTCAAACCAGAAAATACCCTCAGGATAGCGGTGCTGGGAGATTCCTTTGCAGAGGCTTTGCAACTGCCAATGGAACAACGTTTTGCGGCAGTCATAGAACGTGAACTCAGTGATTGTAAAGCTTTGGCTGGAGGGAAAGTGGAAGTGATTAACTTCGGGGTTAGTGGTTACGGAACAGCCCAAGAACTGATTACCCTACAGGAGAAAGTTTGGGACTATTCACCTGATATCGTACTGCTGGCTTTTTTTACTGGCAATGATATTTTTGACAACTCCCGTACTATTAGCGAGAAATTTAGTGCGGTTCCTTTACCAAGACCTTATTTTATCTTTAAGGACGGTCAACTGGTTGTAGATGCATCGTATGTCAATACAGATACCTATCGCTCAAAGCTGTCATGGTGGAGCCAAGCTTATATTAAAATCGAAGACCACTTGCGGATTCTACAGGTTTTGAAAGAAGTACAAAATACTCTTAAAAACCCTTATGCGAACGACTTTAGACAAGCAGCAAACCAGTCCATTGCAGAACCGCATCAAGTGATATTCTGGGTTAATAATATCTACTTTCCACCTACTGCCCCTGAATGGCAACAGGCATGGCAAGTCACAGAGGGAATGATTAGCTTAATGCACGATGAAGTGGTTGCCAAGAAAGCGGATTTTGTAGTTGTTACTTTGAGTGCTCCGCTTCCAGTTCATCCGGATCCTTCAGTGCGCAAAAAATATATGCAAACATCAGGTGTGACTGATTGGTTTTATCCAGAGAGGCGGATTAAAGCTTTGGGTAAGCGTGAAAGCTTCAATGTGATCAATTTGGGACCGAATTTTCAGACTTATGCCGAGCAGAACAACGTTTGCCTACATGGGTTTGACAATGCTTTTCCCTGTCAAGGGCATTGGAATGCTTTGGGACATCAGCAGGCTGGAAAAATAATTGCCTCTAAGCTTTGTCAACAGCATATAGGCGCGAACATCGTCGAGCGTAGAGCAATTCTAACCGACTCGTGAGTAGAGAAACCCGGTAACTGTCTCGAAACCGGGTTTCTGATAGCAAGCTTCCCTAAAATGAAATAACCCTAGCCTGCCGAAACCTCTCAACTGGGTCGGATATGAATTTGACTAGAAAAGCTGCAACAGAAATCGACAATCCCCCCGAAAAAAGCCCTAGAAATTCTCCCATACCAAGCATGTATAACTGAGGGCTGATAAGAGCAATCACCAAGTAGTGAATAATATACATTGGATATGATAGTTCCCCTAAGCGTCTATCAAGTTTTGAGTTTCTTGTTAAACTGAAAATAAAAGGTAAGCTCAAGCAAGCCAAACTGTAATATAACCACATTTTGTAAGAATAGCCGGGAATGAAGTCATAAAAAAACGTTACTAAAACGAATATAGATGCTACTATTGCTTTAGGTTGCCAATCAGTAAATGAATTTATTATTTTATAGATTCTATAGGATAATACGCCAGCCAAAAACAGTGCTAGTTGAATTGGAAAAAAACGGCTTATCCAAGGATCATAATTTAAACTAAGATAAAAATATAGATACCCTCTTAGAAGTAAACTAACAACTAAAGATAGAACAATAAAAAGTGTACTTCTTCGCACGACTACTGGTGCAATTATATAGAACAGTAGCTCAACAGCTAATGACCAAGCTTGAGGTACTAGGAGGAAGTGCCAGAATTGTGGATTAGTATTACGAAAATTTGACGTAAAGAATATTTCGCCATTACTGGGGTCCATCCCAAGGAACATGACAAAATCTTGACCAAATAGAAAGAGATTCGTGCCAATTTGGAGTAAAAGTGCTTTCCAGGACATTTCCCCAAACCACTGAATGTAAGCTGAGAGGCATAACCAATCACCAAAGATTAACCCTGTCACTGTGGATATAAAGATTGTAGACAAGAGTACAACCCAGTACATTGGATATAGCCGAAGCAACCTGTTCGACAAAAACAGCACATAACTTCCTTCAGCAACATATTTCTCATCCAGAATGAGAGACATGTAGAAACCAGAAATAATGAAGAAAGTTTGTACAGCTATCTCACCGCCGATGAGTTTAAACGAAAGTATCGGATTTGAATGTGCAATTATCACTGCCAATGCAAGCAGAACTCTTAGAAGCCCCATCTAACTGTCCCAGCCCAGCTAACCACTTATTAAACGAATAATTGTCATGAAAACCAGCGGATTCAAGGATATTTTATTTTTTGGAAGTCCCTATTTGCAACATCCCATCTAGTAATGATATCCTTAGAGACTTCCACAGTTTCAGAATCAGCATTAGCTAGACGTTCATTTACTTCGTCAACATCCATTACTGCAAATAAATTTGCATAATCATATTGGCACTTAATTGGCTCAGGTATAAGGTAAAGATTAGTGGTATCGAAGCAACAAAGAGTGTAACCAAAACTTTCTATAATAGTTCGTAATTCTTTAGTACTGCTGCCTGCGGCTACAGCATTTGCTTCAGTAAATTCTATCATCAAAAGCGGAAATTTTCCGGCACGAATTGATTTCTTGGCTCCTCTCAAAACCAATGTTTCCCATCCTTCAACGTCTATCTTAGCCAAAGAGACTCTATTAATACCTAAATCTAGTACTACATCATCTAATGGTAACTGTTCTACTAACAGTTTTTCACTACCTATGTCAATATCTGTTCTTGTCCCTTTTGCAAAAGTACTAAAAGCAGACATTCCCGGTTTGCCTAACAAAAGTTCTCCACAACCTTTCGTCTCAGACAAACCTAAATTTAATGCGGTAAAACAATCACAACCTATATTTTTAAGATTGTGTTCGTATAGCTTAAAACATATTGGATTTGGGTCAAATCCAACTATTCTACCATTGTTGCACAATCGCTTTGCGGCAATACATGAGAAAAGACCAGTGTGAGAGCCGCAATCAAAAAAAGTATCGCCAGGTCGCAAGTAGAGCCATAAAAATGCTTGTTCAGGTCCCTCAAAAATACCTTGCGCCAAGAATTGACCAACACAATCATTTGCTGGAGTACGTAGTACTCCTACGTAAGGAACTTTAACATCAAAGTATCTTTGCTGCCGATTAGCAATTGAATCTTGGCTTATCTCATATCTTGCACCTGGAAATTTGAATGTTAATTTCTTGACTAAGTGCCAGTT
>CAXTSI010000262.1:0-12529 GCA_964246695.1 uncultured bacterium
TTTTTAATTTTTAATTTTTAATTTTTAATTCTTTACCTCCCCACTCCCCACTCCCTCCCCTAACGGGCGGTCAAACAATCCCAGATTCAGCACCTTCATCATTGTGAATGCCGTTTTTCTCACGTTTAAGACTTTCTTCTAGGGCTTGAATTTGTTCCCGACGCGCTTCTAATTCCAACGAACGACGCGCTAAATCTTGATTTTGCAACGTCAGGTTTTGTCGCCACTGTTCTGCACGCTCCGCTTCAAGTCGTAAAAATTCCGGAGTAATACCAGTAGTCAGGTATTTTTGCACCAGATCCAGCACCCAGTTCGTGGCATCTTCTAGTTTTTCGATGTCCCCAGTAGCGGAAAGCTCCACTAAAACCAGCAAATTCTCAGTCAGAGAGTTGCCTTTTCCCAGCAGAATGAAAGCTTCTTCTGGAATCATTGCCCACATATCTTCAGCTTCCTGACGCGCCAACAACCGCAACTGGAGCTGGTCTAAAAATTCATTTTGATGTACTTGGGCTAGATATAGCATGACTGTCGCTTCGCTCCAATTAAAAATTAAGAATTAAAAATTAAAAATTTTTACTTTTTAATTTTTAATTTTTAATTTCCCATTATGTCAAACTACGCAGGCGATCGCGCAGAATTTCTGCTTGTTTAAGAGCCTCTGCTAAGTCATCCCGCGCTTCTTTTACTACCTCTGCAGGTGCTTGTTCCACAAAATTAGGTTTGCTTAACCTAGCAGTTAGAGAATTAATTTGCGCTTCTATTTTGCTGAGGCGTTTCTGAATTTTGGCACTGAACGCTGTGATATCCACCACTCCGGCAAGGGGAAGTAGCACTTGTATAGTACCCACAACACCTGCGATCGCTTCTTCCGGTTCTTGCGGCTGTTGTGTTTCCGTTGTCTGTTGCTGAGGCTTACCAGCAATGGTTAGGTTCAGAACCTTTGCCAAATCTTGAATATAAGACTGTCCACTGATGAGAATTTGCCGCTCTTTTTCACTTTCGCTTTGAAGAGTTACTGTCACTTTCACCCCAGGCTTAACATCCGCTTCCTGTCGGAGATTGCGAATTGTGCGAATTGTTTCTATTAGCAGTGAAAACTGTTCTTCAAGGTTCAGATCGATGAGGTTAGTTTCGCTTGCCGGATATCCTTGTAATGATAAACTCAGTTTAGAATCTGCTGGTTGCTGAGTGAGGGTATGCCAAATTTCCTCAGTAATGTGAGGCATAAAGGGATGAAGTAGTTTCAAAATCCCTTCTAGTACATAAGCAAGGGTTTGTTGTGCTACCCGCCGAGATGCAGCGTCTTGATCCTTTTGCAGCCTAGATTTAACCAGTTCAATATACCAGTCGCAGAAATCACCCCAGATAAATTCGTATATTCCCTTCGCCGCTTCTCCTAAACCGTAATTGTCTATATAGTCATGAGTTTGTTTCACAACTTGATAGTAACGAGAGAGAATCCAGCGATCGCTTAATTCTGTAGCGAATGGTTTACCGAGTTGTTCTGGAGTTTGACCATCTAGATTCATCATCACAAATCGGGTAGCATTCCACAGCTTGTTAGCAAAATTGCGAGACGCCTCCACCGATGAGGATTCATCCGTCTTGCGATTGTACTCCAAGCGGATATCTTGACCTGCCCCAGCCACTTCCTTAACCAACGTGTACCGCAGGGCATCTGTGCCATATTTATCAATCAATATCAGTGGGTCAATGCCATTACCAGCACTCTTAGACTGCTTCTTACCATTTTCATCCAGTACCAACCCGTGGATGTAAACTGTTTCAAAAGGCATTTTCTCCGTAAAATGCCCAGCCATCATTGTCATTCTGGCAACCCAGAAAAAGATAATGTCAAACCCTGTCACCAAAGTACTAGTTGGATAGTAAGTCGCTAAATCCTGAGTTTGTTCAGGCCATCCCAAAGTAGAAAAGGGCCAAAGTCCAGAAGAAAACCAAGTATCCAGTACATCTGGATCTCGTTCTAGCTTGACATCCTCTCCAAATTGCGATCTAGCTTTTTCGCGTGCCTCTGCTTCCGACTTCGCCACCACAAAGGGCGTATTATCAGCAATTTTTCCGCCAGTTTCACTAACAGCGTACCATGCCGGAATTTGGTGTCCCCACCACAATTGACGGGAGATGCACCAATCTTTGATTTTCACCAACCAATCACGATAAACCTTTGTCCAGCGTTGGGGGACAAAATTTGGGGAATTTTTCTCATCCAGAAATTCTAACGCCTGCTCTGCCAAAGGGCGAATTTTGACAAACCACTGAGTAGAAAGGAGAGGTTCAATGGGGACTTTACCGCGATCGCTATAAGGCACAGTATGCTGATAATCCTCAACCTTCACCAGAAAACCATCTGCCTCCAGGCGAGAAACCACATTCTTGCGGGCAACAAAACGGTCTTGTCCTTGGAACGAACCAGCATTTTCATTGAGAGTGCCGTTCTTATTCATAATGTTAATAAACGGCAAATTGTGACGCTTACCCATTTCAAAATCATTAAGATCGTGGGCGGGAGTCACCTTCACGCAACCCGTTCCAAAAGCAGGGTCAACCAACTCATCACCAATAATAGGGATTTCCCGATTCATAATTGGCAAAGTCACAGTCTTGCCAATCAAGTGCTTGTAACGGTCATCATTAGGATTCACCGCCACCCCAGTATCACCCAACATAGTTTCTGGGCGCGTAGTCGCCACCTCTACATAACCAGAGTTATCCGTAAGAGGATAACGGAAGTGCCAAAGATGACCATTAACTCCCTGATTTTCCACCTCCACATCAGACACAGCAGACTGGGTAGCCGGACACCAGTTCACCAAGTACTCACCACGATAAATTAACCCTTCTTCGTAAAGACGAACAAAAGCTTCTAAAACCGCTTTCGATAAACCTTCGTCTAGAGTAAACCGTTCCCGCGACCAGTCCACCGACACACCCAAGCGTCGTAACTGATTAACAATCGTCCCCCCAGATTCTGCTTTCCACTGCCAAGCACGTTCTAAAAACTTCTCACGCCCTAATTCATAGCGAGTTTTACCCTCACCCTTGAGTTGCTTTTCCAGCATTGTATGCACAGCGATGCTGGCGTGGTCAGTTCCGGGTAGCCACAGAGTATTGCGTCCATTCATCCGGTGGTAGCGTACAAGGACATCGATCAACGCACTCTCAAAGGCGTGTCCCATGTGCAAGCTACCGGTAACATTGGGCGGCGGTATGACAATGCAGTAGGGTTCGCCGCCACTGTTGGGATCGGCTTTGTAAATTTGGTTCTCTTCCCAAAATTTTTGCCATTTGGCTTCAGTTGAGAAGGGATCGTAAAGACTGGGGAGGTTAGGTATTGTTTCGGTCATTCTGGGAAAACTAAGTTTGGAAAGACTTTAATAAATTTTGCCACACGGTTGGAGAGGGTTTAAGAGTATGAACCGCGTTCGACGAAGTCGTTGCCGAAGGCTAGACGCGAAGTACACGAAGGAAGAAGAAAGAAGGATGAGACAGCTAAGTGATGAGGTGGAGCGGTTGGCGTATGCTGTGATTGGGGCAGCTATTGAGGTGCATAGGGTGTTGGGACCTGGGTTTTTGGAGTCAGTTTATCATCAGGCTTTAAAGCTGGAATTTCAGATGCGGGCAATACCTCATAAGTCTAAGCATCCAGTAGCAATAAATTACAAAGGTCATCAAGTCGGCGAGGGCGAATTAGATTTTCTTGTTGGTGATGTTCTGGTTGTGGAATTAAAAGCTGTCGAAAAACTTTCTCCCATCAATGAAGCCCAAGTCATCTCCTACCTGAAAACGACCAAACATCCCCTCGGTCTTCTGATCAACTTTAACGTCCCTATCCTTAAAGAAGGTATCAAACGCATCATCCTCTCTTCTTAATCTTCTCTTAAATTTCTTCTTCGTGTTCTTCGCGTCTTCGTGGTTCAAAAATATTTCACAAAGCGCGAAGACACATTTAATATTTACAGCCTAAGTAAAAAATGACCCCGGACCCATTCGTCAGCGCAATGGATGTTAAAATATCGCGTAAAGCTGAATGCATTCATGAAGTCGCTATATGGCTATTTTTGTTACGCTTAGTCCAGAATTAGAAGCACTACTGCGCGACAAAGCTGCAAGGCTTGGTCAAAACGTTGATATTGTTGCATCCCAATTGCTAGCCAATGCCTTGGAGTGGGAAATACAAGACTCACAAGAGGCGATAAAAGGTATTCAGCAGGGGTTAGATGATTTTGAGGCAGGTCGATTTCGTTCTTTTGATGAATTTGCTGAGGAACAGCGTCGCAAATATAACCTACCAGCAGATTCATGAAATATCGCATTGAGATTTCTAGTGTGGCGGAGGCTGAGGCAGACAGTACTTTTTGCGGTTGTCACAAGTCACATCTGCGATGAAAGCAAGTAAGTTGTACGCAGGATTGTTAGAAGCAATTGAGTCTGTATCGCAAATGCCGAAGCGTTGCCCTTTGGCAAGGGAAAATGAGTATTTCAGTCAAGAAATTCGACAATTAATCTACGGTCGAGGACGCAACTCATACCGCATTCTATTTACAATTTTAGAACAGCAAGAAGTATCTAATGGTGGATTTGGTAAAGGTAGGGGTTTAGTTCACCGTGACTTAAAACCAAGTAATATTTTCTTGGGCAATGTGAATAGTAAACTAACAGTTAAAATCGGAGATTACGGCTTAGCAAAAGCGTTTGATTTAGCAGGGTTAAGCGGTCAAACTTTAACTGGTACTCAAGCTGGAACTCCCGTTTTCATGTGTCGCCAGCAACTACTTAATTATAAGTATGTCCAACCAGAGGTTGATGTATGGGCTGCTGCTGCATGTCTGTATTTTATGCTTACTGGGAATTTCCCTCGTAACTTTACTGATGGCGACCCATTTTTAGCAGTTTTGCAAAATGACCCCGTACACATTCGTCAGCGCGATACAAGTATACCCAAACGACTTGCAGAAGTGATTGATTTAGCCTTGGTGGAAAAGCCAGAAATTTATTTTAAGAGTGCGACTGAATTTAAACAGGCTTTATTGAACCTGTTTTAGCGTCGTATTTTAAATTAAACAGGAGTGTGATACTCTGGAGGAATTAAGTTATATGCCAATACCCAGTTCGATAAAGCGGTGCGTTAGCTGTCGCTAACACACCCTACTATAGCAATCCTAAATCATTTGTGAAAATCACAAGCCTCAGAAACCCGGTTTCTTTAAGAAACCGGGTTTCTCTGCTTTCACGAATCATTTAGGACTGCTATATTAAGTAGGTAAGCATAATAAAACATAACTATATTAACTTCTGTTAAGAGGCTGTTCGCCAACTAACAACTAACAACTAACAACTAACAACTAACAACTAACAACTAACAACTAACAGCCCTAACAGATAGTTGTGTTTATTTACGCCGACTTACTTATTTATCGCGCTACCAATTCGCTTCAACACTTGTAACACCTCATAAAGTTCATTACGACGACGATAAACAGAGAATTCGTCTGACAAAGCATATTGGGGTGAGTCACCTTTCACCAGCTTAATAAACATAAAATTTTCCCCATTAGTCACCAAGCCAAAAGTAGACTTGTCCGTATAAGGATTAGCCATCATGTAAGTAAGTGCTTGGGGGATCGCCAATGAAAAAGAGAAAGTAGTTCGCTTTGACTCCACAACCAAAACCCAAAATTCATCTTGCACAATCAAAGCATCAATGCGCCCTCGCAGAATTTCATCCCTGTCATCAACAGCGATTTGTACAGACTCTTCAGTCTTAATCCTAAAGGGGGAGTCATAAAAACCCGCTAACTCTAGCAACGGGGACACAACAACCATCTTGACTGCACCTTCCGCCAACGAACCAGCAGATCTATGGTAAAGAAATCTATTTTTCACCTGATCCAGAGATTCCTTTTCCGCATCGCTGATTTCAGGTAAGCCCTCCAACCATTCCGTAAAAAACTGCTCATCATCCGCAACTTTCAAAGAAAATCTAGCATACACCTCATTCAGACTTGTAATATTCTCACCAATAGCAATTGACCGTACCATAACTTCATTCTTCTAACTCATTACCTTTCTTAGCTTTTTTTCGCCACACCCCAAATCTCTCTCCCTCTCTCCCCTTGGCATCCTTGGCAACGGTATTGAGCGCGGATGTAGCGGATAATTGATCTGTAAAACCCACACTTAAATCATCCGTTACATCCGTTACAAAATCCGTTGCTCGTCTTGGCGGTTCATTCCTCCAGATCCCCAAACAACCCCGCCAACACCACATTAGAAAACAAAAATCCTTGGGGATCGCACAAGCGTAACCTTCCTTCCACAACTTCTACCCAACCTTTCTCATAATACGGATTGCAACACTTGTGAATTTCCTCCACTTTCTCTTCCCCAAAATCCGCCGCCAACGCCGCCAAACTCACACCCTCTGCCAAACGCAACCCCAACATCAAGGTGTCTAACAAAACTTCATTTGGTGGTGTGACTTCACAATCAATCACACCTCCGTCTTGCACCCACTGATAATACTTCTTCGTCTGACGCGGACGAGTGAAGCGTTTCCCCTCAACATAACTCGCCGCCCCCATGCCAAAGCCATAATAAGGGCGATTTTCCCAATAAACCCGATTATGCTGACACTGATGCCCTGGCTTAGCGTAGTTAGAAATCTCATAATGTTCGTAAAGTGCATCAGTTAACATTTGCTGCGCCATTTGGTACATTTTGACTGTGGTTTCATCGGTGGGCAAAGGACCGACCCCAGGTTTGTAGTAACGTCCAAAGGCAGTCCCTGACTCAATTGTCAGATCGTATATGGATATGTGGGTAGGTGCTATGGCAATTGCTTTTTCCAAGGACTCTTGCCATCTATCTAAAGTTTGATGCGGTAGTCCCGAAATTAAGTCTAAGCTGAATTCGGGAACCTGCACTTGCTGGATTAAGTCAACGGCAGAGAAGATATCAGAGACTGAGTGCGATCGCCCGCAAACTTGCAATAAATCTTCTTGAAACGCTTGTACACCACAAGATACACGATTCACCCCTGCGTGGCGATAGCCTTGAATATGTGCTAAATCAAACGTGCCTGGGTCCATTTCTAGAGAAATTTCTGCCCTAGGAGATATGCCAAATCGTTTGTCAAGCGTCGTCAGTATATGTTGTAACTGTTCGGCAGAGAGCAGCGAAGGTGTACCACCACCAAAGAAAATTGTCACTAAAGGTTGACCAAGATCTGGTGTCATGGCAATTTCCTGGCACAGCAGTTCAACATATTGGGAGATAGTACCAGACGTTTCACCTCGCAGGCGATCGCCCACAACAAACACAGGGAAATCACAGTAAAAGCACCGCCGTCTGCAAAAGGGAATATGTACATAAGCAGAAGTCGGAATGCTAGCAGAAGTAGTCAATTTGTGAGCCATTAGGAGAAAAAAATTAAATTATGATTGAACGGTGAAGATTAGTATTTTATTTACATTTTTTATCCTTGGACAAGGAAAGAAAGATGAAAAACTTAAAGCAGAAAACTCTTTGGTTATAATGATTGCAGATGTTGTCATACCAAATCTTTAGTATGACCGTAATTATTTCTAAATCTATCTTACCGATGAGGTAAAAAATACTTTACTCGCTCGGGAAACACAGTTTCAGGAAAACAAAAAAACCATGCTTGATGCCATTATCATTTTTTCATTCATCCTGGCAGCAGCGGGAATAGGTTTCTATAGTACCGAACTGCTACCGTATGGAACGCTAGATCACGTAACAAATGTAGATGCTTTGCGCTTTATTGTCGCTGTTTTTGCCGCGATTATTGGCGGTGCAGTAGGACTGAGTTTCCAGACGGCATATCGTCGTCTTCAGGCCCAAGTCCGCGATTTGCCACTCGAAGTTATCTTGACTCGTGCGATTGGCTTGGTAATTGGGCTATTGATAGCAAACTTGATGCTTGCTCCCTTATTCTTGCTACCAATTCCAGCGAATTTTGGCTTTATTAAGCCGTTAGTAGCAGTTGTGGGCAGCGTTATTTTGTCATATACTGGCATGAACTTAGCAGATGCTCACGCACGCGGGTTATTACGGTTGCTTAATCCCAACACCGTGGAAACGATGGTAGTGGAAGGAACCCTCAAACCTGCAAATACCAAGGTTTTAGATACCAGCTGCATTATCGATGGTCGGATCGAAACACTGTTAGAAACAGGGTTTCTGGAAGGGCAAATTATTGTACCGCAGTTTGTCTTGCAAGAATTGCAACAAGTTGCTGATGCTAGCAAAGACCAAAAGCGAATCCGAGGAAGGCGAGGACTAGAGATTCTCAACCGGATCAAATCAGCTTACCCCGATCGCATCTTGATCAACCCAGTTGATTATGATGATATTGCCACGGTAGATGCTAAGTTAGTGCGATTCGCTCAAGAAATTAGCGGCACACTCTTAACTAATGACTACAACTTGTCTAAAGTTGCCAGCGTCCAGAAAGTGCCAGTATTAAATGTGAACGATTTGGTGAACGCAGTTCGTCCTACCTATTTACCAGGCGACAATATTGACCTAAAGATTCTTAAGGAAGGCAAAGAACCCAGTCAGGGGATCGGCTACCTAGATGACGGTACAATGGTTGTCGTTGAAGAAGGTAGTAATTATGTCGGTGGCGAACTCCGGGTGGTAGTTACCAGTGCCTTGCAAACTACTGCAGGACGAATGATTTTCGCCAAACCCCAAGCTTCGGCAGTTGCATAAATTTGTTAGGAGTTAGTAGTTAGTAGTTAGTAGTTAGTGGTTAGTAGTTAGTAGTTAGTGGTTAGTAGTTAGTAGTTAGTAGTTAGTAGTTAGTAGAAAATACAACCAACAACCAACAACCAACAACCAACAACCAACAACCAACAACTAACAACTAACAACTAACAACTAACCTTCATAAATCTCTAATGGCAAAGAATCGGGGTCTTTAAAGAAAGTAAATTTCTTACCTGTAATTTCATCAATTCTGATATTTTCTACATCTACACCTTGCGATTTTAAATCCAAAACAGTTTGCTCTATATCATCAACTTCAAAAGCTATATGCCTTAAACCACAAGCCTCTGGACTACTGACTCGAAGAGGAGGATTAGGGAAAGAAAATAGCTCAATTTGGTGACTATCCCCCACTCTTAAATCTAACTTATAGGAATTTCTATTAGCCCGAAAAGTCTCTTGAATAACCGAAAAACCTAAAACTTCCACATAAAACTTTTTTGAGCATTCATAATCAGAACAAATAATCGCTACATGATGAATTCCAGTAGTTTTCATTTTAGGTAATAGGTAATAGATATTGGCTAATGGCTAATGGCTAATGGAAGATCCGCAATTAGCAATTAGCAATTAGCAATTAGCAATTAGCAATTATCGCTTTACGAATCCTGCAAAGTAGTCTTAGAAACAATCCTAGTTTTCTTGCGATCGCTCTCCGATAGTTCTTCTCCAGCCTGCAAGCGAGTGGCAGAGGTTTGCAACACTGTTGCGGCACTTGTGTCTCCCATTTGCAAAGCAGTTTTGGCGGCAGTTTGCAGCATCGTTGCTGCACCAGCGCGATCGCCCTGTTGCAATTTCGCCTCAGCCAACTGCGTTTGCCGATACTTCGCTAATGCCAAAATATGGTGTTGCACCTGGGGATCAACAGCCGGTTGATAAACCCCAGTCACATTCGCCTCAACTGTGATATTTTCTGAAAGTAACCCTGTGTGGTTTTGGGCCGGATCATCGTAGCGAACTTGCAAATTGGCGATAGTCTGTCTACCTTGTGGTAAATGTCCAATATAAAGGTTTGCCAAAATCACTCGTTCCACATCCTTCATCAAATCTCCCAAACGCACTGCCAATCGTCCATCAGTTTCTGGTTGCACTGGCAATTCTATTGTTTCGGGGGCGACTTGAGCAATGGGTTTTAATTCTGCTAGCCGCACATTCGGCACAAGGGAGAACAGCAGATAAGCGTTAGTCAGTCCTACCGTTTGAATGCGGGTGAAAAGGCGGCTAAACTCATCTACCACTTGATCTGGTTGTTGAATGTAAGACAGTGTACCACCACCAGCATCGGCGATTTTTTCTAGGATATCTTGGTTCCAATTGTCACCAAATCCTAAAGTGTTTAAAGTTAAATTATAGCCAGCAGCCAATTGGGCAAATTTCAAACAGCGATTGTTGTCTCCGTGTTCATTTTCGCCGTCGGTTAATAAAAAGGCTTGAGAAACAGTTTCTTTTTTTCCCTTCGCTAGTTCTTCAATACCTAAACGCAATCCTTCATCAATAGCAGTGCCACCATCAGCAGCAAGGCGGTTAATTTGCTGTTTGATCCGCTCTGGGTTTTCAATAGTTTGATTGGGTACTAAGACTTTAGCACGGTGGTCGAAAACGACAATACTGAGGCGATCGTCAGGATTGAGTCTGTCAACAATCAGGGTTGCCGCTTTTTTGACAGTTTCTAGTGGTCGCCCAGTCATCGAACCACTATGGTCGAGAATTAGGCATAAATTCAGCGGGACGTTGCGGTCCATATATTCTGCGATCGCTGAAATAGAAATAGCCAACTGACGTTGACTATTAGGTTGATTGGCGTCCAAGTTGTCATCATTTAGACTCGGCTGCAAGCTAACCTTCATAACCCAAGTTTCCTATCTAGAATATACATATTTATAAATAACTTCAAAGCGTTAGCTTAGCGCTACGCAAAAGCTCTTCCATAAACATACCTTAATAATCAGGAATGAGCATGGGGAATCGCTAATTGTCAAAGTGCTAATTGTTAAAAGCCATTAGCCCAACGGCTTGGTGCAGTCGCCGAAAGAGTGCGGGCTAACCCGACAACATGCACGCTGCTTCACCAGTTAAGAGGGCGCGGGAAAGAAGCTGCTCTTTCCTGGACTCACCATTAGCCATTAGCCAGTCTTCCATGCCCCAGTTAGTCAAATTCCCTCACTAAAAAGCGAGAAATCCACACCTCCAACAGTGCTAGCATCGCGCTAGGATGTATTACAGCTAACGGCATTTATACAGGCAACAGTTGCTATGGATAATTCTCCCATCAGGGCTGTTCAAGCCCCCTACTATGGCGATAACTTCTACCGCACACCACCGCCAGATTTACCTTCCTTATTGTTGAAGGAGCGAATTGTCTATCTTGGGATGCCACTGGTGCCTGCTGTTACGGAACTAATCGTTGCGGAACTGTTGTATTTACAGTCTGACGATCCGGAAAAACCAATTAAAATTTATATCAACTCTACTGGTACTTCCGGTTACAGTGGCGACCCTATTGGCTTTGAAACTGAAGCTTTCGCCATCTATGACACAATAAAATACATCAAGCCCCCCATTTACACCATTTGTATTGGTTCGGCGATGGGTATGGCAGCGATGCTCCTTAGTGCAGGGACAAGGGGTTGCCGTGCTAGCTTACCCAATGCTTCTATTATCTTGCACCAACCTAAGAGCTACGCCCAAGGTCAAGCAACAGATATTCAAATCCGCGCTAGGGAAGTTTTGGCAAATAAAGCAACGATGCTAGATATCCTAGCTGAAAACACAGGTCAGCTTAAGGAAAAAATTGAGAAGGATATGGATCGCAGCTTTTATATGACTCCCCACCAAGCTAAGGAATATGGTCTGATTGACCGAGTTTTTGAGAAAGAAGAACTCGCCCATCCTATATTGCCCGCCGGAGTCCTTTAAAAAGAGTTATGAGTTCAAAGTGAGGAGTGAGGAATAAAAATTCATAATTCATAACTCCTAACTCCTAACTCCTAACCAATACCACCCCCAATTAATTACAAACGGAGTAACAAAAATGCCTATAGGCGTTCCTAAGGTTCCCTACCGTATGCCAGGGGAGCAATATACACAATGGATTGACATCTACAATCGTCTTTACCGGGAACGCATTATTTTCCTGGGGCGAGACATTGATGATGAAATTGCCAACCAAATTATCGCCGTGATGCTGTACCTAGATTCAGAAGATCCAGGTAAGGATATATACTTGTATATTAATTCTCCCGGTGGTATGGTCACCTCTGGTTTGGCAATTTATGACACCATGCAACACATCAAATCAGATGTGGTGACAATTTGTGTCGGCTTAGCAGCTTCTATGGGATCGTTCCTGTTGGCAGCTGGTACTAAAGGCAAACGGATAGCATTGCCTCACTCACGGATTATGATTCACCAACCTTCTGGTGGTACCCGTGGACAAGCGACTGATATCGAAATTGAGGCTAGGGAGATTATCCGGATGCGTCACCAGCTCAATAATATTTACGCTCAAAACACAGGTCAGCCTTTGGCAAAGATTGAAAAAGACATGGATCGCGACTTTTTCATGTCCGCTGCCGAGTCAAAGGAATACGGTTTGATTGACCGTGTGATTGAGGAACGTCCGTAAGTTGTTGGTTGTTAGTTGTTAGTTGTTAGTTGTTAGTTGTCAAAAATTACCACTAACCACTAACCACTAACCACTAACCACTAACCACTA
>CAXTSI010000263.1:0-12449 GCA_964246695.1 uncultured bacterium
AACCAGATTGTCAGGGCGGGGGAACCCCGCCCCTACGAGTTAAATGAAATTTGGTGTAATGTAGAGACGCGAGATTTTGCGTCTCTACACAGCCCTAACTCAACTGTGCCACGAGTTGATTTTCCATCAACGTTTCCGCAGTCAATAAATCCTCGACGGTGATTCGCAAAAATCGTTGCTCATCAACTTCAAAGAAAATTTTGATGCGATCGCTTCCTGGATAACCAAGCGGTGTCAGTTGGGCAATTGTTCTGGCGCCATCTTTGTCGTTGAGGGGTTTGATACTAGTTTGATTGCTGTCAAGACGGCGAGTAATCAGGCGATCGCCATCAAAATAAACTTCAGTACTGCCTGTGTCTGCTCCCAATTCTCCCATAATCAATTCAATGCTGGGCTGACTCTCAATAGAAGCGCCCAAGACTAATTCCACTGGCTGATTCATTGGGAAAGCCTGCCCTGCCCTAATAATAGGATGCCAGTTATGGCGCTTGTGGCGACGATCCCAGTAGCGGACGCCGTAGCTGTGGTAGAGAAAATCTTTCAGTTCTACGCCCCGCCCCAACTGTAAAGCGCCTTGGGCAATAGCTTCAAAAGGACGTTCGCAACGAATTTTGTCTGGTTCAAAGTACTGAAGAACCCATTTTTGTACCGCTGGTAGTTGCACGGTACCACCGACTAACAAAACTGCGTTAATATCAGAAGCTTCGATTCCCTGGCGTCGCGCCTGCTGCTGAAGAGTCATCATCGACTCATCTAATAACTCAAAAAACGAGTGTTCTTGCAGGATAGTTTCTAGGGTGTCGCGGTTGATTTCTAGTTCATAGCTTTCAAATGTCTCATCGTTGAAGTAAACTTCACTCGCCTGAGTTTGAGTTGATAGCTGAATTTTCAAGCGTTCTGCCAATCTGATTGTTAGGGGACTTACCGCCAACCCTTGAGTTTTGGCAAAGTAATCAACCAGCCAATTATCAATATCAGTACCGCCTAAATTTTGTCCAGCTTTCGCCAGTACGCGGGCGGTTTTTACTTTTTGCTTTGAATCGCTTAAAGACTTGTTACCCCACTTCAGAAGGAATCCCAAGGGTTTTTGAGTTGCTTGCACGCTTTTATCTAACTGCACAAGTGATAAATCTAACGTTCCGCCACCAAAGTCGATCACCAAGAGAATTTCTTGGTCTGCCATGCCATATCCCAAAGCAGCGGCTGTGGGTTCATCCAGCATCCGCACTTGTTCTACAGGGAGGGCTTGGCAAACGAGTCCCAACCAGTGACGATAAGTTTCAAAGCTATCTACAGGTACGGTTAATACCAGAGACTCTAAATCACCTTGCAGTGATGTCAATTGCGAGGTCACTTGGGTGAGGTACCATTGTCCTACTTGCTCAAAGGTGACTGTCTGTTTATCTAGTTCGGGTAAGAAACCTTGGATACTTGCACCGATCCCGCGTTTAAAACTGCGGAAAAATCGCGGATCGTTTTTCAAATCAAGACCGCGATCGCGCACTTGTTGCCCGACTATAACTTGTCCTCGTGCAGCATTTTCAACATAAACCAAGCTGGGAATTAATGGAGGATTCAGACTTTGTTGAATTGATAAACCAGGTATGTTAAGCGTTTCTGGCTGCTGGGTTACGGGGTTCCAGCGAGCAACGACTGTGTTACTAGTGCCAAAATCAATTGCTATTACCATAATTTTTTAATTATCTTATACCCAGACACAAACTTGGCAACGGATTTTGTAACGGATGTAGCGGATGCTTGATCTGTGAGTCCCACCGTTGGAGGAATCTGTTACATCCGTTATTTCATCCGTTGCCAATATCCCACCAAGAGTGCAAATGGGCGATCGCCTCTTCCTTCTGTTTAGCTTCGACTTCTATCCAGGGTGCTTCTCTATACACATTTGGCATATGGGTGATTAAGTCGCTGTGTTTTCTGTCTTGAAAAGCCTCTTCACCGTTGGAAATATGAACTAACTGCCAATCCGGGTTAGCCCAAGTTTCTCGTGCTGCATAAAACATTTCTGCTACACTGGGATCGTCGTAACTATCTAAATGTTCATGGCATATATGGTGATGAGCATCGAATACTAGTGGTATGCCTGTCCGTTGGCAAACTTCTAGAATTTCACTTGCACTGTAAGAGTGTTCGTCATTTTCTAAAGTTAAGCGGCTTTTTATGGGTTGAGGGAGTTCCGAAATCACCCGCACCAGTTGATCCGCACGTTGGGATTTACCGCCATGAATGTTCATTAATGACCAAGGGGAACGTGGTAAACCCAGTAAATCCAGTGTGCGGGCATGTCGTTCTAAAATTTTGATACTTGTTTCCACCACTTCTGGTTTATCCGAACTTAGCACTACAAACTGATCCGGGTGCAGTACCATTCTGACGCCCAGTTCTGCCGCTCTTTGCCCAATTTTAGCTAAATCTGCGCTCATCTCCTCTAATATATTAGCGCCGATTTCGTCTTCTAAGTCACATAGGGGAAATAAAGCAGAGGACATGCGATAAAGCTGAAGCTGCTGTTCCTGACAAAAAGATAATCCCCCATCCAAGCGCTGCAAGTTATCCCGATAAAGTTCTCTCAGGGTAGCTTCGCGTTGTTCTAGGGAGAATTGTAAATAGCGTGTGCGCGTTATTGTTCGGAAGCGCACCTGTTTGGAAAAGGTAATGCAAACTAGCCCTAAATGCGGTGCGCTTTTTTGTAGCTGCTTTGCATTCTTGTCTTTAGTGTTAATTCCCGATCGGGATTTAGATTGCTGCACTGCTGTTTTATTTCGTTTCAATCCCTGATAGAGATTTATACATAATAGATGCTTCCATTATAGATAAAATGCCACGTTTGATGTCGTGAAAATACATCAATTTATCTGCAAATATTAACATTTGTAAAGTTTTTATGTGACTTTTGTTACAAATATTCTCTAGCTTGATGATTAGAATTTGCACACCAAAGGCATTACGTGCCGCGCCAGACTGAAGATCTAAAGCACAGCAAAAAAGTCCAAAAATAGGAATGTACCTTTTGGGAGTGATGTCAAGCATATTAAATTATTTTTAATATAATGAAGATGTTTGGCGTCAAAAGTCAAAAAAGTTAACACGTGTGGTAAGGGTCGGAATCTCACCTGTAGCCAAAGCTGCTGGTGAATTGCTCTCAATCATCAGGTTCTTCATCAAGGAAGTAGAAAATTATGAATCACCAGCAATCATCAGATGCTAGGGAATTCGTGGGTAATCTCAAAAACGGGATTTGGCTATTTGGGATCTCATCTTGGCTATTTGGGATTACCGATCGCAGCATCGCTTCATTTTCGGATGGCTATCTGTCTGCTTTGGATCTGGTACAACTATTTACAGCTGCTACGTTCTTTGCAGCTTGGCTATTTCTGAAGCCAGCATCTAGAGTTCAGTAACAGTTTGAATTTTTAATTGCTTGGGATATCTGTCTTGCTTGGCGCTGGTGTTGTAAGGATAGTAACGGTTGAGTATCTGAGGGAGAAAATTTTTTACAGCAACGGAGGTTGCGCCAACGAGCAAGAAGCGACGACGCGCATTCGCGGCTACATGAACAAAGTCCCTTCGGGTTCGCAGATCCTATAGGAGGAGCTAGTGCGCCTATACAGGGGCAAGTGCAGGCACAGCCTGCGCGGACTTTTACGTGCTGACCTAAAGACGCTTTTGAATCAACCTATAAATTTATTCTCTGGAATAGATTTTACAGCTATTTTCAAGTAAATAGACCACATTGTAGGGGCAAAGGCTTTGCCCATTGGTGTCAACTTAAGGTCAAACCCCTTACTAAATGCTCCTTCCAGACCTTTCTCGTTCCCACGCTCTGCGTGGGAATGTATTCCGTCCGGCTCTGCCTCCTTACCCTGGAGGCAGAGCCTCCAAGAACAGCGTTACTAGGCTCTGCCTAGTAACGAGAAACGCCTGTATTTTCAGACCTTGTTTCAATCCCTGATAGGGATTCGTAGAAATTGGAACTTACCTGGAAGGATACTATCTTACAAATTATATTCCTTTTGTTTCAATCCCTGATAGGGATTCGTAGAAATTGCAACCAGAACTAGAAGGTGCGATCGCCACTCCACCAGCAGCAGTTTCAATCCCTGCGGGTCATTGGGCTGGTTGGGGACGCGAGAATAATGGTCACACCGCACCCTAGCAGCAATTTTTAACACTCCTGCTGTCAGGTCATCGGTAAGTTTGACTACTTTGATGATTTTTGCAATTGTTCTAAATAAGCGGCAACCCTCATCATAATTCTGCTAGATTTTTGTTAAGAAAAGTTACAACACTCTTAACAAAAGGAAATAGTTCTTATGGTAGTTGTACATGAGAATAATGCACTACATAATGTTGTAATCCTTGGTGGAGGCTTTGGTGGACTGTATACAGCAAAGACTCTTGCCAACGCGAATGTAAATATTACTCTGATCGATAAACGTAACTTTCATTTATTTCAGCCGCTTTTATATCAAGTTGCGACAGGTACGCTATCACCCTCTGATATTTCCTCACCATTACGAGCTGTATTCAGAAAAAGCAAGAATACAAAAGTGTTGTTGGGATTCGTAAACGATATTGATCCAGAATCCCAAGAAGTTATTCTGGGTGATAGAGTAATACCGTACGATACATTAGTTGTTGCCACAGGTGCTAACCATTCCTATTATGGTCATGATAGCTGGAAACCAATGGCTCCTGGCTTGAAAACTATTGAAGATGCCATAGAAATACGTCGCCGGATCTTTTCGGCATTTGAAGCAGCAGAAGAAGAAACTGATCCCGAATTACGCCGTGCTTGGTTGACTTTTGTAATTGTCGGAGCAGGTCCCACCGGTGTAGAATTAGCAGGTGCGATCGCAGAGTTGGCATATAAAACCCTCAAAGAAGATTTCCGCAACATCGACACAAGAGAAACTAGAATTTTACTATTGCAAGGGGGCGATCGCATCCTCCCTCATATGGCACCACAGTTATCAAAAGTAGCAGAAGTATCTTTGCAAAAGTTGGGTGTGGTCACCCAAACTAATACCAGGGTAACGAATATTGAAAATGACGTTGTTACTTTCAAGCAAGGTGATGAAGTTAAAGAAATTGCCTCAAAAACTATATTATGGGCAGCAGGTGTGAAAGCTTCCTCTATGGGGCAAGTTTTAGCAAACCGTACAGGTGTTGAGTGCGATCGCTCCGGACGTGTGATTGTAGAACCGGACTTGACAGTCAAGGGTTATAAAAACATCTTTATAGTAGGAGATTTAGGCAATTTCTCCCATCAAGATGGGAAACCCTTAGCTGGTGTTGCACCCGTAGCCAAACAAGAAGGAGAGTATGTAGCTAAACTCATTCAAAAACGCCTTAAAGGTCAAACATTACCACAATTTCGTTACAATGACGTAGGTAGTTTGGCGATGATTGGGCAAAATTTAGCTGTTGTAGATTTAAGCTTCATCAAACTCCAAGGTTTCCTTGCTTGGGTATTTTGGTTAGTAATTCACATCTACTTCTTAATCGAGTTCGACACTAAATTAGTAGTAGTATTTCAGTGGGCATGGAATTATATCACTCGTAGTCGTCGCTCTAGATTGATTACAAGTCGAGAACCTTTTGTAGAAACGAAAACTGTTACATCGGACGTGACTTCGACGGCTACAAAAGCGCAAAAAGCTTACAATGTAGGAGTCTGAAGAAAAGTCGAAGGTGCTATAGTTTTGCAGTTTTAACGAATTCAATTTGGCGTATCAGCGTGCTGCTATCGAATCGGGATTGTATGCGTTTGCTGTGGTGGTAAGGTGCGCGGAGGCGTAGCAGCAATGATGAAAGAGGCTAATGGAACCAACCTTCCATCCTTAGTAAGGTTGTCAGGTGAGGTTTCAATCCCTAATAGGGATTCGTAGAAATTGGAACACGCTACGCCCTCGATGTAGAGCGTTGGCAACCGCAACCAAAGCATCTAACGATGATGTATATTGAATGGTCTGTTTACGCATTTTCTCTTAACTCCAAAATAATGATATTTTGATTATAAGCGATCGCTCCCTTATCACCTTCATCCTAAAAACAATCGCCTCCTTAATTTTCCCTACCCTAATTTTTAGATAAAAGTTAGTTTTTTTTCTAAAGCCTAGTCCGATCAAGATTTTCAGACGAGGCATGGCGGCAAAATGCGCCTTGGCTACTTTTACCCCGTGTAGGTAAATCAAGTAAAATTCAGGGCGAAGACAGCGCAACTACAAGCCTTTCATGTCATTTTACAAAACTTTACATGGTTGGGATTAATCTCGCCAACTTACTTACTTGGTTTTTCTCTATTAGCCATTGGTCAAATCATTTTATTTCAGATGATATCGTAATCCTTGATTAGCGCCCCAATGAAGTAGTTGTGATAAAATTTTATTAAAAAGACAGTGTGAACTACAAATGACATCTGAAGAACTTGAAGAACAAGAACTAAAGCAACAAATTATTGCGGAGCTAGAAGACATTGCCCCAGAAACGATGCGGGATGCACTTGCCTTGATCCGAGCGCAAAAAGCTGAGGAGGATGAGGAGGATGAGAAAGAAGCAAAAATTGCACGTGAAGAGGCGCTTCGAGAGGGGACAATACCCTGGGTAGAAGTTAAGCGGAAAATCGGATTGTGATTTATCGCATTGATTTTACGCCAAGAGCATTCGTAGAAATTGGAACATCGGCAGGTATTGAGTTATAGCAAGTGAATCTGCGGTTTCAATCCCTAATAGGGATTCGTAGAAATTGGAACTCAATCACCCATGACCACTCGGACTTTCAAACTCGTTTCAATCCCTAATAGGGATTCGTAGAAATTGGAACGTTGGGGACAACACAAAAGCACAAATGGGCTACATTTAGTTTCAATCCCTAATAGGGATTCCGCAAAGAATCAATGGTTGGTGTTGTGTCAATGGGTTTAATCGCATTCTCCAGACGTGTGATACTGGTTCCCCTACTCCCCACTCCCTACTCCCTACTCCCTTCTTTTGTCATATATAATCGTCGAAGCATTCCCATACCCATCGTAGTTTTGCGTCCTGCACCACAATAGAGAGCAAAATTAGCTATGGCATTAATTTGTTTGATAATTAATGGGTCAACATCTCCTAATATTCGATAGCTAATTTCGCCAACACAGCCGATAAATTTACTGCGAGAGTCGGCTGCTATGACAGTGCGCATATTAAAAAAACTGGGAAAAATGACTTCTGTCAGATTCGGTTCCAGGGAAATACCGCTGTATTTATTCCAGCGCTGGATGAGACTGTTAAACACGCATTCTCTCGTTGGTAAAGCAGTATCAAACTCACCTTGGCGGAAGCTAGTGGGAGTGCAGAAACTCAAAGCAATCTGGCGTTCAGAATCAGAAGCTTGCTCGTACAATTGAGGGTAGGTAGTAGCATTTGCCCAAGGTTGTGTGAGCTGGCGAGTGCCAAGGATGCTGGTAATATATAAGTCAGCAGAACCGAGATGCCACGGTTGAGAGGGGTTAAGATTCAGCCACAGTTGGGTAAGTTGACTGAATAGGGTATCGTCTAGTAAGGAGATGCGCCACCAACAAGAAGTCCCTGTAGGGATAGGTTGGTCATGCTCCCATTGCAAGGTGTGATTTGGTCTGCTTTTGCTGGTATGGTGATATGGTTGCAGGGGGCTGAGGGTGAAAGCTTTGTCAGCAGTGGATTCGTGGAGGCGATCGCCTAGTTCTCTATCTACGGAACTGACGAGGGTTAAAAATAAGGCGTGTAAATGTCTACCACTGAGGTAATTGGGGTAAATGGGAGATTGAGGAATTAGGTTCAGGACAAGGCTGTGAGGCATGAGATTCTTCTTAAAGCACAGTCTGCAAAGCCAGAATTAGTTGCTAAAACGATATTCCATTTGCGCCGGAATTTTTAGCTCTTTTATGTCATCAAATTGGTAGTATTGTCCTCGCATTTGTACATTTTGAATGAGGCTGACTGGAGGCATATTCACAAGCTGTGGCTCCAGCTAGCTGCTGGATGAGGTTAGGTAAGACATTTTCTGCGAAATTTTCCAAAATGCGATCGCCTTCATTACCTTTAGCCTTCTTAACTGCCTCTTTGAATAACCGAATAGTTAGCAGTTCCCGTTTTACAGGAGAATCATCATTTTCTGTTTCTTCGTCCCAGTCTGGGACATCTTCTGGCAAATCATCACATTGAGTGTCAAATTCAGTCATAAATCTGTTTCTTCTTGTTCAATTGCTCGATACTCTTGAATTTTTCCTTGTTGGATAATCCATAGTTTTCCCTCAACTTCTGCTTGTTCTAACCCAAGGATTAATGTATCTATAGCTTTGCGCCAGTCTGGAAAAGTAGCGCGAGATGGCAGGCGAACCACCACTATTCCTGAATAGTCACAGGGATTAAACCGAACGCGATTCCCAAATCCGCGATCGCAAGTAACTAAACATCTACCTTCCCCGCAACAAATATTAATTAATTCCTCATCTGGTGCTGAACTCAAGCCTTGTCCTGGCACTGTTGCCACATCATGTCCAGCCAAACGCAAGAAGGTGACAACACGAAGATCAACATTCTCATCCAGTTTAAGTTTCACTTTGTTTCTGCTTCATTTTTACGTAGAGGAATTTCGACATAACAATCCCTTGCCATTTCCGCACCATAAGCAATACAAGCTAAGACATCCTCTCTTTCTATACTTGGATAAGCCTCCAGAATTTCCTCAATAGTCATTCCAGTGGCTAAGTAGTCTAGAATTAGAGATACCCAAATGCGATGTCCTTTAATACAAGGTTTCCCAAAACAGATATTCGGATCGATAGAAATTCGGGACAGGAGATTATCTCTAGTCATTGTTGTTCCTCCAAATTTTGCGTAATTTATCTAAACAAACCCGCTGGTAGAACTGAGTGCGTAACTCGTTTGGCATTTGAGAGAAATCATCGTCGTTGAGATGAATGTGCATAAAAATTCTCTTGAGGTTGGTTTCCACCATCATGGCATTCATCTCCGGTAAAAATAAAGAGTTACTATAGCCTTATGATTAAAGAGTGACTGTAGCTTGATCGTTTCGGGTGGTGACAACATCGTGTAAGATATATATATGGAGAAAGGAACGCAGTGCAGTGCTGCATTAATTACGAATACCTATCAGGGATTGAAATTAGCCTGATGATTTCGGGCAAAAGCCTTTCTCCTCAAGCTTTCTAACAAATCCATCCTTCGTCCTCCTTTGGCTTCCAATGCCAAATCAGCGTCTCCAGTAGTAACGCATCCTGTCCAAAAGCTATGGTGTAGGGGGGTCTTTTGTCGTCTGGTTGGTCAGTGAGTGGATATGCTTGAAAGTGTATGGGTAATCTTTGTGTAGCACGTAGATAGTTGCGATCGCCCAAATATTTCCAAGCTAGTAGAAGCGATCGCTCGTCGCCAACTGTTAATCACCCCCAACAACGATTGGACAGAACCGCGTATCAAAGCCCTAGTAAAAGCTGTCCGTGCATTAAGCGAATACGTTGTCTCATATCTTGCACCAGCATCAAAAACCGGGTTTCTTGCAAATATTGAAGGCTGAAGCCCTTTATTAATCGTTGAGAAACCCGGTTTTTTAGGTCTTATTGAGAATGGTGCAAGATCTGAGTTGTTTTACTTCAACTAAAAGATTTCTGTAATCCTCTGGAATAGCGTTGCTCATCGTGGCAATTGATTTGTAAATTATTTGTCAATTTTTTACTAACTCTGCTCGCACCCCACACACTAGTATCGAGAAGTAGCTTCACTCCTAATGACGATATCACCTCTCTATATTTGATCGCGTCTCTGTGGTTCGTTAAAGCATTTTTATTGTGTCGCCGGAAAGTGTGCGCGATCGCCTCAAAGACAAACTCATTGCTTTGTGCTATAATTAACAGTTATAAACTCGGGATTAAGTATTCAGCCTGCAAATCTTTTGCGAGTTTTTCCACAACAGTAGTCTAACGGCTAAACCATTGACGGCAGATGATCTTGAACCTCACTCCTAGGCGATAGCTCAAGCGGACAAGATCTAGGACAAAATAGGGCACTCGTAGCCGAAGCGGGGAGAAAAGGGGGCGGTACAGCCAGTAATATGCCTTCTTCAGGTCATTCCACTTTGAGCAGGGTTCCTCGTGGAGGAAGTCCGAGACGTCTACGACCAGTCCCCTACCTGAAAGCATCATCACATTGCGACCGTGGACATCATGGGGGTAAAGTCCACGGCTACGGGCATAGTTCAGGGCAGAGTCGATATCTTGTATGACCTGCTTTGGGATCTGTAAACCAAAGTGCATGCAGTCGTAGAGGGTCACTCCTTGCAACCGCTTCAGCACTAAGAAGCCGAATCCAGCATACAAACACTCAGAAAAAGCAGGGTGAGAACCTAGGCGGCGGTAAACCTCCACCTCCTCCTCGAAGCCTGGGCGTCCGGGGGCGTAAATCTTCACCACTTGGTCAGGGTAATCAGGGTGATAGACTACTGCAGCGTAGTTACCCGCCCCGATCAGCCGCCAAGGGTTAGGAAGATGGTGGACTTGCACCGGGTTGTGGGGATCGACGCTCTCGATCTGCAACCCAGAAAGTAGCTCAGTGTGGATACTCTCGATCAGCCGCTTCATCTTCTAATGCAACATTTGGGGATGCTGCCAGCCTTGTAATGAACGCCTTCTTCTTACCAGGATTATAGCATTACAGCGTAACCGGACACCTCAACCAGGTATTTATCAATAGCCCTTGGGGAGTCTAATTCTGGGCGATCGCCTCAAATTATTGTCGAGCCGGATCATTAGCAAACAGTTCTCGCAGTATCTTAGAAGTAGAGGCTTGATATTTTTTATGTGAAAATGATGACTCTAGAGGAATTCAAGCAGTTGAGCGAAAAAGAGCCGCCACCACAAATCTTGCCACCCGTGCTACAGGCTTTGTGGTATGACTTGAAAGGCAACTGGGACACGGCACATGAAATAGTCCAAAATGCCAACGATCCTGATAGTGCCTGGATTCACGCCTACCTACACCGAAAAGAGGGTGATTTGACCAATGCTCGTTACTGGTACAGACGCAGCAATCAGCCAGAGTTTAAAGGGGGGCTAGACCAAGAATGGGAGCAAATTGCTTCTATGTTGCTGATCAAGGTAAGTGAAAAATGGATGCAGAAGAACTGAAACGACGCTATGCAGCAGGAGAGAGAGATTTTTCTGTAGCGAATTTAAGCAAAGCCAAGCTAATTGGCGCCAACTTGGTTGGAGTCAATTTATTTGCAGCAGATTTAACTGAGGCTAACTTAGCCAAAGCCAAACTCTGGGGAGCCAATTTAGGTGGTGCTAACTTAGCCAAAGCAAATTTGACGCGAGCTAACCTCAGTGGTGTTAACCTACAGCAAGCCAATCTTAGGGGAGCCAAGCTAAACTATGTCAAGCTGTTTGGGGCTGATCTCAGTGGCGCTTGCTACGATGAAAGCACCCGCTTTTCTAGAGGTTTTGATCCAGCCAGCAAAAACATGCGGAAGTTATGACATATCTCGGCGCTTACCTTCAGGATCTGAAGCGAAACTTCCACCGATTTGTATTAAAATGATTTTTTTAGCTCTTTTTCACCTGCTTCGCCATGTTGAGGAAGTAGTCATCCGTCTTGGGATTAGGACGACGACGAGTCATAGCAGGGGCAACCGTCGCTTTTGCAGATTCGGTTTCAGTTAATTCTTCAGTCTTAGTTGATTTTTTGCCCTGTACTTGATCGGATTCTATGAAGTATTCCGACTTGGAAAATCCCAATAGCTGACTCAATAAACCGAACAACTGAGAGAAGAAGCCAAAGAAATTTCTCAAGACAATAGACACAAACGCCTCTAGGCGAATAAATAAGTTCCGAATAGTTTGATTCAGACGAAACATAGTAGTGCCTCCGATAACAGCCTATTATTATTGTGACTTAACGCACTGGAATCAGCACAATAGAAAGTAAGTTGCGGAAAAATCTCATGGCAGATATTAGTGGCACTTGGCTTGGCACCTACTGGCAACAAGGAATACCTACCCGCTTTGAAGCAACACTCATCCAGAGTGGCAACACTCTCACAGGCAGCATTCTAGATGATAGCTATTTGGGAGAAGCAGAGCTAACTGGTGAGGTGATTGGACGTCGTGTTAGCTTCATAAAACGTTACTTTACCACATCTCAAAATGTAGTTAAATACACTGGTAGTTTATCCGAGGATGAAGATTACATGCAGGGACAGTGGAGTATCGGCAGGGACTCTGGTCCGTGGGAAGCTCGACGTAGTGGGGATGCTTTGATGGCAGATTTGCGATCTATCCTGACAAAGCAAGTGTCCTTGACAAAATAATCTCGCCTTTGTCTTGACGTTGCATTATACAGCAGTTTTCAATTGAATTGACCACATTTTAAGGGCGCGGAAACCGCGCCCC
>CAXTSI010000264.1:0-12449 GCA_964246695.1 uncultured bacterium
ACTGGCACTTAGTCAAGAAATTAACATTCAAATTTCCAGGTGCAAGATATGAGTTGGGGTTTAATCAACAAGAGAGCTTTAGTGTGGTGTGAGGAGCAAACTAAATGTTTGCTTTATATAATTGTAGCAAAAGGATGTGAATGTTTTGTGACAATCATTTTAAGATAATGCGTGAATTCGATGGTAAGAAGTTCCCTCTCTAGGTAGAGGCTAAAGCATTTTTTCTAAGAACTGCTTTGCCCGATCGCACTTAGGATTGCTAAAAAATTCACTTGGGGTAGTGTCCTCTGCCAAACGCCGCTCGATCAAGTCTACCAAAAGTTACCCATAAATGGATAAATTTGGTCAACCGAAGAGATAGCGGTCAATCTCTTCTCCCCTGAAGGACTCAACTTGTTTCAGGTTACTGCCTTTAAAAGCGACAATCGTATCTTTGGCTTCGTAATAAATTATGGAGAAGTCAACGTTTTTTTTGCGTTCTTCTGTGGGAGTCATCCCAGCCATCACAAAGTCAGCCCGATTTCCTTGGAGTGCGGGAATCAAACCGTTAAAATCGGACTCCATCACTTTAAGTTTGAATCCCAGTTGTTTGGCGATCGCATTAGCAATATCAACATCAAAACCAACGATTTGAGTTTTGCCGGAACGTCTCTACAAATATCCGGAAAACCGTTGATAAAAATATCGGGTAAAATAATGGAAAAACCCACGGTTTTCTAGTTAGGATAAAAATTTGTTGGTAAATCAGGGTAGAAAAATATGAGTTTATTTGACGATGCACTAGCTGAAGTTGGTGATGGTGGTTTTTTAGCTAAAGTTTTGGAAATCGCATATTATGACTCAAAACGGTTTAAGGAATATGCCCGTGATATTCAAGCGGCTAAAGGATTGAATAAAGAAGATGCCGCTAATGAAGTCATATGGCAAGCTGCTTCTAAGATGACAATGCAAGGCGGTATTGCCGGACTTCCTGGTGGGTTAGCTGGATTAGGTGCTGGTACAGCAGATATGACTTCTTTGACGTATCACATTACAGAAATGTGTGGTGTACTTGCAGAAATTTATGGGTTGGACACAAGTGACGATAGAGTGAAGGCTTTTGTATTAGCTGGTGTTTCAGGAGAATCTAACCTCATAGAAAAAGCATTTAAGATTGTAGAAGAAATTAGCAGTGGTGTTGCAAGAGAAGTAGCCTTAAAACCTTTGGTAAAAACTCTCTTAGTACCCATACTAAAAGCATTGGGGCTTAGGGTTGGTGTTACGGGAGGAATAAAGATTGCAGAGTTAATTCCAGTTGTTGGGGCTGTTATTGGTGCCGGAACAAATGGCTGGATGGTAAATGACACAGGACATAATTTTTTGAGAAAGCTGAAACTTATTAGTAAGTTAATTTAGACAAAATAGTGTTGATTGCTAATTGCTAATTGCTAATTGCTAATTGTATTTATGATTAAGACACTTCCCATTTCTAAAACTATCACTACCCTTGCTGACCTTGAGCAGCGGTTTAATCTGTCTCCTACTACAGACGACCAATTCTTTACTGAATGGCAGCAAAACCTGCCCGACCTCACCCCTGTAGAATTAGAAACTATTGACCAAATCTATAACCGCTTTCTACGTCATAGAAAAAGTAGCGCCCTAGCCGAGGGAACGGTTAACCAATTGCTCGTCTCTCCCTTGCTAACTATCGCAGGGCTGTACGACGAACCCTTTTTTGTTACTAGCGAACCCACCATTACACTAGAAGTGGAAAGCCGAGATGAAATTCTACGTGGGCGCATCGACACCCTAATTATCCAAAAGCAACTCTGGGTGCTAGTTGTGGAATCAAAAGACTCGCTCTCATTTACTATTGGCTTACCCCAAGCAATGGCATACATGATGGCGAATCCTCATCCAGAACGTTTTGTTTATGGCATGATTACCAGTGGCGATGAGTTTATATTCATCAAAATGATGACGGAAGGTTCCCCACAATACGACCTCTCCAATGTCTTTTACCTACTTCTACCTCGACGCAATCAGCTTAGGGATGTTCTGCAAATTCTCAAGCAGATTAGACTCATTATGCTACAGCAGACGAATTAGCTGTAACCTAAATGCAATTAGCAATTAACAATTAACAATTAGCAATTAACAATGCACCTAATCGGAAAACGAATTTCTATCCCCGGACAATTCACAGGGAGTGTCACTGTCGAATCGGTCACAGTTGTTGATGATACCGTATTGTTACAGGTGCGTACCCAACAAGGCGAATTGCGCGAAGCTCTTTTAAGTAACTCAGACATTGAAGAGATTTTAGCTCATCAACAGCAAACTTTTGCTGCGACAGTCGATGCTAATTCATTTTTCCTATTTATTGAGTCAGCACGGATTAAAACAGCATTCGCCTACGACCCACACTTTGCTGTGAGTCTTAGTGGTGTGCGTCCCTTACCACACCAGCTAGAAGCGGTATACGAGAGAATCTTACCGCAAGTGCGGTTGAGGTTCCTGCTTGCCGACGACCCTGGTGCTGGTAAAACTATTATGGCGGGGTTGTTGTTAAAGGAACTCAAACTGCGAAACGCTATTGACCGCGTACTCATTCTCGCACCAGCACCGCTCACTATTCAATGGCAAGACGAATTACGCAGCAAATTCTCTGAAACTTTTGAAGTTATCAATTCTATACTAGCAAAGAATCAACTAGCAGGTAATCCTTGGGAAAGATTTCGTCAATGTATTGCTTCAATTGATTTTGCCAAACGCGATGATATCGCTCCTGGTATTTTGCAAGTAGACTGGGATTTAGTCATTATAGATGAGGCTCACAAGTGTTCGGCGCGTACCCAAGGCGATGATTTACGCCGCACTGGACGCTACAAGTTAGCAGAAGAATTATCACGAATGACAGAAAGAATTTTGCTGCTAACTGCTACTCCACACCAAGGTGATGTGAAGCAATTTCATAACTTTTTACGCTTACTTGACCCAGAACAATTTATTTCTAATGAACTAAATCCGCAGATGTTAAGTTTAGAGGATAGTCCTTGGTTCCTGCGGCGAATTAAAGAAGACTTAAAAGACTTTAACGGACATAAACTCTTTAAAGAACGTTTTCCTATAACTGTGCCTTTCGATTTATCTCCCGCAGAAAAGCACCTATATGACCAAGTCACCAAGTACATCAACAAATATTTAGGCAAAACTAAAGGGCGTAAGCAAGCCGCAGTGGCATTGGCAAGAACGGTTTTGCAGCGGCGTTTGGCAAGTAGTTTGAATGCCATTTTCAGTTCAATGAAAAAGCGTCAACGGCGTTTTGCTGATTTGTTGGAGGAACTGGACGAACTATCTCCTCGAGAGCAGAAGGAACGTTTAATTAACTTGGGTAAGCCAGTTGATCCAGAGTTAGAAAGTGATGACTGTGAAGAGGAACAATTAGAGGAATTAGCTATCGAGTCTACTGTAGCGGAACAACTAGACCAACTACGGGAAGAATTACGAGAACTAGAGCGATTAGTCAAGCTAGCTCAACAAACAATTGATATTGGTACTGAGACTAAGTTAAATGAATTAAAAAAATGTCTGGAAACAGAATTTGATGAATTAAAAGATGGGCGAGGGAAATTACTAATTTTTACTGAGCATAGAGATACTTTGGAATATCTCAATAAAAATTTGAAAGATTGGGGTTACAGCACTTGTGAAATTCACGGGGGGATGAGTGCTATAGCGAGAAAGGCAGCACAGAAGGATTTTCAATTCAATAAGCAAATTTGTTTAGCGACAGAAGCAGCAGGAGAAGGGATTAATCTGCAATTTTGTCGGTTAATGATTAACTACGATCTTCCCTGGAACCCTAATCGGTTGGAACAGCGAATGGGGAGAATTCACCGCATTGGTCAAACAAATGATGTTTATATTTTTAACTTTGTGGCGGTGAATACGGTAGAAGGTCGGGTATTAGAAAAGTTGCTATTTAAGTTGGCAGAAATTAGAAAAGCAATGGGCGATCGCGTGTTTGATGTCATCGGACAATTGCTGCAACTTAATGATATCAGGTTTGAGGAACTGGTCAGGGAAGCCACTTATACTAAGAAGAGTGAAGATGAGGTTTTGGAGCAAATTGAACGTCTTGACCCCAAACGCTTAGAAGCTTTAGAACAAGCAACTGGTGTGGCGTTGGCTACTTCCCATGTGGATTTATCTCAAATTCGTCGCACCCAAACTCAAGACTATATTTCTGAAGAACAGCGGTTAATGCCGCGCTATGTGGAAGAATTCTTTAAACGTACTTGTGAGTATCTGCGCGTGAACTTAGAAAGCCGTGCTGATGGTTTGTGGCGGGTAACTTATGTGAAAGAAGAATTTCGCTCGAATAATTTGGAGTCTGTGCGACGTTTGGGAACAGCAGAAAAAGAATATCTCAAGCTGACATTTTATAAAGAACATTTGGCAAATCCATCTCATCAAGATGCAGATTTAGTCTCACCGGGACATCCTTTATTTGCAGCTATTGTCGAACGATTAGATACTCAACTGTTAGAACAATCCCAGCAGTCAGCGGTATTTATCGACGCTGATGCCCAACAACCTTACAGCATTCACTTTTTTGAGGTGCAGGTGGCAGGTGTTGGGCGTCAAGGAAAGGATAAAGTTCTCAAGGCACAGTTGTGTGCTGTGGCGGAAAAATCTACAGGTGAACTGGCACTAATTTCGCCCGACTGTCTGCATAATTTAGCCCCAGTGGCAACGGTGGCAACGGATGTGGTAACGGATGTAACGGATGAGTTAAAGGTAGGAATAATAAATCAAGCATCCGCGACAAAATCTGTGTTGGCAACGGATGTGGTAACGGATGTAACGGATGAGTTAAAGGTAGGAATAATAAATCAAGCATCCGCTACATCCGCTACAAAATCCGTTGCCACGCCAACTCCCCAAGAACAACAAAAAGTGGAAAACTGGTTGAAGGTGAAGGTGCAGCTGCCGTTAATGAACCAAGAGCGATCGCAACGGCAACGCGAGTTACAAATAAGACAGGATTACTTAAAGCAGGCAATGGAATCTGCTATCCGGGATGCCCAACTGACTCAAATGAAGTTAGCGTCAAAGGTAGCAGCGGGGGATGAAACCTACCGAGTGGCACGGGACAGCGCCCAGAACAAGGTGCGGGATTTGCAGGAACGGTATAAAAATAAACAAGGTGAACTAGATTATCTCAAGATTATTCGTCCGGGGCGTGTGGCGTATTTGGGAACGGCTTTGGTACATCCTGCACCAGTGGAATGCAAGTATCCAGGGATGAAAAATGACCCTGAGGTGGAAGCCTTTGCTATGCAATATGTGATGGACTACGAACGCCAACGCGGTTGGGAACCAGAGGATGTCAGCAAAAATCAGGATGGCAGTGGTTTTGATATCCGCAGTGTGGGACCAGTTGATCCCCCCCAACCCCCTCTTAATCAGGGGGGGCAAATTGAACCCTCGTGCCCGTAGGGGCGCGGTTCCCGCGCCCTAACAATGTCGCACCGGTTCAATTGAAAACTATCGTCGGTGCTATTTTTGATCTTAGGTAAACTAACTAGAAGTTGATATAGGACTAGTATTTGATTTTTGAAATATACGTAGGCACTGCCCACCAAATCCGGGTTTTGGTGGGCAGTGCCCACCCTACACTACTTAAAATTTTTCATGAATGATTTAGGATTCCTATATGACAGCACTTACATTAAACCTCAATTCTTTGATAAAACTAACTTCGGAGCAGTTTTATCAACTGTGTCAAGAAAATCCTGATTTAAAATTAGAACGTAATTCCCAAGGAGAATTAATTATAATGCCGCCAACGGGGGGAGAAAGGGGAAAACGCAATGTTAATCTAATTGTTCAATTAGCACAATGGAATGAGCAAACCCAACTTGGTGAAGTTTTTGAGTCATCAACTGGCTTTACTTTACCAAATGGGGCTGACCGAAGTCCTGATGTTTCTTGGGTAGAAAAAACTCGTTGGGATGCTTTAAATAAAGAACAAAGAGAAAAATTTATTCCCCTATGTCCTGATTTTTTAATTGAAATACTTTCACCATCAGATCGACTGCCAAAAATTCAAGAAAAAATGCAAGAATATCTTGAAAATGGCTGTCGTCTGGGGTGGTTGATTAATCGGAAAAAGTCAGAAGTAGAAATTTATCGTCCTCATCAAGAAGTAGAAATTTTAAAATCTCCTCAAACCCTGTCTGGAGAAGATATATTACCGGGATTTGTACTCAATATGCAACGAGTTTGGGAATGATGTTATTGCTAATTGCTAATTGCTAATTGCCATTAGCGATTATCATCAATCTCCTAGTTGGAGTTCGTTGATTCGCTTCAATCTGAGCCTGAATCCGAATACGTTCCACAAACGTCCTTAGCCAAGAAACTTTGGGAAATTCGTACTTGAGCGATCGCCTCTGGAATGCAATTGCTTAACGAAGCAGAAATCGAACAAGATCTTGCAGAACGTCGAGGTGGCTACCTTAACAAGTAAAGTTCATGATTCTCTTGGGTTTTAGGTGATAAATAAAATTAGAGAACTTGTAGTATTGCTGCATGACCGAACAGATTGACCACGATCAACTTTTTAAAAAACTCCTGTCTACATTTTTTTTCGAGTTCATAGAGCTATTTCTACCGGAAGTAGCCAACTATCTTGAGCGTGAACCAATCACCTTCTTGCAACAGGAGTACTTTACTGACATTGTTACTGGAGAGCGCAAAATTATTGATTTGCTGGCACTGGTAAGGTTTCGAGGGCAAGAAACTTGCTTTATTATTCATGTAGAGAACCAGTCCTCTACTGAAGCCGACTTTGCCCGACGAATGTTCTTCTATTTCGCTAAGCTGCATCAAGAACATCTGCTGCCTATTTATCCAGTGGTGGTGTTTTCCTTTGATGAACCAAAACGGGAAGAGCGCAAACAATATCAGGTAGAGTTTCCAAATTTGAAGGTACTGGAATTCAACTTCACATCAATTCAACTCAATCGGCTAAACTGGCGGGATTTTCTGCAACAGCAAAATCCAGTGGCAGCCGCATTAATGGCAAAAATGCGAATTGCCCCAAAAGAGCGTCCAAGGGTGAAGGCAGAGTGTTTGCGCCTGCTGGCTACTCTACGGTTAGATCCGGCTCGCACACAGTTAATATCTGGATTTGTGGATACTTACCTGCGGTTGAATGCCGTAGAGGAGCAGGTTTTTGAGAGTGAACTTGATACGATGGGATTGAAGGAAGAGGAACAAGTTATGCAAATTGTCACAAGCTGGATGGAAACTGGTATGCAGCAGGAAGCACAAAAGCTGGTGTTACGGCAGTTAAATCGTCGGGTGGGGACACTTGAACCATCTTTGGAGGAGCGTATTCGTGAGTTACCATTGGTAAGGCTGGAGACTTTGGGCGAGGATCTACTAGACTTTACTGAGATGTCTGATTTGGTGAACTGGTTGGATTTAAATCATTCGTGAAAAATAGATGATTTAGTAGGGTGGGCAATGCCCACCATTACCAGGTTTGGTGGGCATTGCCCACCCTACTAATAATTTCACCAATCAAATAAGAATGCTATATGTCAAGTTTTGTAAAATTGAGGATAAAGGCTCGTAGTTGCGCTGTCTTCGCTCTCTCTGCGCAACTACGAACTATGATTTATTCGTGCCGACTTACTTAATAATAAAATTAGTTAATTTTGAAATGGAAGTGTAATTTTAACTATTAAAACGGGAAAGATAAGAGCAGCAATAAATAATAGTTTATAAAGCTGCATGAATCCAATCCGCCGTTTAATTGAAGATTTTATTCCTATTCGGGAAATTTCTGCCCAAGCTGCTAGGGAGAAATCTATTCGTAAAGGACATATTTCAACGCTGCATTTATGGTGGGCAAGACGACCTTTAGTAGCAGCACGGGCGGCGGTATTTGCATCTTTGGTGGCAGCACCTGAAACTTATCAGAAACGCGCCTGTTTAAAGAAAACGATGATCGATCTCTGCCGATGGGAAGCAGGGGAAAATACGATCGCGAGGGCTAGAAAGAAAATTTTAGAAGCCCAACGGGAACGTCTAAATTTACCAGATGATACTCCTCTTAGTGAAGTACCGCCACCGAAGGTTTTGGATATGTTTGCTGGTGGTGGGGCTATACCTTTAGAAGCGTTGCGTTTAGGCTGTGAAACTTATGCTGTTGAACTAAATCCGGTAGCTCATATAATTGAACTTTGTACCCTAGTTTATCCTCAAAAATACGGTAATAAATTAGCTGATGAGGTGGAAAAGTGGGGTAATTGGGTCATTGAGAAAGTCCGGGCAGAAATTGGCGACCTTTATCCATTAATTAAAGTTGGGGAAGTCATAACAGAAAAGTTTGAGCAAATAGAATTGCTTCCTCAATCTAAACCTAAACAGTTAAATTTAGCTAACAATCTAACGCCTGTTGCCTATTTATGGACGCGCACAGTTAAATGTCCTAATCCAGCCTGCGGTGCATCAGTACCACTCGTTCGTCAAACTTGGCTGTGTAAGAAGAAAAATAAGTACGTTGCGCTTAAAGTTATCCCAAATTACCAGACGAAACAAGTTGAATTTGAAGTCGTCGAAGCTACAACAGAAAAAGGATTAGGTTTTGACCCATCTGCTGGTAGTTCACGCGGTACTTCTATCTGTCGTCACTGTGGCACAACTATTCCCAGTAAGCCTTATATTCAAGAACAGGGTAAAGCTGGCAAGATAAGTCATCAATTAATGGCTATCGTCTGTACAACTCCAGGTACAGATGGAAAAACTTATCTCAGCGGAAAAAGTTATGAGCAGTATGTTCCAGACGAAATAGCTATTAAAAATCGTCTTGAGCAGATCGTTGAAAAAACAGGAATTAGCACTCCAAGTGAACCTGTAAAAGTATGGTCTGGAGTTTTTAATGCTCCGTTATATGGTTTAGACCAATTTGAAAAACTATTTACTTCTAGGCAATTACTAGCATTGATGACGTTTGTGAAGTGGGTCAGGCTGGCGCATGAAGAAATGATGCAGCAAGGGTATGAGGAGGAGTTTGGGAAGGCGATCGCTACTTATCTTGGCATTATGTGCGATCGCATTGCTGACCGTGGCAGTACAATTTGCCGCTGGGATAATGGAAGAGATATGGCATCCAATACCTTTGCTCGTCAAGCTTTACCAATGGTTTGGGATTTTGCTGAAAATAACCCATTAGGGAATGCTTCTGGCAATGCTAGTAATGCACTCGATTGGATTCTGCAATTTATCACACAAGAATCTGTAGAGACGCGAAATTTCGCGTCTCTACAACGTGGTTCAGCAATGGGTATGTCTATTGAATCTGAATCCTTAGACGCAGTAATTACAGATCCACCTTATTTTGATTCTGTACCGTATGCCGATCTTTCGGACTTCTTTTATGTCTGGCTAAAACGCTCAATTGGACATCTGGGCGATCGCGTCCTGCAATTACGTACCCCGTTTGGTGGTGGTAAAACTCATTCTCTTGTCAGTCTTTACCATATTGCTACCAATCGCCATAAGTTGCAGTTTCCGGAATTGGCAACGCTACCAGATCCGGGGTTGGTGAAGGTGGCTATTTTTATTGGGACTGATATTAGCGCTAGTACGGGCATTCAAATAGAAAATGGTCCCCAGATTCTCACACCTTGGGGATATTTGGCTTGGCAGATTGGTGGGGCGGAAGCTTACGCTTTGGTTGAAACTGAGGATCAACAACGGATTGCTCCCGGTAGCGATTTGCTGAGAAAAATTTTTGGCGACAAGTCTATTTTGCTGCTGATGGATGAGTTTCTTGTCTATGTTTCTGATGCAATGGGGTTGGTTGTAGGAGACACAACTTTTGGTCGTCAAGTTTTGACTTTTGTGCAGAAGCTGACGGAGGTTGTCCGAGATTTACCTAAAACAGTTTTGGTT
Organism: uncultured bacterium; assembly: GCA_964246695.1. Lineage (GTDB taxonomy): Bacteria > Cyanobacteriota > Cyanobacteriia > Cyanobacteriales > Nostocaceae > Stigonema. The sequence continues at coordinate 9,958 of CAXTSI010000264.1, forward strand.
TACTCGTTGCAAGCCAGCGTTCAGGAAGCTGTGGGTGATGAAGGACTTTTGAATATTCTGGATAAATTAGTCAGCCGTATTGATGCTAAAAGAGAACCTGTCTCTGGTGATGAAGTCATGAAAATCATTCAGCGGCGGTTGTTTGCTAATGTAGGCGATCCAGATGTGATTCAAGAAATTGCGCGTCAACAAGCTGAACTATTTCGGAGGTTTCGAGAAAGCTACGAGGATACGAATCGCGGCAAACAGGAAGTTCAACAGCAAGCCGATCTTCTAGCCGAACGAATTCAATCTAGCTATCCGTTTCATCCGGATTTGCTGGATTTGATGTACCATCGCTGGGGTAGTTTACCGAGTTATCAACGTACCCGTGGAGCTTTACAATTTTTAGCACGTGTGGTTTATGCTTTACGACAAGCCGGGGACACTTCTCTGTTAATTGGTCCTGGGAATATCCCTTTTGACGATGAGGGTGTTAGGGGAGCGTTTTTTTCCCAGGTTGGAGAACGAGAACGTTTCAGTTCAGTGATTGCTGCTGACTTAATTGGTCGGAAGGCGAAGGTAAAAGCTGTAGACAATCGGATTGCCCAAGATGCGCCCGCCCTCGCCAGCTTGAAAGTCGGAACCAGACTGGCTTCAGGGATTTTGCTGTATTCTTTTGGGGTACGAAATGGTGAAGATCGAGGGGTTGTGGAACAGGAAGTGATTGCTGCTTGTCTTGCACCTGGACTAGACCGAAACACGATTACAGCTACTTTAAGCGACTTGCGCGAACAACTGTTGTATCTCCATTATGTTGGACGACGCTATCGGTTTGAAACTAAGCCGAATCTGAATAAATTAGTTGCTGATGAAGAAGGCAAAATCGCGGTTGATGATGTTTTAGAGAAAATCAGAGTCGATTTGAGTAAGTCTTTGCAAAATAGTCGTGGGAAAGTGGTGCTGTGGCCTAAGGATTCAATGGCGATCGCCGACCATGTACCCCAGTTCAGCATTGTTTATCTCAATCCTGACTGGGCGGAAAAAAGTCCTGAAGTCACCTCGGGTGAAGCACTAAATTGGCTAGAACAACGTGGTAAAGATAAACGAGAATACAAGAATGCGATCGCTTTTGTTGTGAGTAATAAAGTCCAGATGGATAAGGCACGCAAGGGTGCTAGAACTGCACTGGCGATCGCCTCACTGCTTGAGCAAAAAGTCAAGTATAAGTTTACAGTTGAAGATACAGAAGAACTTAACGGCAAGGCTAAAGATGCTGCCAGCGAAGTCAATGCTGCCTTACGCCGCCTTTATGAATATATTTTGCTGCCGTTACCTTGTCAAGAAGGCAATAATCCTATCCGTCTAGAAATGATTGATTTGCAGTCGCAACTCAACACCAGTCAAAACCTTCAAGACCGAGTGCTAGATGCCTTGAAAAATCATGTTTTTGACTCGATTACACCAGCTAAATTAGTCCAGCATTCTAGTTTAGAGAACTCAGAAACTGGCTACATCAAAGCCGAGGAGTTGGTCAGTTACTTTTTCCGATTTCCCACCTTACCAAAAATGCTGGATGTGTCGGGAATTCAGAAGGCAGTGATTAAAGCTATTGAACGGGGACTAATTGGCTATATTCCCTCAATAACCATTCATGGCAATACTACCCCGACTATTGAGAATACCAGTTTAATTAGCTTTGAGCAAGTCATTCCAGTCGAAGAATTAGACCTCAGCGGTTATCTATTATCACCCTGGTTAGTCGGTCTGTTGCGTACTGTTTCATCTGATGATGCTGACACGACCAAGCCTGACGCTAATGATGAAAACTCAACTGATGCGGAGAATTCTAGCAAATCTTGGGGTAACAGTGACACTAAAGGGAATTTGGTAAAAGAAGAGAAAGAGACTGTTAAGTATAATTCCAAGACAAGTAGCGTCGAAAGCTCAATTTTAGTAGATATTGTCAAAGGTAAAAAACCAGCGCGGTACTACAAGCTAAATTTGCTTGCCAAGAAGTCTCAAATCTTCCAGATATTTGAGTTACTACAAACTTTGTCCGACAAAGCTAATGAAATGACGATTCAAATTGAAGTTCAAGCGCATACCCAACAAGAATTCGACCGCAACTGGATTCGGAATGCAATTGAAGAAGTACTTGATGAAATGGATATTCAGGCATCGACTCATTTGGAATAGTGTTGATTGTTCATTGCTAATTGCTAATTGCTAATTGCTAATTGCTGATTGCCATTAGCCATTAGCGATTAACGGATACTCCCCTATTCATCCCTATAAACTTCTCTACGATGACCTACTCTAACAACTTTAATTATTAATAATTCGTCTTTAATTTCATACAAAATTCGATAATTTTTAACCCTGATACGATATCTATCATCACTACTTTCTAGCTTAACAACCCCACTAGGGCGGGGATTGTCAGCTAGTTCTAATATTTGTATCGGCTCAATAAATTGGGGTAGCCGAGAAAAATAAAAAGGTTCGCAAGC
>CAXTSI010000265.1:0-12438 GCA_964246695.1 uncultured bacterium
TTTCAACATACAATGTTAACTTATGTAACGCATCTTGGCAAAAACCCTTGTGCATGGGAGTGGGGAGTGGGGAGTGGGGAGTAGGGGAAGAAGGGAAATCAATAAGTTCAGCCACAAGAATGAAGATTATTTATACTAAAGCGAATATGCTCTAAGCCGTACAGGCTTAATACAGGAATCAAGGCAATGTACGGCGATCGCAACCAGACAAATTTTAGCTTCAGTTGCTCCGACCCAAACCAAAAACGAGCGACAGCAGGCAAGCGCATGTTGCAAAAGCTGTCTACTTGTATGCTAATCCTCTTCATGAGCATTGGCATGGGATTATTCAGTGGTTGGTTTAGCACAGCTTTGGCATTGCCAAACCAGCAACCGCGCCTCCTAACTTCTTTTAGTTTGGCGCAAGTCGGCAGTACTTTTCTCGCGCAGGCTGATCCAGAATCCAACTTTGTCACACAAGCCGTAGACAAAGCAGAGTCTGCCGTCGTCCAAGTGAATGTTTCCCGTACCTTGTCCGGGGATGTGCCAGATTTCCTCAAACCCTTTTTAGGTGGTGCGCAAGCAGTGCCACCTTCAACACAAATTTTACAAGGTATTGGTTCTGGTTTTGTGATTAACTCAGCAGGACTGATTTTAACCAATGCTCATGTCGTAGATCAAGCAGATACGGTAACCGTGTCTTTTCAAGATGGTCGCATTTTAGCAGGTAAAGTTTTGGGGAAAGACCCGGTAACTGATGTAGCTGTGATTCAGGTCCAAGCAGATAACTTGCCAACTGTTATAATAGGCGACTCTGACAAAGTCCGACAGGGACAATGGGCGATCGCCATTGGTAATCCGTTGGGTTTACAGGAAACCGTAACAGTTGGCGTAATCAGTGGAATTGAGCGATCAAGTTCAGCCATTGGTGTACCAGATAAGCGTGTTGGTTTTATTCAAACCGATGCCGCAATCAATCCTGGCAACTCCGGTGGACCACTTTTAAATGCCTTAGGCGAAGTCATCGGCATTAATACTGCTATCATCAAGGGAGCGCAGGGACTTGGCTTTGCCATTCCCATCAACACCGCCCAGCAGATCGCGCAGCAGCTAATTACCAAGGGTGAAGTTGAGCATCCCTACATTGGCGTTCAGATGCTAGCCCTCAATTCTCAAGTTAAGCAGCAAATCAATAATGCTCCCAACAGTAACATTCAGGTTGAGGAAGACCAAGGAATTTTGGTGGTCATAGTTGGAAGAGGTACCCCAGCGGCAAAAGCCGGACTTAGGGCAGGTGATGTGATTCAAACAATCAACGACCAGCCGGTGAGTAAAGTAAACGCCGTGCAGCGGTTAGTAGACAAAGCGGGAGTCGGTGGCAAGTTACAGGTGGAAGTTAAGCGAAATGGGCGGACTGTGGCATTAACGGTGGAACCAGAGCAACTTCCCAATATTCAATCTCGCTAATTGCTAATTGCTAATTGCTAATTGCTTGACTACGATTAGCCATTAGCCATTACCCATTACCAGTTACACCCACTGTGTTCGTATTTCACTTGATGGTTAACTCACAAATTGCTTCTTGACTAAGTAGGTCGGCGAGAATAATCCCAACTATGTAAAGTTTTGTAAAATTACAGGAAAGGCTTGTAGTTGCGTGCGACTACGAACCAATAATGATTTATTTGTCCCGACCTACTTAAAATAATATTGCTATTGAACGGCTTCCAGCCAAACGTGATTCGATTACGCACACTTTGCATCCAGATCGGGATAGTGCTGAAACAATCGAAAAAATTTAAAAAATTTTAAATCTCTTGGCACCTCTACCTCCCGAAAGAGGTCGAATGATTTGCAGTTTGCGACATTTAAAGTTAAAACAGTAATATAATTTTGTAATTCAAGTTTTCAATCGGTGTAAACTCGAAAATAATTAACATGACTAATCTTTCTAGTGTTCAAGCCCCAGTACTAACATTATGTGTTCAAGATATTATTGTAATTTTTATTACATAAATATGATGATTTTTTGCAGAAACCTATAGTTATTTATATTGAGTCTTGGCTTTGCTGAATTGAGGTATGAATCTGGATGTAGAGACGTAGCACTGCTAAGTCTGTGCAAGGATTTTGGTCCGCACGTTAAATCATTTTCATACGTGGAATCAGCAACGCCTGAATTTCCGCTAATATTAATGTGTTGTATTATACATTAAATATCTGTCGAAAAAATCAATAGTCATGTAGGAAACAAAACAAAATGGTTAACGCTAAAGCAAAAAATATTCTTTCATTAATTGAAGTAGAGCATCGCCAAGTTGAGCAGCTTTTTGCAGCAGCAGAAAAGGCTGATAACACAAAAATGTATAAGTGCTTCAATCAAATCTATGAAGCATTGAGCTTACATACTAGAGCTGAAGAGCTAATCTTCTACCCAGCACTACGGGAGTATGAAGCAACTAAAGGATATATTGCTTTATTTGAAAAAGAACACGAAGAAGCCAAAGTGTTGTTAGAGGAAATTAAGGAACTCAAACCGACAGACTCTGAGTTCAGAACAAAAATTAGTGAACTAAAAAAAGCGGTTCAGCATCATGTAGAAGAAGAAGAAGGTCAAATCTTCACCGCTATCCGAAAATGCATGAATGAGCAACAATTGGCTGAACTGGGTCAGGAGTTCCAAGAATCTAAAGTCAAATTAGAGGTAGATGTTAAAGTTGCAATGACACAATAATGGGATTATTGCCAATTTAACATCAGTCCCAATTTTTATTAAAAGAAGTACGCCTTCTGTTTTATCGGCTGACTGAACCGTACCTTCAACAATTTTCACGGGTATTCTCGTGTTAAGTGCTTCTCATTCTTGAATACTTAATTAAGGTGATACATTTAATACCGATTGCTTGTGTGATTAAGGTTACGTGCATTCTTAATTCCTGGGTAACATGTACAATGCAAGTTTTCAGCTTCTACAGTTTTTCTAGAGAATTGGATTGACTTTCTTTTAAAACTTTGATTGGTGGGGCATTCCTAACACCTGTACAGAGTTGACACAGTTTTTAGATACTGGCGACGCCAATACTTTTACTTTGAAGGAACAATAAACTAAGCTAACCAGTCACTTTGCAATTGTAAGTCCGCATTTTTACGGAGAGTAAATTCTTTGTAAAGTAGATTTTTGTTGGAAATTTTACTAAAAATTTTACTAAGTGAGCGATTTGATCTTGGAAATTTTACGTAATTATGAGAATTGCCGCCGACAATGATCAGTAATTTCCTACCCTGATGAGCTAAAATTTGATACAAAGAGGTGGATTGATGAACCAGTAGACTAGACAGCAAAACTTTGCCAAACACGATTTACACGCAAGCCTCGTTAAATTATCAACAACTTAGCAAGGGTGAAAGTAAAGAACATGAATACGATTATTCGGTTGCTTAGTGCGATCGCTCTTCCTGTGTCTGTGTTTAGTGCTATGTCTGACGCTGCAGCACAGACTGCTCCCACGGCGACCCAACAGAAAACGACGCCAAAAATTTGCGCTTTTGATTCAGTAGAGAATTCGTTACCTCCAGCAGTAAGTAAGCAAAATAATTCTCCGCTTTCCTACCTGCAACAGCAAGGTTTTACACAGAACCAGGACGGTTCTTGGGTCTGTTACATAAATGATTCTCAAAAGGATGAGCGCTACTATACTCTTTTCAAGGTTCAACAGGTTGATGGAAAGCTTGTAGCGACTTCTTTCCTCGACAGTGGAAGTCTGATTTCTGGGCAAGACAATCGTAGCTTGGACTTGTTTATCATGCTGATTAATAATCATACTAATACAAGTCCGCAAAACCGTCAAAGTATACGTAGATACTTAGATACATTTATATCTTTAGTACGCAGTGGAAAAATACAACCCTCGCGTCGTGCTTACCTCTTTGATCAACCAAACCTTGGCTTCGTTATCTACCACTCTCTTACAGGCGGGAAACTCAAGGGTACAGCAATCACGATCAACATCAACTCACCTCAGAGGTTAGGTTCAACCCCAAATTTTTAGGCTGGTTTCTTTATTTTGTTGAGGAGATTAATCTTGTTGAAATCAATTGTTAACAAAATCGCGAACACCGACACACAGCCGACACAGGTTCCCCAACCTAACTCTACTAGAAAAGGACCGTTTTCCACCCAGGGGTGGAACCCTACGCCTAGTGTACTCTGCATCGCGTTGTCATCTGTGGCGGCAGTACTGAGTGTGTACCAGTCTGCTTTCGCTCAACTCAACGTTGGGGGCGGTATCCCACCTGGACTGGAGCAAGAGTATCTCCAGTACCAGCTGTCCGGGCAAGATTTGAGCCTGATGCGAGGCATTCCTGGATGTGTTGTGGGTTTCGGTCTGACTTGCAATAAGACTGGATCAGTACTCAATCAAATACTTGAGTCCAACCACAAAACTACCTACCAAGACCTCCTGATGCGAGCCGCTGGAGGACCGGAAAACTTTCGCAACTTCGCAGCCTTCTATGGTAACAATCCCAATCTCTCGCAGGTTCCCTACGCCTCATTCTGGCAAAACGACTCCCCCTCCATCATGGACGGATATCGATATCTTCTTGGCGGTCCGCTAAATCCGACTCCTGTAAAAGGTCTGGGAAGCGTAACCAAGAACTTTTTATGGGCACCATTATCAGGAACAGATAACGGACTCAGCCTCCGGAGTGGATTGCTGGACTTGAAATACTCTTACGGACGCGCCCTCTTGGAAGAGGTTTCCAAAATTCCCAACCTTAACCAGCAGATTCAATCTATGAATCTGCCACCAGAGATGAAAGATTTTTATTTGAGTAATCTCTCTAGAGGGTTGCGGGCGTTAAACGCTGGAAATAATCGGCAAATCGAGCGTAGCATTCTTAATCTACTCTCCTCTCCCTACTCCCCTGCTGGCGGAGAGTTTCAACGTCCAGCTATTGGCATCCCCAAGCAGTTTGATCTGCTCTATGGAGAAGGTCTTCCGGGAGATGAATTTGTGGCTGCTCCTCCAGTGTTTTTGGACCCTGAGGTTGGGAGTTTCTATATCCCTGAAAGCGTTGGAGATGTTGGGTTTCTCGATCTCCCTGAAACCGTTGGAGAACTTATCTCTACTCCAGGAGGCGGCGGATTCCCAAGTTGGGCATTCGGACTCGGAGGTGCAGGCGCTCTTGCCTTACTTATTCTTGCATTAGGTGGTGGAGGTGGAGATAATTCCTCTGCAGGACCCACTCCCAGACCTACTTCTGTACCAACTCCCGGACCAACTCCTGGACCAACGCCTGGACCAACTCCTGTACCTACTCCTGGACCCACTCCACCTGACGTCACCGTCCAGTGTGTCTATCCGGGTGAGTGCACCGTTATCACTCCACCCGACCAGACAACGGTGCCGGAGGCATCTGTAGTCAAAGCCCTTGTGTTGATGATTATCGTATTCTGGATGCTCAGTTACAAACACCGACGCACGCAAACAAGAGTTTAAGTTTTCAGTTGTTTTCTCAAATGATTCGGTTAAAGGTACAAAAGTTTAAGTTTTCTGTTAGCACTTGTCCGCTTAATTACCCCCAATTACCCGAAAACCCCTCCCCGTAAGCGGGGAGGGGTTAGGGATGGGGTTCCTTCAGAGGGTAAATTATGAGTAATCAAGTGGACATAACATGATTCCGACTTTAATCGTGCCGATGGCACGAATCGTTCGCCTCTGGGGATACGGGGTAGGTTACAGGTGTAGGCGGCGGTTCGGGACATTTAAGACGGTTTTGACCTGCGACAGGCTCAAGCTGGGTAATGATTTCCTGTAAGCGACTATTAATGGTCGTGGGACGATTTCTGCTCATGGTAGTGCACCTAAAATAGGTTCTGTTTTTAATCTAAGCAGGAACCTCAATAAGTAGTCAATTTGTTCGTTCAAGTTGGCTATAGTTGTGCATAAAAAGAACACAGAAGTGCCATAGCACTTCTTAAGTGACCTCAGCAAAAAGGTACTCATCCTGGGGAAAAGCTATATAATAGATTTAAGGTTTTTTTGATTAGTCTTTTATTATAGAACATTAACAACGGAAAAGACAACTAAAACTGTAAAACTTCAAGCAATTGCCATAGCCGCCGTCCTTGTAAGCGATCGCACGAAGCAGATAGTGAAGGGTCGATAATGCAGGCGATCGCACTTTTTATTAGTATTGAAAAATACTTGTATTTAAGCTAGCAAATCAGCTACCGCCACACTAAATCCTGTCAATACGCAAAGTGTATTAACGACTTCATTTGTATTAAATAATTGCCACTGATTTTGAGTATTAATTAACACTAACCGACTTTCTGGGAATAGTAGCCAAACTTCCTGACAACCTGATTCTAAATATTCCTTGGATTTGGCAAATAATTCCTCAGCACTGTCATCAGGCGATGCAACTTCTGCAATTAATGGGAAACTCTGAGAAAGAATAGTAAAGCTATTGCCAGATTGTTCTAGTTGTTCAGTAGTGATGTAAGCTACATCAGGACGGCGAGCCTGCTTTTTAGTGCGACAGAGTGTTTCTACACAAATTTCTCCCCCTTGTCTACTAGAGATGATGTAGTCTCCCCAGTAACGTATTAATTTACCTTGAGCCAGACCATGTCTATATGTCATTCCTGTTTTCTCAACCAGTTTGCCATCTACCCACTCTGTATGCTCAGGGGGACTGATTATAAAATCTTCCAGAGGTAAAAGTTGTAGATCATTTGGTGTAGAGATAGAAGCAACCATTTTTGTTTACTTACTCTTACAAAACTAACTATTAGCTTAACTCAGTAAGTAGGTAGGCACAATAAAACATAACTATATTAAGTTCTGTTAATAAGCTGTCAGCCAACTAACAACTAACAGCCTTAACAGATAGTTTTGTTTGTTTACGCCCACTTACTTAATTCATGCTGAAGATTCGCTCTTTGGTTAAAGTGACACAAATTTTAGATTTTTGTGCAAATTTATACTGATTTAATAGCAGCTACAGAGAAGGTAATAGAAAAACCTCAGTGCAGCAGAATTATGAATACAAGCAAAAGATACATTATTCCATTTACTCTTATGGCAATAACCACCTTGAGCAGTTGTAATTATAGCCCTACTAAGAGCACAACCGCAATCAGCAAAACACCTGCACATACTAACGCTAAATCATTCGCGACGCCAAGCATGGCTCAGCTAAGGGCGAAAAAATATACCGTTATTGAGCCGCTTTTACTAAAAGAATCTCCAAATAAGAGCGTTGCTACTGTGAAAAATAATAACACAATTTTATACATAATTGACACTGAATGCCAAGAACTAATTCCGAAACCAGTCTCAGTGTCAGATAAAGAACCTGTGATAAGTGCAGTAAGTAAAATCATTGAGCAACGAGACACTGCCGATTTTAGCTTGTCAGGGTATCGAGTTAGCATCAAAGATGGTGTCGCTACAGTCGATTTGCGAATATCTCCTCATTCCCAACGACAATTAACTTCTCTTTCTAGTTGTGAGCAGTTTGCTCTGTTTGGCAGTCTTCGCAAAACCTTAACAAGTAATGCTCAATGGAATATTAAAAAAGTTCGTTTCACAGAGCTAGGCAAGGACATTACTCCTTAAAAAAGGCCGTGGTTTTCCAATCCCATAGCCTTGGGCATAATCCACCCCCAGAGCATTCCACCAAATTAGCACCGCAAAGATGACAACATTCAAAATGGTCAAGAGGCACAGTCCCAATACGTCCGTGTAGAAGTGCAATCGCAAGCCAAATAAGATTAGCCAGCACACGACTGGCGGGAACACAATCGCAGCGCTTAACAGACGCCTCGCCATGATGCCACCTGCGTTACTGCTAGTGACAACAACCATTAACCCACCGTCTGGACGGGCAAACAGAACGCCACAGCTAAGCAGGAGCAATGCCACAGATGTATGGACTGCAATTGAAGTCCAGGAACCTAGTCTATAGAAGTAGGCATTGCCATAGATGTAGCCCAGCAGAGCCAGGAAGGCAATTAAGAATACCACTGATGCACACAACTGGGCTAGGAGATACTTGGGGTGATGGAGACTTAACAGCAGTAGGCTCAAGCCAAGTAAGACGAAGCTAACAGCGGTAGGGACTGCCATTCGACCAGGGGCGGCATCACCAACCGGGTCGATGCTGGTCTTGAATAAGAGTTGGTCAATGCCAAGGTTTAAGTTGAAGCCATACTCAATCACTGTTAATAGACCAATCAGGAGGACAAAGACGGCGCAGGCTTGAGCTGCACGGCGCATCTTAGTTGGCGATCGCCAATGCCACAGCCATAGAGATCCTCCCCCTAAGATCAAGCAGATAGCTGTGTTGACTTTCATCGCCACGTATCCTGGCAAAATGCTCTTGAGGACTGTAATGTCTTTGATCCAACCCAGAATCACAACACAGCCAATTAGAACTACTGCAATACTGGTTTTTCGAGAAAAAGACTGCAGTAAAGCAATTGTTTTATCTAGTCCTGGTGGTGAAGTAGTCCTCAAAAAAGGAACAGACCTCAAGCTGAAACTTAAAACTGCACTGAATACGACTTCATAGAACGTTATGATTTATCCTGAGTATGAAAAAGCAAATCGTGAGGTTTAGATGACGGTTGATATAACATCCTCAGCTTCACTTGATTTTGTAAGTGTACTGGCACAGGCTGCGGCTGCATATCGAGGACAAAAGGTCGAACGTCCCTCTGCTGATGTAGTGGTCAATGCGTTGTTACAAGCGGAAAAAACTGTTAAGCAGCAACGAACCCTTTATCCTTTAGAATCCTTGCTGGGTCAATGGCGGCTTTGCTTTGCGACTGGAACTCGTAAAGTTAGAAAGCGAGGGGGAATTGTGTTGGGTAAGGGTATTTATGTGCCTAAGCTTACTCCAACCCAAATATCCTTTAGTACCACAGCACAAGCTTTAGATGGGACTGCAAACAGAGGAGAAATTGGCAATTCTGTTCAATTTGGTCCACTGTTATTGCAGCTTATGGGTCCGGCTCAATATCTAGGCAAGAAAAACTTATTGGCGTTTGACTTTACCCAGATGCGAGTCAGTCTGTTTGGTCGTGCTACCTACAACGGTCAAATTCGCGGCGGTAAAGCTAAGGCGCTTGATTTCTACAACCAACCCATAGCTAAACTGCCCTTCTTTGCATTCTTTTTGGTAACAGAAGACTTCATTGCAGCTCGCGGTCGTGGAGGTGGGCTGGCACTGTGGATTCGAGAGAGCAGTTTTAGTTGAAATTGCTAGGTATGATAAAACTTTACTCGCCGATCGCACGTCCGATGACTTCTAAATCAGCGACATCCAACTTGCCGCGCTTTACTTGCACCTGTTGAGGATAAAACACAAGCCCGACAAGAATTTCAGTATTCTTGTCGGGCTTGATTTTATTCAGTCTAACTATACCCCCAGGGGAATTCGAATCCCCGTCGCCTCCGTGAAAGGGAGGTGTCCTAGGCCTCTAGACGATGGGGGCGCTTGGTCCACACATTTATAAATTTACCGATTCTCGCTGCAAATGTCAATAGGTTTTAGCAAAAAAGATTTATAAATTTCAGGGAGGCTAAACTAGTTGAATGTTCAACAAGAGCGCAAACCGATTTTAACCTACGCCCTACCATTGCGGCTGTTTTACTAACCACATCAAAAATACTATGTTATAAACAACTAGGTATGAACCAACATCTCGATTTGGCAACAGACAGAGGGTGTGATATTGCACCACGAAAGATTTTGAAATCCATCTCTCAAAATCTACAACATGGAAGCATCATTTGAAATTAACCTGCAGGTGGTAATTGCAGTATTTGCAGGTATTAGCGCCCAGGTACTGGCTGCATACCTTCGTTTACCAAGCATCGTTTTTTTGCTACTGTTTGGCATCCTGCTTGGCTCTGATGTTATCGGGCTGTTGCATCCCCATTTGCTCGGCACTGGGCTAGATGTTATTGTCGCCCTAGCAACGGCGATAATTTTGTTTGAAGGTGGACTGAATCTCGATCTGCAAGAGTTGGGTAAAGTCTCAATCAGCCTGCAATTGCTCGTCACCCTAGGAACGCTGATCACACTACTGGGTGGTAGTATGGCAGCTCATTGGTTGGGTGAATTTCCTTGGTCCATTGCTTTTCTCTACGCTTCTATAGTCGTGGTTACAGGACCAACTGTGATCAACCCCTTGCTCAAACAAATCAACGTAGATCGACAAGTGGCAACCCTTTTGGAAGGAGAAGCCGTTTTAATCGACCCAGTAGGAGCGATCCTTGCCTTCGTTGTTCTTGACACGATTTTGAACGGCGGTACCGATCCCAGGGGTGCCATTATCGGTTTGCTCGTGCGTCTTGGTATTGGCGCAGCAATTGGTGCAGCAGGTGGTTACCTGATGAGCTTAATTTTTAAACGCGCCAATTTTCTTTCATTAGAGCTAAAAAATCTAGTGGTCTTGGCGGTGCTGTGGAGTCTATTTACTTTAGCGCAGACGATCCGCAACGAGTCTGGAGTGATGACAACAGTAATTGCTGGGTTAGTTTTTGCCAACTCTTCTGTACCAGAAGAACGCATGTTGCGGCGCTTCAAAGGTCAGTTGACAATTCTCAGCATCTCAGTGCTATTCATTCTATTAGCTGCTGACCTATCGATCGCCAGTATGTTTGCCTTAGGTTGGGGCAGCTTATTTACCGTTTTGGTACTAATGTTCGTCGTTCGCCCGATTAATATCCTCTTGTGTACCTGGAACAGTGACCTCAACTGGCGACAGAAACTGTTTTTAAGCTGGGTTGCGCCTAGAGGAATTGTCTCTGCCTCCGTTGCTTCTTTATTTGCAATTTTGCTGACGCAGCACGGCATTAACGGTGGTGATTCCATTAAAGCTTTGGTCTTCCTCACAATTATCATGACTGTGGTTTGCCAAGGGCTAACAGCTGGCTGGATTGCCAAATGCCTGCAAATCACCTCGAAACAGACAACTGGGGCAGTAATTGTTGGTTGTAATCCTTTAAGTTTGTTGATTGCACGGTTCTTTCAAGAACGGGGAGAACCAGTGGTAATGATTGATACAGAGCCAGAACGCACAGCACAAGCTGAAGCACAAAATCTCCGCGTTATTACCAGCAGTGCGCTGGATCTCGGCGTGTTAGAAGAAGCGGGACTTGCTTCTATGGGAACTTTTTTGGCAATGACTAGTAATGGTGAGGTGAATTTTATCTTAGCTCAACGAGCAGCGGAGGAATTTAATCCGCCGCGTGTTTTAGCAGTTTTCCCCCGCGATCCGCAAGCGACTACCTCAACTAATGAAAATAAAGTTCACCAAGCTTTCGTCCCAGATTTTGCCATTAAAACTTGGAATGAGTACCTAAGTGATGGACGAGTGAAGTTGGGCACAACGACGCTTAGTGAGTCGGATTTTGTCCCTCAACAAGCTCATATGCAGGCATTAATTCAATCTGGCGAGTTGATACCGCTGTTGGTAGAACGAGAAGAATATCTTCAGGTTATACCAGCAACCGAAGAGTTGGAAGTTGGCGATCGCATAATTTACCTATTGCACGACCCCAGACCAAACCTTTTAAAACGCCTCTCCGGTGCTAGCCAGTCAACTCCCCTTTCTTTAGAAAAGTTACCAGAAGTCGAAGAAGTGCCAAAATAATTCGTAATTCGTAATTGTGCCGACCTACTCATGAATTATCCGGTACTAATTCTCTTGCTGGTTGCTGTGATCGATCGGCTTCGACGTGCATTTGTTTTTCTTGCCACAGTACGCCAAATAAATGCACTATAGCCAGAGTTATTGCAGCAACCGAGATCACATAACTGTGTATAGTGTAAAGATGTTGGACAGTTATAGTACTAAGGTATCCACCTGTGAGAATGTCCCGTAGCTGGGGACCGATAAAAGGAATTGCGGCGATAGTTCCTAGCTCAATGCTAAAACGCCAGTATCCTTCTTGATCCCAGTCTATAATCATTGCTGTCCAAGCCAGCCCAATCGCACTCAGAGTAAACAAAATTCCACTAATCCAAGCAGTCAACCAACTGTTGCGAAATTGTCTGCTCAAAAACATCACCACAATTTGAATCAGGGCAATTGCAATCACTCCATGACCTGCGATTTCGTGAGCTTTGCGGAACAACCAGCCATAAGACACCTCCGTATTAATCATTTTCAATGACTGATAAGCCGCCCCTGCTGCTGGTTCGTAGTAAAAAGATAACAAAATTCCAGTAGTTGCCCCAATGATGGTTAGGGTAATGATTACTACCGACAAGATGGTGGTTATTCGCCGCAGAACCATATCAAACTGGGTACTTGGCATAACTGCTTGCTCCTTTTACGATCAAGTTGTGTATTTTTATTACAAGTTTAGCTCAGAAATATTAAGAAGGCTTAGCTCCTCGGGCGTAGATATTTGGAGGGGAGTGGGGAGTGGGGAG
>CAXTSI010000266.1:0-12410 GCA_964246695.1 uncultured bacterium
TAATTGCTAATTGCTAATTGCTAATTGCTAATTGCTAATTGCTAATTGTTACCACCCCTCACTCTAAAAAGAGCGCAACTTAGGTTAATTCTATTTTTTAAGAGTCAATAATCAATAGCTTTTTATGTGAGGACTATTGACTATTGAATCGTGCAGCACTTGCCTTATGATTTGCGTTGCTGCCAACTAAGGACTTTTTCAGTTTCTGCTAATGCTGGACTGATGCCAAACCAGCGCCCCAAGGGATCGCGGTATTCAAATACAAACATACTCCGCAGCAATCTTTGATATTCAGACTCACCTCTAACGCTTTGCTGGTTTACTACTTCATACAGTAGTTCCCACTCTTCTTCATCGATAGCTAACAGCAGGTCGTCGCGGTAGTCCTTAATCACTGCTTCTAAACAGTCCTGCGAAAAAGGTGGATCTTGCCTTTGCAGGCAACTGTAAAGCAGCCCCAGTAAATTACGAATGTGTCCACCACTGATGCGACATAACCGATCCAAGGTTTCCGTGTGCTCGAATAATTCGGTGATTAATCCTAGCCTCCCATTAAAAGTAATTTCTGGAAAGGCTCTTGCCATTACAAGCTGGCGCAATAGAAACATCCCTGGTTCGTGGTCACTGCCATTTCTTTGCCGCACCAGTACCATTGGCAAAACTTTAGGAGCAATACCACCTCCCAAACGATTTTTTAGTGTCTCATACTCGTTAGAGAAAATTAATGCCAGGGGAATTGTGTAAACTACGTGGCATTTGAGTCGGCGTAACTGTTCGCCACGGTCGATGAAGAGGTACTCTGGTTGCGATCGCCCAGATGCTAAAGGACGCATATCCACTCGATCTAAGTTATCGATAATTACGACCAGTCCTTTTTGACCCCTAGCTTTTAGCTGTTCAACAGCTTTGTCTAATACCTCTTCGTTAATTGCTTGCAAAATACTATTTGTGCGGGGTTCTAAGTATTGTCTCAGTTGATTGCGCAACTGGGGGCTATCTTTGGTTTTGGCAGTAATTTTGGCAATACCTAAGGACAACTCTGCTTGTGCCGATAAATCAATCGGAGTTTGCAAAAAATCCCCAATTTCTTGGAACAGATTGGCAAAGTAACCCGGTTTAACTTTGATGCCAATCGCTTCTAAACTAACACTGACTTGACGGGCTACACTTAGCAGAATATCGCTAACATCGATATCCGCCATATCTAGGTCTTGGCTTGACTCAAAATAAACTACATGAAACCCAGCCATCTCTAGTTCTGCCTTTAGGCGCTGCAACTCCGTTGACTTACCGCAGCCAATATGACCTGTAAATAACTGGCAGGTTGGCTCATCAGGAGAAATACGCACGATGGTGCGTTGCAATTCTTCAACAATTTTGCAACCACGTACATCAGAAAAATCTATGTAGTATTGCCGATCGGACGCATGACCCATAACCAACGTTTTACTGGGGTTGCAGGCTTTGAAAAAGCGTGACAAATTCAGTGTTGTTTTCATGTATATTTATAGATGTAGACGCTTTTTTACTTGTATAGTAAAATACAAGTAATTTTTACTTAAATCTTTAGGCACATAATTAACTCGCAAGTTTTACCTTGCAAAATACAGCGTTGGATATTTACGCTTCACTCATAGTGAAATACGGCTGGCTTGTAGGGGCACAACATTGTTGTGTCCATTCCCGTGTATTGCAGTTGCGTAAGACGGAAGGAAGGAATTACGTCATGGTATTGATACCATGATAGATGATTTTTGTCAACTAACTTAGAGTATATAAGCAGCAA
This sequence comes from uncultured bacterium, assembly GCA_964246695.1. Classification (GTDB taxonomy): domain Bacteria; phylum Cyanobacteriota; class Cyanobacteriia; order Cyanobacteriales; family Nostocaceae; genus Stigonema. Next base: position 1,787 of record CAXTSI010000266.1, read on the forward strand.
TGATTTTTTTGCAAGCGCAAAAAATTTTATTTAATGACTTGTTACCTTAGACTTGTTACCTTAGACGAACCCGAAGGGGCGTGACTTGTCCTAAATATTGCTTGCTACTAAGAAAACTGGTGACATATGTGCTGGTTAATTTCTCGGAGACAGGGAAATTTTGGTATGATATTCTCCACAAATACTCAGAGCGCTTGCTTGAACAACAGCAGTATACAAATTGCTGGTGATTTGTCAATACCTGTTTTTAGCCAAGTTGGTGAAGAATGGCTCTGCGTCGGCTATATTCAATTGCGACACACTGCAAACTTTAATATTTAAGAATTACTAGCGTCACCTGCGGTGATGTGCCAGTATAGTTGCTATAAGTTTTATTAAATTTTCAAAAAGTAGGTGTGCCAAGTGGTTCTACGTAGCTGACCGGATGTACTCAAATTATTTTAACGATCCGAGTACAACAAAGACTTGGACTGAAAGTGTGGAAGGGGTTTGAATGGCTGGCATTTTATCAGTTTCCCGCACAAGTTTAGAAGGGCGGCGTAAGAAATTACGTAAAAAGCGGCAGATGAGAATTATTCAGGCTATGTGGCGAACCTTTGCCATAAGTGGTCTGGCTGGTGGTCTGCTGTGGATGGCAATTCAACCGATTTGGGTGCTAACTGACGAACACGACATTGTGATTTCCGGCAATCAATTACTTTCTCAACAAGCGATTCAGTCATTGCTCGTGCTATCGTATCCTCGGTCTTTATGGCGAATTGAACCGTCTCAAATCGCTCAATCTTTGAAGCTGGAACCAACTATTGCACAAGCAACTGTCACTCGTCGCCTGTTTCCGCCTGGATTAATAGTCCAAATCAAGGAACGCGTACCTGTAGCGATCGCGCAAACTCGTGACACTGACAGCAAAAAAGCATCAATGGGGTTACTAGATGCCAGTGGTGTTTGGATGCCTTTAGAAAAATACACGTCACTCAATCGATCTGAGTTGCCCAGTCTGAAAGTTATTGGCTTGCCAGAACAATACCGCCCCTATTGGGCACAATTTTATCAAGCTTTGAGCCAAAGTTCCGTCAAAGTGATGGAAATTGATTGGCAAGATCCAACGAATTTAATTTTGAAAACAGAACTAGGAAAGGTGTATCTTGGTACTCCGAGTTTCCATATTCCCGAAAAAATCAGGGTAATGGCACAGATGCGCCATTTACCTGCACAACTCAATCTCAGTCAAATAGAGTATATTGATTTGAAAAATCCAGATTCTCCCATAGTACAAATGAACCATAAGGTGTTGAATTCTCAAACTCCTTAAAAAGATTTGGTGTATTTAATCTATACACCACTCCTAGTTAATAAAGAAGTTTTATGCTGATAAATATATTTATTATTTTTGGTTTTTCAGCAATCCGCATAAACATCGGCGTTAACTTCTCATTAAAATGGGAGGAACAATCGTCAAACTACTTATTGGGATGCAAAGCCTCTCTCGGTACTACCCTCATATTTGAATCATGGGTGCAAAATGTTAGACAATTTAATGACGGCGTCTGGGCAGGAAAACACATCTCTTGCGATCGGAAAATTCGACTGAACGCTGAGCGCGTTATCAAGTTGAGTTTGTAGTGTTTCATGAGAAAGTTAACTCACTAGCAGACGCACTCGGTAGATAAAGAGAGAGGGCGGCTTTTCGGAGGATGGGTGGTGCGGCAGAACCAACCATCTCGCTGCAACCAATTTTTCGCTGCCTACAACGACTGCACGTTGACACTTGGGCAAGAAGCCAACAGACGCCGAGAGGCGACTTGTTGGTGACGGGTAGCTAAAAACTAGTACAAAGCTTGTAATTTTATTTATAAGTATAAATAACTAGGACAAACAGGTCAGGGGCAGCAGTTGAGATACCAAAGGTAAAAGAGCGCAAAATCGGCAAAATATTAGTCAAGATATTAATATCTTGTGGAAGTTATACAGCTTAATTTTAGCTAAATATCGGTATACTTCTTTAGCATTAGCCGTGCGACAGATGCCTTCATGGCTTATCCCATAGCAAAATAAACGCGTTTCCCATCCCCAACAATGTTGGAGTTTCGAGAACAAGAAACAAAAGTGCCATAGATTATGGCAGCGTCAAACTATAGTTGATTCTTAGGTGAATAACACCTTAAAAAGTCGTTTATCTACCTTCCTGAACGCAATGACACTTGATCATAACCAAGAGCTTACTTATAAGCACTCCCAGTCTACGGGACAGTCAGGGGTTTCACTGGCAGTCAATACCACTAATCCCTTTAATCATTCCGGGTTAAACTTTGGACAAAACAATGACAGCAGGAAGATCCCAAGTGAAGACAGCCGAATTGGCGATATTGTTCCCGGTCGAGTCGCTAATATTAAAGTGATTGGTGTCGGTGGCGGTGGTGGAAATGCCGTTAACCGCATGATCGCTTCCGATGTGACTAACGTAGAGTTTTGGTCAATTAACACTGATGCCCAAGCTCTTACCTTAGCTTCAGATTTCCGGCGGCTGCAAATTGGGCAGAAGCTGACGCGAGGTTTGGGAGCTGGTGGCAATCCTGCCATTGGTCAAAAGGCAGCTGAGGAATCACGAGACGAGATTGCTACAGCTTTAGAAGGTGCCGACTTAGTATTTATCACGGCAGGTATGGGAGGTGGAACTGGTACGGGTGCAGCCCCAGTTGTTGCCGAAGTAGCAAAAGAAATGGGCGCTCTGACTGTTGGAGTAGTGACGCGTCCATTTATCTTTGAAGGACGCCGTCGCACCAGCCAAGCCGAGCAAGGCATCGAAGGTCTTAAAAGTAGGGTAGATACACTCATAATTATCCCTAACAATAAGCTGTTAGAAGTGATCCCAGAGCAAACGCCCGTGCAAGAAGCTTTTCGTTATGCAGATGATGTCCTGCGTCAAGGGGTGCAAGGCATATCGGATATCATTACAATTCCTGGGTTGGTAAACGTTGACTTTGCTGATGTCCGAGCTGTGATGGCTGATGCGGGATCGGCATTGATGGGGATCGGCATTGGTTCGGGAAAATCAAGAGCAAGAGAAGCGGCGATCGCCGCGATCTCCTCTCCATTACTTGAAAGTTCTATTGAAGGAGCAAGAGGCGTAGTCTTTAACATTACTGGTGGTAGCGACCTGACTTTACATGAGGTGAATGCGGCTGCAGAAACAATCTATGAAGTGGTTGATCCCAACGCCAATATTATTTTTGGGGCAGTGATTGATGACAGGCTCCAAGGTGAAGTGAGAATTACCGTAATTGCCACTGGATTTACAGGTGAAATGCAAGCGGCACAACAGCAAGCCGCTGTCAACGCCCGGGTAGCACCCTCATCATCTAAACGACAAACGCCACAGCCACCACCAGTTAATCCATCAACACCAACTCCCCCCGATCCCAAAGAAAAACCCGGATTGGATATTCCTGAGTTCCTGCAACGGCGGCGACCACCACGCAATTAAGGGCGATCGCACCAAGCGCGGAGTTAGCCATAAAGTTTAATTCCATTCTAGGGTTTCACTAGGGACTAGGGTAAGCAATTTGGTTGTGATCCCGATGTAGCCAATAAGAAACAAAACTCGTCAAAGCTACCTACAGACTGAATTAATTTGGGTAGATCGTCCACTTGAGTGGATATCCCCCAATGCGTTTGGTGCAAAAAAGCCTCGGCAGAGAGTTTCCGCGCATTGTGATGACCGCCTTTGATCCCACGATCATTTATCTTATCAGGGGAATTGCCCGACTACGGGCGTTAGCACTACATCTACACTCTCGAAAACACGCTTGGGATCAATAAGAATCATTTGGTCAGCAATGTTTCATTTTTTGAGGAAACCTTACAAACGAAACTGGCAGATTGCTGGAAGGCGTCGCTGTGAACTACGGTGTCAAGAAAACAGAAAATGATGAATTATGAATTATGTAGACGCCTTCTGGTAGCTTGCCGCAGGCTATGCCGAAAAATTTCATAATTCATCATTTATAATTAATCATTTTTTTGCCTGCTCCACCCATTTAATAACTTGATGACCAACCTCAGAGCCGTTTAGTCGGTCTATCTCGCGAATCCCAGTCGGACTGGTAACGTTAACCTCGGTAAGATAGCCACCAATAACATCGATGCCGACAAAAATCAAGCCGTCTTGGCGTAGGGTTTCAGCTAGTTGAGCGCAAATTTCCAGTTCTCTCGGAGTGATTTCAGTTTGGGCAACTGTGCCACCGGCAGCCATGTTATTGCGAAATTCACCTTGGGCAGAAAGGCGGTTAAGTGCACCGATTGGTTCGCCGTTAAGCAGGATAATCCGCTTGTCTCCCTCTTTTGCTTCTGGTAAGTAGGTTTGCACCATGATTGGCACTCGACCTTGGAAGGTACTGAGTTCGACGATGGAGTTGAAGTTACGATCGTCAGGTTGTAAGAATAAAATCCCAACTCCAGCTTTGTTTCCCAATGGCTTGAGAATTGCCGATCCCTTAGCTTCGACAAATTGCCGGATCAACTGTTTATCAGCGGTAACGATGGTTTCTGGAATCGCTTTGGTAAACTGTAGAGCATACATTTTTTCGTTTGCTGCTCTGATGCCGCTTGGACTGTTAATTACCAAGGTTTTGTTTTGGTTTATGTAGTCCAGAATATAGGTGGCATAGAGGTAAGCCTCTGTGACTGGTGGATCTGTCCGCATGAATACGGCATCCATTGTTTCCAGGCTTGTAGCGGTGCGATCGCTCAACTTGTACCAAGGGTTCGTCGCCGAATAACGTCCCTCCACCAACTGCACTGGTACGAGTTCCACTTGTTCTAGAACTGCCCAAGCCACGCCCTCTACGACACTTAGTAAGTTTGCTTGAGTTACCCAAATTTCATGTCCCAGAGTTTGTGCTGCTTCCATCAAAGCAACGCTGGTATCGTGACATGGGTCAAGCTGATTGATGGGATCAATGATAAAAGCCAGTTTCACGCGTTCTGCCTCAATCGCCAAGTAAATTATGAATGATAAATTATGAATTATGAATTTTTTCATGATTCATCATTCATCATCCATCATTCCAGTAGCTGATCCAGCTTGCCTTGAGCGTCTAAGGCGTAGGTATCATCACAGCCACCAATGTGATGATCGTTAATAAAAATCTGGGGCAAGGTGCGTTGTCCATTTGCCCTTTGAGCCATTTTCTTTCGTGCTACCTCATCTCCATCGATGCTGTATTCGATGAATTGAACCCCCTTTGTCGTTAGTAAATTTTTGGCACGAATGCAAAACGGGCAAGTTCTCCATGTGTAAATCTCTACTTTTGCAGCCATAACGTCCTCAACGTCATTCATATTTCTTAATTTTAGATCTACACGTTAGCAATGGGAGCTTTATCCCGTAGATATGGTTATCCTGAGAAGATGGTAAGTAGATTGAGCTAAATCAACACAAACCATAATAGCGTTATTAGTGTAAAAAGACACCTTGGAGTTTGCTCTACAAAGTGTTTTATTACACTTAGTTAAGTAAGCGATCGCAAATAAAGGTAACTGGCGAGGACTGCTAATTGCCTGAATACGATTAGCAATTAGCAATTAGCTATTAGCAGATTTTTCCAATGTTTAGCAGCATTGGAGTCAAGCCTTCGCATGTGAGCTTGCAGATAATCATAGCCTGCTCATCAGAATTAGTTATGTATGTTTACTTGCGCTCTTGAACCGATAATATTCTAGTTGAAATACTGGTAGCCTCAGTAGTAGCACTGAGAATTTTTCAAGCTATAAAAAAATATTTTCCGTATTTACCGCATTCGTAACCGTAGGGGCGGGGCAACGTCGCTTCTCCCAAGGGGAGACGCTGCGCGAACGCTCCAAGTCAAAAGTCAAAAGTCAAAAGTAATTAAATAATTCTTAATTTTGACTTTTGACTTTTGACTTTTGAATTCCCCGTAGGGGTTGCCCCGCCCCTACAATATGGTCAATTCAATTGAAAACTGCTGTCATACTGCCCTGTACTTACTAAGAGGCAGTGGCGTATTGAATCAGTTGACTAAGACGCTGACGTAAGGTTTCCAATCCTAGGCGCTTAGTTGCCGAAATAAACACTGCTAAGGGAAACTCTTCCCGCGCTAAAGCTAAAGTTTCGCTATTAACTCGATCAATTTTGTTAAAAGCAACCAGCGCTGGACCGGGAGTCACTGGCATTTGCGCCAAGATTTCTCTAACTGCGCGAATATGACTTAACCAAGCAGGATGCGACAAATCAACCAGATGGAGTAAGGCATCAGCTTCCGTGACTTCCTCTAAGGTGGCGCGGAATGCATCTACCAGAGATGCAGGCAGTTCGTGAATAAACCCCACCGTATCTGTAAGTAGAATCTCCTGAGGACCATCATTCACAGCATGAGGAATCACGAGGCGGCGCGTGGTGGGATCGAGGGTGGCAAATAGTTGGTCGGCTGTGTAAACTTCGGCATTAGTTAGGGCATTCAGCAGCGTGGATTTGCCAGCATTGGTATAACCCACCAAAGCCACAGAGGGAACCTCCTGATGTTGTCGCCGCTGTCGCAACCGATCTCGATGTGCCTGTAGCTGGTTTACTTCTTGTTGCAGTCGGGCAATGCGCCGCGCAATTGTACGACGTTCAGTTTCTAGTTTAGTTTCACCAGGACCGCGCGTACCAATACCACCACCTAGCCTAGACATGGCTTGACCTCTACCGGTCAGTCGTGGTAGCATATATTCCAACTGTGCCAGTTCGACTTGCAACTTACCTGCACGGGACTGAGCGCGTTGGGCAAAGATATCCAAAATGACTTCGGTGCGGTCAACCACCCGGATGCCAATTTGAACTTCTAAGTTGCGAATTTGTGCAGGTGAGAGGTCGTGGTCAAAAACGACGAGGTTAGCTCCCAAGGTTTGGGCAGTCAGAGCAATTTCTTGCACTTTACCTTCACCAACTAGCGTCTGGGGATGAATGCGCGATCGCTTTTGCCGCACTATCTCCAATACTTCGCCTCCCGCCGTATCTACTAACCGCGCCAATTCCGCTAAGGTGTCTTGGAATTGTTGGGCAGTCATCCGCTCGGTCATCACACCAACAATCAGCACGCGCTCATGATCGGTGTCTACTTCTTGAGCGACAAACTCTCGCTGGAATTCTGTTTCCAGTCCTTCCACCAAGTTCAGAAAGTCCTGCTTTGTCAGCATATCTAAACTCATGGGCGGCGATACGCTCCAACTTGGTGATACGAGGTTACTCCCTAATTCCTGACTGCTAGCAGGGAGAAGATCGGGAAAAACTTTTTTCGTAGCAGGACTGGCGATCAGGGCGCGAGAGTCCTGCGGTGTAAGATGAGCTAAATAAGCTTCTTTTACATACCCAGTAGCGCCACCACCCCGCCGTTGAAATCCTGTCCCGGTAATATTTAGCATTACCAAGGCATCTAGGCGTTGCATTGCCATAGCTGTCAGCGCCACTTCGTTAGGCGGTTCTGCCTTCAGATGAGTGGCGATACAACGAATACCGCTGAGTCGTTCTGCACCATAACGGGGCAGTTCCAGTGGTGGAATTTGGGTCTGACGCGGTGTGCCTACCCCGACACGAATCACTTGTCCGCGTCGGTTAAGGTAGGCACACATAGGCTGATTAATTTCAGTGCTAATTGCTGCCAGCCGCTGGGAGAACTCAGGCGTAATGATGAGATCGCCTGGTATGCGCTGGTGATACAGCCGCTGTAGTTGTTTCAGCTGGCTGGACTTTAGACCTTGGAGATTACCAAAGATAGTCTCTATAGATATTTACGACCAGTGAACTGGTCCCCCGAATCCATCTACTCTTATTTTACTACACTGTTTTAGTGTCCCAACTTTCTGTTGTCGGAGATGCAATCTTACTTAACTGATGTGGGGATTAGTGCTGCGTCAAGTAAGCATCAACGTTTTTTGCTCATTTAACCAAACAGTTATATTATCTAATCTGCAGATATTTCTGCTGTAGGTTGGTCTACAGGTTGTTCAATTCTCAAAACAACTCGGTGTTCTCCGGGTATAACATCTAAGGGCAACTGTGCTGTCAGCTTGCCATCAGGCGTGATTAGCGCTTGTACTTCCATGATTCTCATTGTTACATATCTGTCACCGTCTTTACTTTTTGTTTTCACTACTACAGGCTGCTGATTGCGATTGAGGTTTGCTAGGTAATGTTTACCTCTTACACCTTTGGTGAAATCATATTCATCTTGCATTTCTAAGTTATCTGACATTTCATAGTCCTCGTTATGATTAGCTTCCTTGTTCATAAATTTCCCTTTCACGCCTTGTGGCTATTCTAGCACTGATAATACGAATGTTATTCCCTCTGTAAGTGTATGCAACCACTAGTAACCTTTGCTGCTGAGAATAGCCGATTATTAAATAGCGATCTTCCTCTTGCGAGTGTAGGATATCATCAAGAGCGATCGAGAATGGATCGTCAAAAACTGTTGTTGCATCTTTAAATGAAACGCCATGTTTTTTAATGTTCGCTCTTGCCTTTTGATTATCCCAGTCAAACTCAATTGTCATTTCAAGCAGTGTTAGGCATTCTCTAAATCAACAAGTAGTTCCTCTTCTGTTAAATCAATCATTGGCACTCCGTACCGATGCAAGTTGAGCAAGAAAGAAACTCGCTCCATGCCTGCTAATTGTGCTGCCATACCAGAAGAAATACGTTTCATTTCAAACAGCTTCACTGCCATTGCCATTTTGGCTTCCCCTTCAAACTGTTCTCGCGTCTGTTGTAAAGCATCTGGTAGGGTTTCTGGGTAGTCTATTTTCAGTTGTAATGCCATATTTTTGTTTTTGTGAAATGTTCTTTCTTAATTTTGCTTTTTAATTACACTGATTCAGTTTCCCAGGCTTCCTCGACGAGAACCGGAAACTCTGTATCAATTGCCATTAAAATTGAGGCTTAATGTATATATCCCATACTTCTTTCAATCGCTTTGCATCTGATTCTGAAATCTGCCCAATTTTAGTCAGCAACAAAGACTGTTCTAAACTATCCAATCGAGACAGGCGTACAGTTGAAGCAACACGCAAACCACTTGTTGCCCAATCATTAAGAGATACATCAGTTTGTGTGCGAGGCTTGGCAGATGTGATTACTGCTGCTACAACATCACCATCTAACCAAAGTACCAGTATTGGGCGCTTTTTAGAACCACCACCGCTTGTGAAGGGAATGTCTGCTACCCAAAACTCACTTGCTTGGATAGTCATCATATAGTCGTTCATCTTCTGGTGCGTAACCTTTAAAAAACGCATCATGACTGCGGGTAATTACAGGTGCTGTAGCTTCTTGTGCGATAGTGATTACCCAGCGTCCTGCACCTACACTTTCCAGTAGTGATGCTGGAAGATTCAATTTCTCTCCTGGTTGAAGTTCAATTTCGTAGGTCAGTTTAATCAGTTCTCTTTTCATAGATTTAATGATTTTGATTTGGGTGATTGGGTACGTTCAATGTTTATTCTGATCGAGGAAATAAGGGATGCTGTGTTAATGTCTATTCTATCCGTTTTTAGTAGGTAAGTGGAAATAAACATAACTATGTTACGGCTTTTAAACATACCTTAAACCCTTACCAATGACAAATGACGATCCTACTCGATAGTTGTTACCAATGCCCCGATCTTGGTCGTCGTGCGCTCATCTTTGAGGTGAGAACCGAAAAAGCTTGGGGACAAAATCATGCAAATATCTGCGCCAAACCTGCCATTCATGCCCACCAGAACCAGTAACCCAAACGTGTTTGATGCCAGATTTTTCTAATGCCTCATCCGCTGCAAGATTACTTTTATAAAATTGATCTTGAGTATCGCACCCCAGCCAGAGTAAGCGCAGCTTGCGATTAACATTGGCTACGTTATTAAAAACGGAGGCGTAAGATTTCTTCACATCGAAATCTCGCAATAAAGAACTGAAACCGCCCACCCAAGCAAACTTATCTAAATTATTCAGCCCCACCTCCAAAGCTTGCCCACCTCCCATTGACAGTCCAGCAATAGCACGATATTCCCGATTGGGAATTGTGCGGTAAGTGCTGTCAATTAGGGGAATCAAATCGAGGAGTACAACTTCTTCAAAAGCTTCAATACCCCAAGAACCAGGTGGAAGTGGTACGCCTTCTTTATGAGCATAGCCGTTGTCCATTACCACAATCATCGGTTTGGCTTTACCTGTGGCGATCAGGTTATCGAGGATGAAATTAGCTTTGCCCTGTTCCGTCCACGCACGTTCGCTTTCCCCTGCACCATGTTGTAAATATAATACTGGGTATCGGCGTTTGGTATCGGCATCGTAACTGGGTGGAGTATAAACGTAAACCCGCCGTAGTTCCTTGGTGACTTGCGAGTGATACCAGCGTTCACGCACTTCTCCGTGAGGTACGGGTTTAGCTTCGTAAAAATCAAGTTTGGCGTCGGGTACTTCTAGCCCACTGGTAGGTTGTCCCCAACCAAAGTAGGTTTGGCTCGATGGGTCGTTAACAGGTGTACCATCAATAATTAATTGGTAGTAATGAAAACCCGGTGGCAGTGATGGAGGTAGGGTCGAGGTGTGCATTACTGCATCACCCCTCCCATCCGAAACCGTGCA
>CAXTSI010000267.1:0-12395 GCA_964246695.1 uncultured bacterium
CTAAAATCCTCGCTTATGCTTCCAGACCCTGACAAATTTTGGGTCTGGTTACAAAAATCGCGGGTATTGTGCGTTACCAACGTTAGTTGATGGATTTGGGCAGTTGCCGCAATCAGCATATCTGCTTGGGTGCGAGGTTTGCCTTGACACCTCAGTATAGACAAAATTCACGTCTATTAAAAGCTTGTGGAGTAAAAAATGATGCAATATACGACACTCTAACACACTGGTTTAGTCGTCTCTCGTCTTGCCGATAATAAGGAGAAATCGTGAACAACAGCAATATTGAAAGAGTCATCAACCAAGTTGACATCATCAACACCCTCAACCGCTTTAATCGCTCTAAAAGGTTTTCTCAGTGTTCTTTCTTGCCAAGTACTTCTGTTACCCAAGCTTTCTCTTCTGAAGACAAAGAAAGTTTAACAGGCTGTGAGTAATCAATTGCCAGATCAAACCTTGCACGTTCATACACCTCATTCAACAACTTCTGTAAATCCACTACTGGCTCAGGTTCTCCCTGATTCAGTGGTGTTGGAAAAGGAGGAATTGGGTCTTTTAGCCCAAAGGTATACAAGTCTGCTTCTGGTCTACGGTAGCCTCGGCTGACCAAGATGCGGTAGCCTTTGCCATTTTCTCCTAGGACAGGCATTGGCTCCCCCCCTCGCAGCAGATCAATTTCGATTAAGCTAGTTCTAGACCCTAAAATTTTTTGTCGCTTGCTCTCGTAAGCCTCTCTACCTTCCTTAGAACGCTTATTTTTGGGCGAAAGTACCTCTATAACTGAAATGACTGCTCCTGTTTGTGTTGATCGCACTTCTAGAAATCGTTCTGTAACTTCTTCAGGCATGGGTACAGATACCTTAGTTGGTTCAGCAAGCCTCGGTGCTGTTATCGTAGCTCCAGTTGGGTCATTCCGACGTGAAATAGCTACATCTGTAATTCCCACCAGTAAAGCATCTGAAACGCTGGTGTAAACTCGCTCCTCAATTGTCACTAAGTATCTAGGAGCAATTTGCAGGGTTAGTTCATCCGCAATTGCCACAATTAAGCGATTGTGTACCTGATGCCACAGTTGCGGTTGTTCCAAATACGGATTCATTCCGGGGAATGGATTACGCATAGCTTCACCTCTGGCTCAACTAAAGAATGATCCTAACGTTCTCACTGCCTAATAGTTTCAATCTTGAGGAAATTTCTCTATGCAATACACAACTCTCGGACATACTGGTTTAGTCGTCTCTCGTCTTGCCTTTGGTGCCATGACCTTTGGAGAAGGTCAACTGGTTCCTGGCGTTACCAATAACATTGACCAGAACATGGCAGACCAAATGGTAAACCGTGCCTTAGACGCTGGTATAAACTTATTCGACACCGCAGATGCCTATACAAGCGGACAATCGGAAATCATGCTAGGCAACGCATTGGAAAGCCGTCGCCATCAAGCAGTGATTGCTACCAAAGTAGGATTTCGTACAGGTGAAGCAATTATTAATACAGGTCTTTCTTATCGCCACATCATAGCTTCTGCTGAGGCAAGTTTGAAGCGACTGAAAACCGACTATATTGACCTGTATCAAATCCATATTCCCGATCCCCTGACGCCAACAGAGGAAACGGTACGGGCTTTGGATGATTTAGTCCGGCGGGGAATGGTGCGCTATGTTGGTTTTTCTAATCTCCCAGCTTGGAAAGCTGCCCGGATATCAACTCAAGTTGTCTTCCCATGAAGTTGAGAAATTAGATTCACTGACTGCTCCCCAACCTATATATCCTGGATGGATGCAGGCAATGGGATGGGATGCTAAGGTGAAACCAGCATTAGATCCGTTGATCTGAGCGACTCAAGAGCGATTCTATTGCTGGGGTTCCAACGGGTCACATTGATACGTGTACCGATATGTTTCAGTTTGCTGGCACAAGTTTAACCGCTTGAAAGAATAGACACGCAAACTTTAAAGAGCCTTTTCTTCCAAGCGTATTCACCTAAGCAACGTCTATGCCTTGCCTTATTCGGTGTTTCTACGCTCAAACAGTTTGAAAATTCTATTATGTTTTATCATCTAAATAATAGCAGCTTTTAACCGGACTACTCAGATGCAATTTCTACTTCGCGAGGTTCTACTCTCTCAACCCCCTCAACCCCAGATTTCTTGGTCGTATACTCCGTCTTAGCATCTGCTACCAGATCTCGAAACGACTCTTCTGCTTCGGCAAAAACTGTTTGAGCATTTTCAAATGCCTCGAATCCCCAAACCAGAGTATTCTTGGTCACCTCTTTTGCCGACTCTGAGAGAGATTCACCCAGTTTAGGAAGAGATTCACCCAGCCGAGGATCTTTCTCAACAGCCTTGCCGACAACATCCACAACAGGTGCCATAATCACTGCACCAACACCCACTACTAAAGCTGTTAACGGCTCAAGTCCAAGGAGTAGGGCTTCAAGCTCCATGATGTAAGTTTAACCTCATTAGGTAAAGAACATATTTACATCTTTAAGTGTAACCTGTTTAAGTAAAGAATAGGTAAAGAAATTTTGCATTATGCTTCGCCGAGCCAAATAAATTCTGCCGCTCGGACTCTACTTTCTTCACCGCTCGCAATTCAGATCTCTGTCTTGCTACTATACTTTGGTGCGTTTCAGGTAAAACACTTGTTTGATCTTGAAGCCCTACTCCTTTATTCTTTCTAGAGGGAGACTATTTTCAAGCAAGTACTGTTATCTTTAATATAAAGAGAAGCGATCGGAAGTAATCATCCAACACTATATGAATGACTCATCTACAGTCTCCTGTGAAGCGGTGGAATCTGACGAGGAACCTCCGTTGCCGCAGGCTAGGCTAAAACGAGTGCAGGCACACGAGATCAAAGATCTATACTGGGATAGGCAACCAGCCGAGATTGCCGCAGAAATTACGGCACTTCCCGTTGGTTGGCAAGCAGCAGCCTTTCATCGGTTACCTAGATATCAAGCGATCGCTGTCTACGAGTCCCTGCATATCGACGTACAACACCGGCTGATAGAAGACTTCAAAAGACGGGATGATATAAACATTTCTCACGAGTTATCACCTAAAGAGCGAGTGCAACTATTTGAGTTACTCTACACACCAAACTCTCATGAGGATGCACAGTCTGCGGAGATGGAACAGAGCAACGATTCCAATGGTCCTCTAGCTATTGTAAAGCAGCGATGGCTCTGGCTATTTGTCCTGCTCCTTGCTAGTACGTGTACTACTGCTGTAATTAAAAGTCAGGAAGATATTCTGCAGCAGGTAGTTGTATTGGCTAGCTTTATTCCCCTACTGATTGCCTATGGGGGAAATGTCAGTACGCAAACGGCAACTGTAGTGGTTCGTGCGCTTCACCAAAAGAAGGCGAAGCTAAATGAGCTCCTGCAACAAGTTCTGTACCGAGAGATGACGGCTAGCATTCTGCTTGGGGCAATTTTAGGACTCTTGGTGACTCTTGAGGCATTTCTCATGCAAGATAATCCGATGGTGGCGCTTGTGGTGGGGCTAAGTCTGTTTGCGATCTCGGTGTTAGCCTCTCTCTGTGGTTCGATGCTGCCGTTTTTCTTCCAAGTTTTAGGATGCGATCCAGCTTTAATGTCAGCGCCAATGGCTGCAACCCTCGTGGATGTGGCGGGAATCTTGATCTACCTATACATAGCGCGACTGATTTTACATATCTAGGGTGCTGGCGCTTAAGCTCCCCAAGCTACAGGTATTATAAGTGTATAGGTTCTCATTTTTAAAAGTTACAAAGCCTGCTGACATTTCTAAATGAACCGCAGGTGACCATCTGGAAGGATTAGCAACTGGGTAGCGCCATCAGCAGAGGCAAAAAGGGCAGCTTGCCCAGTTTGATGAACCCCTTCCAGATGACTTAGTAGCACGATTTTGCAAGGACAAACAGCAATGGGAATTAGTGTCTCGTCCTGAATGACGAATGAGGCTGAAGAGGAGCAGAGTTTAACAGCCATGCTACAAATTGCAAGAGCAACAAATGCGCGATCTAACGGGAACGTCTCCTATACCGCTTAGACTTGGCGACTTCTTTAGCTTTACGCTTGTGTTTCTCCAAAGGAGTTTCAAAGTGACGATGTTTCTTTATATCTGGAAAAATCCCTGCCTTGGAAACTTCTCGCTTAAATCGACGTAAGGCTGACTCAATTCCTTCATTTTCGCCCATAATTATTTGGGTCATTCTCTCTCCTACTTAATTAACTCAATTGGTAGCTAAGTGGTTGGATATAAACAATCCAGTAAAATGTAAGTGAAAAAGGGCAGACTCCTTGTCTGCCCAAAATAACCGAGATTTAAATTCTCTGCTTGGGATGAAACAATTGGAGAAAGAGCCAAGACTCATGTCAAAGCTTAGTAGCGGCGAGAGTATCCGCCTCCTCCTCCTCCACTATTGTTTCCCCGTCTACCACCACCAAACGAATCTCTATCTTCACGTGGCTTGGCCTTATTAACCTTTAGGTTACGACCCATCCACTCAGCAGTGTCGAGGGCTTCTATCGCTGCAGCTTCTTCTGCATCTGTTCCCATTTCTACGAAAGCGAAACCGCGCAAACGACCAGTTTCCCGATCTTTTGGCAATTGAACGCTCTTCACAGTTCCATATTCTGCAAAGACTTGTTTTAGGTCATCTTCTCCAACTTCATAAGAGAGATTACCGACATAAATTGACATAAAAACATCTCCAGAATCAAATAGAGTAAAGATTTAGATTCGGAGAGACGCTTGTAAATAAATAAGCACAAACCGCATAACCGAAAATAATCCTCAATTATTGTAGCATGAAATGTACGATCTCTGTTTGCTAGACCATATACTGCGTCAACACTGCCACAGTTTTCTTATGTAATTTGTACGTCATCCCGTTGCAATAAGGAAAATAATGTGCTAATTGGAATGCACGGCTTACTTCAATGAGCTCCAATTCAACTGCGGAGAGTGCTTTAGGCTTCATTTTTTGTAGGTCGCACAGCACACAAGGTCAATGTTAAAGATACAGGCATTGGAATTCCACGCGATCGCCTTGATCGTTTATTCACAGCCTTTAGTCAGGCTGACTCTTCTAGAGTATCAAGTTTGCACTTAATAAAGTTTTGTAAAATTCCTGGAAAGGTTTGTAGTTGCGTGCTAAAGCAACTAGGAAGAAACAATGATTAATTTGTGCCAACCTACTTAGTTTAAGGGATTCTACTGAACAGTTCAAAATAAATATTTGGTAAATTATATAAAAACTCCCTAATACACGCAAAAAGAAATATTTCAAACATGAGCTTACCAAATGCTCAGACGACTCGCGTGAATTAAGTTTTAATCGTTAACAGTTGCAGTCTCCTTAAGTTGAGTCTTAATGAATACAATTATACAAAAGCTTTTAGTTCCACACTACACAGAATACTTGGCAGTGTCTCATGAATTGCTCATTCTAGAAACCTCTTCAGGTATTCAACGGTTTGCTGATTGCCCTAACGAAATCATGCCAGTAAAAGATGTCCGACTCGCTTTTTCAGAATTAGTAGGACATGAAAATTCTCTGCTCGAAATCCTTGAAGGACGGCACAATAATTTTGAATTAAAAGGTATTAACCGATCTAAAGAGTCAAGTTTTACTTGTTATATTGATTTATATATCACACGTTTTGAAAGTTGGTTGATTGTCTTACTGCAAGATGCAACAGAAAGGATGATTTTAGAGCAAAGATTAGTACAGACAAATAATGAAGCCAATCTTTTATTAAATGCGGTATCTGCTTCTTACAATTATATTGATAAAATTATTACGTCCATAACAGATGCATTGTTGGTAACAACGCCGTCAGGAAATATAATAACAGTAAATCCAGCGGC
Organism: uncultured bacterium; assembly: GCA_964246695.1. Classification (GTDB taxonomy): domain Bacteria; phylum Cyanobacteriota; class Cyanobacteriia; order Cyanobacteriales; family Nostocaceae; genus Stigonema. The sequence continues at coordinate 5,868 of CAXTSI010000267.1, forward strand.
AATTGATTTATTTGAATATAGCCAAGAAGAATTAATCAATCAGCCAATTTCCAAAATTATTGCTGACGAAAATTTCTTACTGCCAGCTTGTCAGCACAATTCCCGATCTGGAAGTGAATTTTTGAAGGATTGCGAGGTCGTTTGTCAAACCCAAACTGGAAAAAAGCTGACTGTCGCCTTTTCTAGATCTGTGATTCAGACTCAAAAAAAGGGCTTACAACATTTTGTTTGTATCGGTCGGGATATCACACAGCGCAAACAGGCAGAGGAGTCGCTGCGTCAAGCACACGACGAGTTAGAACGCCGGGTTGCCGAACGGACAAGAGAGCTGGAAACTGCACTCAAGACATTACAGGTAGAGATGGTAGCGCGCATCCATGCCGAAGAGGAACAGCTCGAAAGCATTCAGCGGTACTGCTTTTTGGCAGACACCATGCCCCAAATTGTCTGGACAACCCGGAAGGACGGCACACTTAATTACTATAATCGACGCCTTTACGACTATACCGAAATGACGTTCGAGCAGGCAAAGGATTGGGGCTTTACGGCGGTGCTGCATCCGGATGACCGACAACTGTACAATGAGCAGTGGACGATCGCAAGACAAATCGGCTCTAGTTATGAAATTCAATGTCGTTTGAAAAGAGCATCAGACGGGATGTATCGCTGGCATTTAGGTCGAGCGCTACCGATGCGAAATCATCATGGGGAAATTGAGCAATGGGTAGCTACGTACACAGACATCCACGAGCAAAAACTTGTAGAAGAACTATTTATTGTAGCGCACAAAGAGTTAGAACTCAAAGTTCAAGAACGGACAGCAGAATTAACGCAGCAAATCGCAGAGCGCAAAATTGCTGAAGCTGCACTACGTAAAAGTGAAGTACGCTTCAAGACATTTATGAACAACAACCCTGCTGTCGCTTTTATAAAAAATTCTGAGGGGCGCTACATTTACGCTAACAAGACGTTTGAGCGCCTTTTCAACACCAAATTCGCCCTTTTGCAAGGCAAGACGGATTTCGATTGGTTGCCTGAAGAGACGGCAAAACAGGTACGTGAAAATGACACTCACGTCCTTTCTACAGGTAAAACTGCACAGGTAATTGAAGCTGTTCCTACACCAGATGGATGTCTTCATTACTGGTTAGTTTTCAAGTTTGTTTTTAAAGACGGTGATGAAGGACGACGGTTAGTCGGAGGGGTGGCGGTTGACATTACCGATCGCCAACTCTTGGAACAACAGCTTTTTGAAGAAAAAGAACTGGCTCAGGTGACGTTGCAATCTATCGGGGATGCTGTAATCACAACCGATGCGTCTGGGCAAATAAAATATCTCAACCCAGTTGCAGAAGAAATTACTGGGTGGAGTCTACAGGATGCACAAGGAAAGCCGTTGGCAGAGGTATTTAAGGTTGTTAACGAAAACACTCGCTCTTCAGTAGAAAATCCCGTAGAACTTGTCTTAAGTTCTGGCTGTACTGTCAGTCTTAGCAAAGATAGTGTCCTGATTACCCGCAACGGCAGTATAGTTGCCGTTAACGACTCCGCCGCACCAATCCGCGCTAGTGACGGCAAAATTGTCGGTGCAGTCATGGTGTTTCAAGACGTTACCCAGACACGCAACATGGCACGTCAATTATCTTGGCAGGCGTCTCACGATGCTTTAACCGGACTATTCAATCGCAGCGAATTTGAGCGCCGTTTGGAACTGGCTTTGAGCAGCGCCAAGATAAAAAATCAACAACACGCACTGTGTTATCTAGATTTAGATCGATTCAAGATTGTCAACGACACTTGCGGTCATGTCGCTGGCGATGAACTATTGCGCCAAGTTACGACGCTGTTTCAATCTCAAGTGCGCTCCTCCGACACTTTAGCACGTCTGGGAGGAGATGAATTTGGCATACTGCTTGAAGGTTGCCCTCTAGAGCCAGCATTCCGGATTGCTAACAAGCTCGTGCAGTGTATCCAAGAGTTTCGTTTTGTGTGGCAGGACAAAACTTTCCAGATTGGTGTCAGTATCGGGTTGGTTGCGATCGACGCAGACAGTGCTCGTATAAATAGCGTATTAAGTGCTGCCGACGCGGCTTGTTACGTTGCTAAAAACAAAGGACGTAATCGCGTGCATATCTATCAAGCCGACGATAGTGAGTCAGCGAAAGCTACAAGCGAAATGCAATGGGTGACGCGGATTACTCAAGCTCTGGAAGAAAATCGTTTTTGCCTTTATTATCAGACAATTATCCCTACGACCCCAACTGAGTCTAGTGGGGAACATTACGAAGTTCTGCTGCGCCTTGTCGATGAAATGGGTAAGGTCGTGTCCCCAATGGCGTTTATTCCAGCCGCTGAACGCTACAATCTCATGCAAGCGATCGATCGCTGGGTGATCCGCACGCTCTTTACCACTCAGGGACAACACTATCGAGAAGCTGGTTGTAACTGTTTGTATGCCATCAACCTTTCTGGTGCAAGTATTAACGATGAGCAGTTTATTGAATTTTTACATGAGCAGTTTACTTTACACCAGATCCCACCAGCATTAATCTGCTTTGAAATTACCGAAACTGTGGCGATCGCCAATCTAGGGAAAGCCGCTCAATTCATCCGCTCCCTCAAGGAACTAGGCTGTCGCTTCGCCTTAGACGATTTTGGCAGTGGGATGTCCTCTTTTGTTTATCTCAAAAATCTGCCAGTGGATTACCTAAAAATTGATGGCAGCTTCGTCAAGAATATTGTCGATGAGCCGATTGATTTGGCAATGGTAGAAGCAATCAATCAAATTGGTCATGTCATGGGCATCAAAACTATTGCTGAGTTTGTCGAAAATCAGGACATCCTGGAAAAAATCACAGCGCTGGGAGTGGATTATGCCCAAGGTTATGGTATTGCCAAACCACGCCCTTTTTAATCAAATTTCTTGAGGTTTCTTGATCCGAGCTTCTTTAATCACCCCTTCAGCAGAAAAATATTCTTTGGAATGATAGAAATAACTGCTAGATTCATTCTTCTCAATTATTCCATTAACCAATAAACCTAAGATATTGTGACCGGAACTCTCTAACATCTCTTTAGCAGCATTAGCACTGCTAGAATCAATCACCCCTGGTCTTGCCACTAACAAAATCCCATCAGTCATGTGGCTTAAAGTTAGAGCATCGGCGGCAAAGAGTAGGGGAGGAGCATCAATAATTACAAAGTCATATTGAACTGAAAAATCTTCAATGAGTGATGCCATCCGCTTAGAATCCAGCAAAGCTAGTGGATTAGGAGGTTTAACTCCAGCAGTTAAGACATCAAGATTATCCATTACCTGACACACACTAGTGTTAAATTCAGCCTGACCAACAAGTACCTCGCTCAAACCTGCTGCATTAGTTAGCTGCCAGAGATGATGCTGAGAAGAAACTCGCATATCTGCATCAATGAGTAAAACTTGACGCCCTAGTTGAGCGATCGCTGCCGCTAAATTAGCTGAAACTGTAGATTTGCCTTCTTTCGGAACTGCGCTAGTTACCACAATAGTTTTCAACACCTTATCTGAACTCAGAAATTTCAGATTAGCTTGAATCATGCGGTAAATTTCGCTCGTTAAGGAGTGGGGCGTATCTCTGACAGCAATTTCTCTTGGTGTTGATTCTGCATATCGGTGACTAGAAGCCTTTTTAGTCAACAAGGGAACAATCCCAAGCGTTGTATATCCAAATATCTCTCTGATTTCCTTAAGTGTTTTTAGAGATTTGTCTCTCATTTCTACAAGGATAACAGTAGTAGTGGACAAAAATAAACCCAACATCATGCCGCACGCCAAAACGATGGGTTTCTGACTTAATACTGCCTTGGACGGAACTAAAGCCTGAGTAATAATCCGGGCGTTAGCTGTATTTTTATTTTCCGCTACCTGTAATTCTTGCAGCTTTTTCAAGAGAGTTTGATAAGTAAATTGAGCGGATTCAACCTTCTGTTCTAGTTCGCGCTGATTTTGTACCAACAAAGGTATGGTTTTCACCCGCTGTTTGTAGGTAGACCGGGAACTGTACAGAGAGGCGAGTTTTTTAGCCAAGCCAAGGCGCTGAACTTCTGATTGCTGGAAATCTTTGATCAGGCTTTGTCTGAGTTCTCCCATCTGCAATAGTCTCTGCGGAACTTTTGTTTGATTGCCAGTATTCTGTTCAATTTGCTTTTGTAGGAGGGTTTGCAAGTTGGCTTTTTTTGCTTCTAGGTCAATAATTATGGGTGTTTCATCTAAGAAACGGCTGCGCTCAATCGCTAACTGTCGCTCTAAATCTTGGAGTTGTGTCAGAATTCCTTGCACTGCAGGTGACTGGTTGAGAGCACTTACAGCGATCGCCTTCTGGGAATTCAGATTTACTTTTTGACGCAGTTCATTGGTTTGGGCGTTTACCTCATCTAGTTGAGCCTGAACAGTATTAATCTCGCCGTCTAAACTCCCAATGACTGCAACCGCTGACTTTGACTCCTCTGATAGATCTACAACGTTATTCTTCTGTTTAAAGCTGCGTAGTGCTACTTGTGCTTCGTGGACAGCAGATCGAGCTTTAGGAAGCTGCTTGTCCACAAATCGACGAGTTTCTTGCGCTTCAGAGCGAGTCGTAATAATATCATTTTTTAAATAAAGATTCATAATTTTGTTGACTACTGCTGCTGCTTCTTCAGGGTTACGGCTTTTATAGGTAACCCGCAACACATCTGTGCCACCAACAATTTTTAGAGTCAAACCTTTTTCTACCACTTCAACTTCCAGCGATTCGCCTTTGTTGTTTTTGAGTTTTAGTTCGTTTATTGCCTGCTGCAACAAAGGAGGGGAAGAAATAACTTCTATTTGAGTACTGATAGGATTTTGACTTGCTACCAGCGTTCTCAAATCTCCTGTTGCTTGTCCTTCAGAGCTATTCAGCAAGAGATTAGAACCAAAAGATGGGATTCTGAATAATAGTTTACCTTCTGCTTGATAGGATGGCTTCATAAATGTTGTAGCTACATAACTGAGAGCAACTGTCGCCACAAAGATAATGCTAACAGACATCCACTGCCGTTTCAATATTAATAAATAACGGCTTAAATTTAAATCAACCGATTCTCTAGATTCCATAGTTATCTATATCTCTGAGTTAATATCACGGCTTTTGCTGCATTAGGGAATATTCGTAGGGTGGGCATTGCCCACTCCTCCTGGTAATGGTGGGCAATGCCCACCCTACATCATCTATTAGTAATTAAATTATTGCTACTAAAAATAGCATTAGAACGATCGCCTTTCACAAAATTATACCCATTGTAGGATACATTGTCATCCCACCTATTATTGCTAGAATAGTCATCTACAAAAGTTTTTTTAGACCGATCGCTGGCATAGGCTATGTTTTTATAAAACTGCACATGCTCAGAAAATAATGTGGTTAACTCTCCGTTGAGAGTACCATCTAAATTACGAGATTTTAAGTTTTTAAAAGCTGTGTTATTTCTCACGATGACATTGTCGCTTTGAAAAACATGGATTCCTCTACCGCCATTGTCAAAAACAAAGTTATTTTCAACCAAAGTCCAATTTGTGTATTTTGGCGATCGCATCTGACCTTGGGTGTGCCTGAAATCGTCGATAATAATGCCGTTTCCATCAGTAACTTTTCCATCTCCTCTGGGCAACAAGTTCTCATTTGAGTAAGAAATATTGCCTCTGATTATATTGTGAAAGCCAGATTTGTTATCAAACGCTTTAGCCTGATAAATGGAAATACCACTACATTGATAAGGCGATCTGAAAGCGTTGCGATACGAAACATTGCCTTCAATATACAGATAATCCGTTTCTTGCCCGGAAATACCCCCACACCCAGAGTCATGAATTTCATTATTGAGAACTTGTGTGTGGTGGTTTCCCTTACCAACATGAATCCCCGATCCTATTTGAGTGGAAGTGATTCTAAAACCAATTATTTTTATGTAATTGCCCTCTATTTTAAAAGTTCCATCTTGAGTTCCTCTCACAAATGGCTTATGACCGGGAAAAGCTTGGAAAACAATCCAATTATTAGAGGTTCCAGATTTTATGACCGTGATATTTTCGTCGTAAGTCCCATTTTTTACATAGACAATATCTCCAGCAGCTACTTTTTGATTTGCCTGCTGTATTGTCTTGAATGCAAGAGTTTGTGTTGTGCCGGGATTGCCATCATCTCCTTTACTGTTATCGACATAGTATGTTTTACCTGAAGTTTTCGTTCCGCCGACTTGCGCATCAAAATCCGCCCATGCATACTTATCTTGAGTTTGATTTTCACCTATTGTAGAATTACTATTAGCATTGACAATTTTGACAACAGAACTTGCAGTTAAACCAGCGATGAAAGCTAGACCAATATAGAGTGCCATAAATCTATTTTTCGACATAACAAATAACGGATATAGCAGTCCTATCTAATTTGTGAAATTCGAGCGTAGGGTGGGCAATGCGGCCCCAAAAAAATAAATGTGGGGGGAGGGCACCCCCAAAAAAAAAAAATT
>CAXTSI010000268.1:0-12380 GCA_964246695.1 uncultured bacterium
GGCTTAATTTTGACTTATTACCTTAGCTTTTGAATTTCCCCGAAGGGGGCGTGACAACCGCTGCAAAAACGCGGCGTGTTCTGTTGAATTCAGTCCTTGTTGCAGCACCGCTACAACCTTAGTCATGTCCCCTGCTAGTAGCGCTCTTGTAGCTAACCATAAACCCGGAAACACTCGACTTTTGATAACTCCTTCTGCATCTGCCTTTAGGGGGACATACTCACCGTTTTGTAAACTGAACCAGTCAAGCTGATTTTCCAAAGTCTGCCAGACGATGTACTCTTGAACACCGTTGCGTCGATATACCCGTTTTTTGTCGTGCAAATCATTAGCTGCACTACTAGCTGCAACCTCTGCTACCAACTCTGGTGCGCCTTCTATATAGTCATCATCACTAATGTGTGCTTGTCCCCCCAATCTTTCATCTATTAACAAAACTACATCGGGTTGTGGTTCATTATCTAAATCTAGGCGTACTGTAGCATTGTCGCCTATCCTTACACCTTTAGTCATGACTTTATAAGTGCCTAGCCAAACCATCAGTAAACTGTGCGGTTCTGCATGACGTTGAAAACGTAATGGTGATGCCAAATATACGACTCCTTCTACCAGTTCAGCTTTCTTGATGTGGGGCATTGCTGTATAACGGCGCTCGAATTCATGGCGAGTTAGGCGATCGCCACTTTCTAAAGGTGGGATGCGATCGCTCTTGTTTAAGCCATATTCCACAGAAGTAGTCATTGGCTGATTCCTCATCTTGTGGGACTTTAGCTCAAATTTAGCATGGCAGATCAGATTGCATAGTTAACTAAAAAAGCAATGTTAAGACTAGTGTGACAACCGCTGCAAAAACGCGGCATGTTCTGTTGAATTCAGTCCTTGTTGCAGCACCGCTACAACCTTAGTCATGTCCCCTGCTAGTAGCGCTCTTGTAGCTAACCATAAACCCGGAAACACTCGACTTTTGATAACTCCTTCTGCATCTGCCTTTAGGGGGACATACTCACCGTTTTGTAAACTGAACCAGTCAAGCTGATTTTCCAAAGTCTGCCAGACGATGTACTCTTGAACACCGTTGCGTCGATATGCCCGTTTTTTGTCATGCAAGTCATTAGCTGCACTACTAGCTGCAACTTCTACTACCAATTCCGGTGCGCCTTCAATATAGTCATCATCACTAATATGTGCCTGTCCCCCCAATCTTTCATCTATTAACAAAACTGCATCGGGTTGTGGTTCATTGTCTAAATCTAGGCGTACTGTAGCATTGTCGGCTAACTCTACATTGGGAGTAGAAACTTGATAAATGCCTAACCAGGTATTCAACTGCCCATGAGGTTTTCCATGACTTCTAAAACGTAATGGTGATGCCAAATAAACAACTCCTTCAATTAATTCAGCTTTCTTAATGTGGGACATTGCTGCATAGCGGCACTCGAATTCATGGCGAGAGAGGCGATCGCCACTTTCTAACGGCGGGATGCGATCGCTCTTGTTTGTGCCATGTTCCACAGAAGTAGTCATTGGCTGATTCCTCATTTTGTGGGATTATAGCTCCAATCTAGCATCAAGCAATTAGGAAGCGGAACGAAAGTAGATGGTTTCTGGTGTCTCCAAACTGAATGTTCAAGATTTGCAACAGAATCTGAGTCACAAATAAGCCATGTACCGCGCCTTCATACACCTTAAATTGTAATATTATAAGAGAAATGAAGTAATAAGTTGTTTATTATTTATATTTAATCCAATGATAATTAGAAAATTAACAAAACATGATACAGAAGATTATAGAAATATCAGATTAGAAGCTTTATATAACAATCCAGATTCATTTGGCACAATGTATCATGAAGAAGCAATTAAGACGATAGATAATTTTCGGGATAGAATACCAGTAGATAACAATAACTTTATATTGGGCTGCTATGAGGATAAAGAGTTAATTGGAATAGTAGCATTTCATCAAGAATCAAGAATAAAAGTAAGGCATAAAGCATATATTCGTAGTATGTATGTTAAACAAGAATATCGAGGAAAAAGTATAGGTAAATTACTACTGAATGAATTAATTGAAAGAGCAAAGGCTATTAACGAGATAGAAGTATTATTACTTGATGTTGTTACAAATAATAGATCGGCAAAACAACTTTATTTATCATTTGGCTTTAAAATATATGGAATAGAGAAAATGGCGTATAAATTTGATAATCAATATTTTGATATGGAGTCTATGTCTTTACGGATTAAATAAGAAGATTTGAAAAGCGATCGAACACATTCCAAATAGCGTCGGTTGCGGGAAATGCTGCAGAGAGAGTTTTGAATGTTTGACAGATATAACCCAACCAACGCTTTGGTTAGTTTGAAAAACGAAGCTAGCAAGATGATAGAAATCAAACCAATAAGATTAGACCAAGTTGAAGAAGTTAAGCAGATAACTTTGGCAGTCTGTAGTGAAATCTTTTAAGTTCCTGAAGAAGTGATTAAACTTTATCAGCGACTCGGCTTCTACTTGATTGAGCGATACAATGACGGTCCATGTACAGTGTTCATGGAGAAGATGCTGACTAACAGCAGTTTTTAGTTGTACGAACCACTATCATCAAACCTAACCCCCATCCCCAACACTCCGAGGTTCTTCTAGAAAATCAAAGCCTCTCTCCTTGTAGGAGAGAGGTTTGGAGAGAGGTCTGCCTGCGGTCTATTCATTTAAAAATCGCTGTAAAAAGTTATAAGTCATGAGTTAATTTAAAACTCATAACTCATAACTTTAACCTACTTCCCCCCCCACAACTACATCTCTAATCCGCAAACTAGGACCACCACAGCCTACAGCTAAACCGTTTTGTCCACCCTTACCGCAACCGCCGGACTCATCCCAGTAAAAATCATCGCCAATGGCTTCAATATCAGTTAGGGTTTGGAAAACATTACCCGAAAGCGTCACATCCTTCACAGGTTCAGCAATTTTGCCATTTCTAATCATCCACGCTTCCCCAGCACTAAAGGTGAACATCTCCCCGTTTGTCATACCACCCAACCAGTTACGGGCATAAACGCCCTCTTTAATCCCGTTAAATAAGTCCTCGACAGGCGTTGTCCCCCGTTCTATCCAGGTATTGGTCATTCGTACAATCGGAGCATAGTGATAACTGAGACACCGCGCATTGCCTGTGGGCGCTTCGTCTAATTTGCCTGCAGTTTCGCGAGAATGCAGCCGTCCGACTAAAACCCCATCTTTAATTAGTTGCGTAGTGGTGGCAGGTGTGCCTTCATCGTCGTAAAAATAGCTACCACGATGTCCCTGAGGTGCAGCACCATCAAAAATTTGCAACGCTTTTGGACCAAACCGACGCCCAAGGGTCATCACTTCCAACAAATCTGGGTTTTCGTAAGCCATATCTGCTTCCGAAAGATGCCCAAAGGCTTCGTGGACAAATAACCCAGTCAGAATAGGGTCAATGACCACGGTATAGGTATCGCCTTTGACTGATGGTAAGGATAAGGCTACTACTGCCCTTTGTGCCGCGCTTTTGACTTGTTCATCCAAAGCAGTTAAATCTTCGTAGGCTTTACGAGATCCGGTGGTTTCTCTTCCAGTTTGTACAGTTTCGCCATTTCTGGCTGTGGCGGCAAAGCGTATTTCCATATCCACCCAAGATTGTTCGATCAGTGAGCAATCACTGGTAGCGAGGATTACCCTTTGGGCACAGTCACTATAGCTGACTGAGGTAGTGGTAATGCGATGGTCAAAGCTTCTCAACAAGTCAGTATAGCGATCGCACAATTCTTTTTTCTGAAAGAGCGGAATTTTCCGGGGATCGGTGCCTGTAAGCGGTAATTGACATAAAGCTTGCACACTTTCCACGGGGGCTAGTATGGTTTCTTCATCACCAACCATCCGCGCCGCTGCGATCGCTTCTTCTATACGGTCTTCAATTGTTGCCAAGCGGTTAAAGCTGCTTAACCCCCACCCTCCTTTATAACAAGCGCGAATATGTCCACCAATTGAGATACCTTCGCTCAGGGTTTCTACTTTATCACCACGCAACGAGATATCAGTTTCTTCGTCTTCTTCGAGACGAATCATCAGATAATCTACACGAGATGAGTAGCGAGCAATCAGGTCAGAAAGTAAATTTTGTGCATCTACAAGTAAATTTTGCATTTATAGAACCTGAACAATGACGAACTGGATTTAATTTGCACTTCTTGATTGATCCACACCTCTAGCTTTGACGGCGATTTTAATCGCCCGTGTCGGTGAGTCCAGCCCCTACAGAGGGGACTGGTGAACCCGATAGCGAACGGGGCTACCAGACCTCCCCGCATTTCTTAGGTGTATTATCCCTCGTTACAAGGCTCTGCCTTGTAATGCTTTCTTGTGAGGCTCTGCCTCCCATCATCTTATGAGGCAGAGCCTCCTGTGAATGCATTCCCAGGCAGAGCCTGGGAACGAGGCAGTGCAATGTAAAGTGCGTAAGTCAAAAGTAGCAAAGCTACTTGGAAGGTATTCCCTGGTGGAATCTGGGAAGGAGGGTAAAAAATCAACTATCAGATTCTCGCGTGATGCCATGTATTGTCACCTTTCCATACTCGAAATATAGAATATCCATCTTTGCGGTATTTAAATCTTAACCAATGTTTATCATCTGTAGCTTGTAAAAAGAATGCTGCCTTGACACGAATATCATCATGCCATGTATTATCACTTCTCCATACTTGAAAGCAATGATGATTCACGCCGTCAAGGTTATGGAATCTCATCCAGTGCTTGTCATCTTTTCCTTGTAACATTAACGCTTTCTGCGCAACGATTGAGCCGGTTTCAATTCCTGCTTGAACAGATTCAATTTTCCCAACCGCAGAATCAGCTTTTGCTTGCGCTTTTGTGACCAGATTTTCTACGTGTTGTCTAGTCTTTTGAAGTTCTGCTTTTGTTTCTTGAAGTTCTTGTTTGGTAGCTTCAAGCTCAGCTTTTATATTTGTATAATCAGCTTTAATCTCTCTTAACGTCTCTAACTCGGACTGCAACTCTTCGCGTGTGCGTCTGAGTTCTTCTATTGACCTTTCATAGTATCCTAGGGGTGTTTTCCAAGCGATATATCCTCATCAAAAATAACACCCCTTTTCAGAGGTGTCGAGGAAAACAATGTCCGTGACATCCTCCGTCGAAATTCCGATATTGATATTGTCCGTGTCCAGGATGTAGGTTTATCTGAGGCAGACGACCCAAATTTATAGCTGTATCAAATGCAACATTTTCTAAGTTGAGCAGGCGATCGCGACCGCACTCCTGGGGCGGCTCCCTCACCTGAGCATCGCTTTTGGTGGGCACTTCATGCGATCGCAACCGCTATAGCAATCCTATTTGATCTGTGAGAAAACACTGATCCTTAGAAACCCGGTATCTCCCAGATACCGGGTTTCTTCATCTCACGAATGATTTAGGAATGCTCATAAACCAAGCGGCTGATGAGTGCATAACTGAGTTTGTCGCCTTCTACATCTATAGCGGTTAATGGTGGGCTTATATTGTAAATGTTTCAGACGTTAGAAGCTAAAATAGGGCTTAATTCAATTCCCGCTAAAATCAAAGCTAGGCAGAAAAGTAAAAATGACTATCACTCTAAATTTACCGCCAGAGTTAGAAAGCGAACTTAGTACCGAAGCCTCTGGGTTAAACCTACCGCTCTCCGAATATATTCTACGTATCCTGTTTACGAGACAAGTTTTAGAAAATCCGCCACAAACAGGAGCAGAATTAGTCGCATACTGGCAAAGTGTTGGAGTGATAGGTTCACGAACTGATATTGCTGACACTCAAGCACACGCTCGTCAGTTGCGACATGATGCAGAAAGACGCTCTTAGTCCATTACCTGTAATCTGGGCTACTGAGGCGACAAAAAAGCGACGGTAATATTTATAACATGAAGTGTATAAATGCTAATGAAGCGATCGCTATTTCTTGATTATCCGTGATTAAAAATTCGGCATTCCTACTGAAGTTTTAAAAAGGTCTTTTAGTCGAAACTGAAAGGGTTTCAAAAACGTTATTTTCCTGAAAGGAAGTTACTGTGAAAAGAGCGCAAACTTTAGCTTTAGTTATACTTTTACCCATTTTAGGCGGTACTTTTATTCAACAGCCAGCAGAGGCTGGTTTTAAATTTAAGACTCCAAAAGTTATACAAAGACTTGACCCTACTGATAAAACTTCTGTAACTCGTCAGGTTGGACGTGATATCGATCCTACGGCTAGGAATGCTAAATATGGTGGAGCAACTCGTACTGCTTGTGATGCGGCTGCGAATGTTGTTACTGCAGGTAACGCGGGTACAGCTTGCTCACAAGGTGCTCGAACTGTTGGAGAAGTTAACAGACAAATTAAACGTTGATAACTATCCCCCCTAATAGAGCGTTGATTTTTTTTGCAACGTATTTGATTTGTAAAAATTCCGCCTTCACTTGAAAAAGCGATCGTCTGGCGAGGCGATCGCTTTTTGCCGATCAAACAACCTATACCCAAGTCAGTGTGAGTGCGTAGACGCGGAGCGGCTTGCCGCAGGCATCGCCCTACCGCCGTTCAATCTTTCTGAATAATGGGACAGATTGTATCTTCTGGCTTAGTTGTGAAACTGTCCCATCCTGAAAGTAATTGCCTCAATTCACCCCGCAAGGTCAACAACTGCTCAATCTGCCGATTAATTTCAAATATCTTATCTTTTAACTTTTGTTGAATTTCATCGCAAGCAGGTTTTCCTCCATCATAGACTTGGAGGATTTCGCATATTTCTTGCAGACTCAAACCAAGAGTTTGAGCGCGTTTAATAAAAGACAGACGCATAAGTATATCCGATGAAAACTGTCGGAACCCTCCCTCTGTTCGCCCTGATGATTTAAGCAGACCTAGACTTTCATAGTAGCGAATTGTTCTAATCGGAACTCCGCTTAAAGCTGTTACCTGACCAATCAACAGCGGTTTCTGATCTTGACTTAACACTGTCGCTTCGCTCCAATTAAAAATTAAAAATTAAAAATTATTTTATATTTTTAATTCCCCGAAGGGGGTTGACTTTCCAGTTTACTAGAGATTCTAATATAGCAATCCTATTACAAGAGTGAAAATTCCATGCTTTAGAAACCCGGTTTCTTAAAGAAACCGGGTTTCTGGACTTTCACAACTCCTGCACGGACTGCTATATACTTTTGTTTTCCTTATTTGGTTGTTTACTCAACCCAATAATTGCGGGAGGAGAAGACCCTAGTACACAGGGTGCGGAAATAAAGCTACCATTAAAAAGAGCGCGAAAAGCTTATGATGTAGGCTTTTATAATTTTTAATTTTTAATTTTTAATTTTTAATTCCGTAAAGCGGTACTAGAATGTTCCCAGATAAATCTGTACTCCTCTAATTGTCGGGTGTAAGAAATATTGCACTGTTCCCTAAATATCAAAAAAAGAAGTGGCAAAGCCACTTCTTAAAAATTCCCAGGTAGAACCTGAAAAAGAGTATAACGAGTATAAAAATTTTAAACCGTATATTTTTACACTAATTAACTTGATATGTTAGTCTTCATTGCCTTTGTGATGAACGCTGAAGCTGACTGCAACGCCTGAAAACAGGCTGACTCTGTTTCGGGCAAGATGCTATAAGTTACTCCACCACCTCATTGACTGGGAATCTATCAATTAATTGCATAGCGCGATTGGCATTGCTTTGCAAAGATTGCGACAAATAGGGTACGTGAGGAATTTGCGATAATAAATCCAACGTCCGACGTAAAATTCGCACCACATCACCTTCATCCAGACTAGTACTTTCGCACAATTCTATCCACTCCATCCCCAACGCCCATTGTTCTACCAGAGCAATTAACTCAAACTCCAACCACATAGGCAAAGTCACGTTATAGCGACGTTGAAACTGGAACATTGTGCGGCGAATTCCTCGCAACTTTGACAAGGCTTCTGCGACTTCATTACTGAGCTCGAAGCTAACCCTACTATCTGGACGCGGGGTTTCTGTCACCAAAGCTGCGATTGCTGCTGCCAAATGTTGCGGATCTAGGTTATCAAGTTCACCACTGGCAAATGCTAAACCCAGCCACAATTCATTTTCTCCCCGAATTGCGGCGGCGATTTTTCCTAGTCGTGTAGGAATTAAGTTTTCTAGACATTCAAAGCGCTGCAAAATTTCAATGAGATTAAGAAACTCTTGCCAGTGACGTTGGGACTGTTGCGCTACTTGTGCTTGTAATTGTTGGATTTCGGCTTCTAGTTCAGCGGCGCGGGTTCTGCGTTTGAAAACAGTAGACGAATTACCAGATTGACGCAGGGGGTGAGTGTCTATTTGCTCTTGCAGTGAAGTAACCAGACGGAGTTGTTCTGCTACTTCTGAGGGCAGATGCAGAAACTCTCCAGGATCGGGAATTTGTTGGGCTAAAGCAGCTGAAACCTCATCACCGTTACATGTCTGTCCAGATCTTATTGGCATCTCGGCAGGTGGTAGCAAGTCGGGAGGGACATCAACTCGCGGTAGTTCCCCATACAAATCCACTACATCCTTAGTCGTCACTACATACCAACGGTTATCTTGCCCCAAGCATACCAAGTAAGGAGCCTGACCAGGACAGGGCATTTTCCCTACTAACATCGCTGTTACAGGTACTGTGATATTTTTTCCCTTAAGACTTAACAGCGTTCCCGACACTGCAAAAGTCAACATCATTGCCAATTCCTCTTGTCGGGATTCCAATGACTGCTCTTGCAACGTTTTTAAAAGCTTTTGTTCTACCCGCACCCGTTGTCGCAATTTCTCATAACTCGCCAGTTCACTTTCGTCAATGGTGGCAATTTGCGTCTGCAGTTGACCCAGTTGCGTCTGCAATTGGGCAATCTGCTCGTACTGCGGTCGTAGGTGTAAGGTCGCTAAGTACTTTCCAAAGCTGCGTTCTATCAGTTCTCTGGCTTGCTCCAAAGTGTGGGTTTGCAGTAAGTTCAGCACCATGCCATAACCAGGCGTAAACTGGCTCACTAAAGGATCTGCTTTGGAGGTTGCCAAATATGCCGCTTCTTTTGCTCCTTCAAAAGGAGTTTGCAGGGTCACCACATGACCTCGTTCATCCATCCCTCGACGACCAGCCCTTCCCGCCATTTGCAGAAACTCGGAAGCGTTCAACAGACGGTGTCCGGTGTCGGTACGTTTGGAAAGGGTGGAAATTACCGTTGTCCGGGCGGGCATATTAATTCCCGCTGCTAGGGTTTCGGTAGCAAATACTACTTTGATTAGCCCCTGCTGAAATAGTTCTTCTACCAGCGCTTTCCATGCAGGCAAAATTCCGGCGTGGTGAGCAGCAATCCCTCGATACAAAGGTGCAATTTGTCCAGAACGCCCCGCTTCCGGATTGCGGGTTAAAAATTCGTCAATTTGCACCCGTAACTGGTATGCCTCGTCTGGATTTACCATCCACAAATCACCCACGTCTGCCACCGCTTTATCACATCCTCGGCGGCTGAAGATAAAGTAAATTGCTGGTAGCATGTCCCGTTCCTCTAGCTGGCTCAAAATATCACTTAAGCCAGGTGCTTCGGGTCTACCACCTTTGCCGTTGTCTTTCTCACCCTTTCTACCCTTCTTCTTTAACAGGCGGTGGTTAATTTGAGTTTTGTCATCATTTAGTAGGGGAAACAGCCCTTTGGTATTGCCAAAGTGAAATTCTAAAGGAACTGGGCGATAATCGGAGTAGATTAAATCAGTCGGACCATGAACTTGATTTAACCAATCTGTGAGTTCATCGCTGTTGGCAACCGTTGCGGAAAGGGCTACAAGTTGAACTTCACGGGGGCAATAGATGATTGATTCTTCCCAAACCGTTCCGCGTTGGCGGTCGTTCATGTAGTGGCACTCATCCAGCACCACTGCTTCAACGTCTACTAATGAAATGCCGACTTGCCCGATTGGTGTGCCATACAGCATATTACGGAAAATTTCTGTGGTCATCACCAAAATCGGCGCATCGCGATGGATACTGGCATCTCCTGTCAATAGTCCAACACGATCGAAGCCAAATTTTTCCCGGAAATCACGTAATTTCTGATTTGATAGCGCCTTCAGGGGAGTAGTGTAGAACACTCGTTTTCCCCGCGCCAGAGCGCGATAGATAGCGTATTCCCCGATTAATGTTTTACCCGAACCAGTGGGCGCACACACAACTACAGAGCTTCCAGCATTCAGGGAAGCGATCGCATCATTCTGGAATTGATCCAGTTTAAATGGAAATATCGAACTTGGGTTAACTTCTGGAGACAGCGCAGGATAATTCACTCAATCACAATTGCAACCAGACTTTTTACTATATTAACTACTATGAGCGTCAACTTTGTTAGTTGTTGGTTGTTAATTGTTAGTCGTTGGTTGTTAGTTGTTGGTTTTTTCCCACTAACTACTACCCACTAACAACTATCTACTACCCACTAACCACTAACTACTTTCCTAATTCTTGCGAACGAATTGAAGCAGCGAGCACTGCTTCAATTATAGCCGAGCGAAATCCAGATCGTTCTAACTGGGCAATACCAGCAATTGTTGTACCGCCTGGACTGGTAACACGGTCTTTGAGTTCTGCAGGATGTATTTTAGTTTCATGCAGAAGCGTCGCTGTTCCTAGCACTGTTTGTAATGCCATAACATTGGCGATCGCTCTAGGTAAACCCGCTGCTACGCCTCCATCTGCGAGTGCTTCTACAAGCACTGCCACATAAGCTGGACCGGATCCTGATAGTCCCGTCACTGCATCCATCAGCGTTTCTGAAACTTCTACTACTTCTCCTACCGCTGAAAATATAGAGAGTGCTATTTCTTGATGTTTTGCTTTGGTGTACGCACCTAAACATATTGCAGTAATTCCTGCTCCCACGGTTGCTGGAGTATTGGGCATTGCCCGAATTACTGGGATCTGGGGAAAAGCTGCTTCTAGCTGACTTAAAGACACACCTGCCAAGATTGAAATCAATAACGGCTTTGAATCTGCTGTACTGACAACATCTGCTAATTCTTGGGCAATCGCACTAAATACCTGGGGTTTCACTGCCAAAAATACAACTTCCGTTGTGGGAGTGAAAACTAAACGATTATCTGTCGTCACAGCGACACTGTAGCGATCCTCCAGAAAACTCTGGCGGGACGAATGCGGTTCGCTCACAAGGACTTCTGAGGGTTGATAAATACCCCTCGCCATCAGGCGGGATAAGAGCGCTTCTCCCATTACCCCACCACCAATTAAGCCAAATTTAATAGTCATTAGTTAATAGTCAATAGTCAATAGTCAATAGTCAATAGTCAATCTTTGGACTTTGGACTTTTGACTCTGGACTATTGACTAATTTAGGTTTATTGTGCCATCCGGTTAGCTTCGGTTCCCCATGCTGGATTTGGACCTGTGGGTCGTGAAGGTCGTACAGGCGGTTGGGGTACTTCATGAATAACTCCTGTTTGAGTGCTAACTTGCACGCAGCTTGGTGTAAACAAAAAGATGCTCTCACCAATGCGCTCTTGATGTCCATCAAGCGCGTAAGTGCCACCTGCGACAAAATCCACTGCCCGCTGTGCTTGATCCGGGTCCATTATTGTCAAATTTAATACTACTGACTTGCGCTCTCGCAATGCTTGAATTGCCTGGGGCATTTCTTCAAAGGTTCTAGGTTCAAGAACTAACACTTCTGAAATCCCATTGACTGCTCCTGGCATACCAATAACATTACTCATAGGCTTGGGCCCTGTTGCTACATCAGTTCCCATTGTAGTCATTGGTTCACGCCAGCGTCGATTCTGAGTATTAGTTTCTTGTGGTGTCGCTGGTGGATTTTGTTCTTGATACAGATTTTGGTAATTCTCTGCATCTGGTTCTTCTTCATAGTACTCGTATTCTACTGGCTCATTCAGACCCACAAAGTCTCTCAATTTTGAAAAAATATTGTTCATGACTTAGGCTCCTAGTGCTAATTACTTTATAATGGTGTGACCAAAATTCATTAAGTTTACTTACACCGCTCCAAACTTTGGGCGGAAATGGCAATTGTATTGCTATTTGTAGCATTTACTAGTAGTTATGGTTATAACTAGATGCCCCCCTATAACGTCTATAGATGGTCTACGCGCAATAACGAGTCAATATTATATGCTAAAGACTTGACTGTGAAAAGTTGCTCTCACCCTGCATGTTAATTTCTGTTTGCTTTTGTAAATACTATATCTTTTGTTACCTATTGAACCAGCGTGTTATGAGATTTTGTTTTTCTGCATTAAATCGTGCAAAAGGAAAGTAGGGAGTAGGGAGTAGGGAGTAGGGAGTAGGGAGTAGGGAGTGGGGAGTGGGGGGAG
>CAXTSI010000269.1:0-12365 GCA_964246695.1 uncultured bacterium
CACCTTGGACATTTCATAGCGATCGCCCTAATTCATATTTCTATTCTGCAACGCCGAAAAAATTGCTTTAACGAACCACCAAGACATCAAGGACGCAGACTGTGTTAGTTCCGACGATAATTTTCTTCATCCCATTTGGAATGTTGCTCATATCGGGCTTAAGTCGAGGTTTTCAGTGACTTTGCAGGAGAATGGCGTAACGCAGGTTGCGGCGCTATCAGCATCAGGACTGTTTACGTCGCCTGATGCTTGGGTAAGTATGCGCTTAAATGACTGCTTAATTTTGGGACGAGAACCTTTCGGAAAAGTACCTTTGTACTGGTTTCTTTGTGGACAGGTGATTTGGTTTGCATCCCGACTGCAACTGCTCTTACCTATTGTTAAACCAGAGGTGAGCATTCCTGGCTTATACGGCTATAACTGTTTTTCCTACGTTCCAACACCCCTCACCCCGGTTGTCGATGTGTTTGCAGTGCCAGCGGGGACTGAGGTGATTTGGCAGTGCGATGGTGATTCTGGCATGCTCTCTACACCTAAATCGCAACAGTTATGGGAGTGGCGTGAAGCTCAAGAACAGCTAACAGATGAAGCAACGGCAGTTGCTCAACTGCAAATGCTACTGAAAGATGCAATTGAACGCCAGATTGCAGACTTAACGGATGAACCAGTAGGAGTGTTTCTTTCCGGTGGGTTGGATTCTTCGATTGTGGCGGCGCTGTTAGTGCAAGCAGGGGTCAAGGTGCGTGCTTACACCCTGGATTTTGGTTCAGCAGGAATCCCAGAGTATCCTTATGCCGAACAGGTTGCCCAGTTTCTCAACGTTCCCTTAGTGAAAGTGGAAGCAACGCCACGTTGTATCCGAAAAGCCCTCATTCCCACCGTGCAAGCACTAGATCTGCCTTTTGGAGATGGGGTAACAGTTCCCTTGTATCTCCTTAATCAGGCGGCTAGCCAGGAAACCCAGGTAGTTTTTAATGGCGAAGGTAGCGACCAGTTGTTTGCAGGTTGGACGAACAAACCTTTGATTGCAGCAGGTGTTTACCAGCTAGAACATCCAACTGGACAGGAAAATTTTCAAAAGCAGTACCTCCGCACTTTTCACCGTCTTTGGGGTTGGGAAGCTCAAGTCTATCAACCAGAAATATACGCGCAGATCAAGAATTTGCATCCCGAAGACTGGATTTCTTTTGCTCTCGATCCTGCTTTTAACACATCTATCCTACATCGTCTCCGCCGCGCCTCCTTGATGCTGAAAGGCGCACAAAATATACATCCCCGTGCTACTCATGTGGGGTTGACTCATGGAGTTTTAGTGCGATCGCCCTTCTGTGACCAACATATCGCAGAATGGACGTTCCGCCTGTCCGGAGAACTGTGCTTGCTGGGAGCTTGTGAGAAATACATTCTCAAGCGAGCTGTCGAAAGCTGGCTACCGCCGGAAATCGTCTGGCGGCAAAAGCGTGGTATGGGAGTTCCTTTAACCTCTTGGTGTTTAAATGATTTCTGGCATCAGATTGGTGTCTGGCTCAATCCGGGTAGACTTCGCCTTGAAAACCGCTTTTCAGCCGAATTAGCAGCACAAATCGTCGAAGGCATGGGAGGTGCAATTGTTGGTCGTCGTATTGGTGAGGTTCTCTGGTTGCTGATCGTGTGGCAACTGTGGCGAGTACACGTTTTAGGTGAAGAAGTCGGCAAACATTCTTGGGATCACCCTTTTTGGTTACCTCGCAGGTTATGGAAAAACTACAAACAATGGCAAGCGTAGAAAAGAGTTTAGAATAACGAACTGCACGAGGCAAAGGAAAACACGGAGGAAAGATTGATGAAGTGTATTAACTGTGAAACTGATAATAATTTGAAAGACCGGACAGGAAATCAAGGTCGGTGCAAAAACTGTAATCATCCGTTTGTTTTTGAACCGACTAGTATGGGTAATGTGAAGATTACCGATACTTTGTTTGCGAAGGTAATATCAGACATTTCGGCTAATAATACCCTGTTTTTCACAAAAACACAACTTTTTTACTTTTTAGATAATCGGCTAAGAACAAAGTCATCCTCAGTATCAAAATGGGTATGGACTTACATTAGCTTTCAATTTTTTGGGACAATCATTTTTCAATCATGGTTCAAATTTATCTTCTTTATAATAAGTTTTATTTTTGTTTTTGTACTATTTAAATCTAGTACATCTCCTAAAGTTAACAATAAAGATCGCATGGCGAGTGCTAGAGCTTTACAAGTCATAGGAGGAATCATTCTGGCAGTAGGAATTTTTTCCAGTATGTTCATATTTACTTCATTTATTGTATTTGTCATTAGCGTTATTTTAGGAATGCTGTCGCTCTACTTAGGAACGCGACAGCTAAGCCGAACTGGACTAGCGCAGGAACTTTTATTTACTCAAAATGATTTTCAAGATTGGATAGTCTCTTGGATGCGAGTGAATAACTCCATCGTTAAGATGTTGCCTTCTCCGCGTGAAGAAAATACACTTGCTGTTGTGAATCCTGATGTTAGTGCTTACAGTTTTGACCGCCTAGTTGTTTGCCATAGTGCTGCCATTGCGCAACTGTTAATCGCTAATAATTTTCACTTTGAAAATAACTGTGCAATTCTCAGTATCACTGGCTATCCCCAAAGTATTTTTGCTACTACTATGCAAATGCTGCGCCGGAATCCCGATTTACAAGTTTATGCGTTGCATAATTGTAGTCCTAAAGGGATTGGTTTGGTTCATCATCTTCGCACCAGTGATGATTGGTTTCGAGACAGTAATATTGTGATTATTGATGTTGGCATAGTGCCACGCCAGATTATTGCGGCTAAGCGGGGAATGTTTATCCAATCTTCTGAAGAGTCGGCGCAAGCAGCTAAGCAATTGCCTTTAGAAATTCGTCAGAGTTTATCTAATGAAGAATTAAAATGGTTGGAAGGAGGAAACTTTGTTGAATTAGAATCTTTCTCTCCCCAAAGACTGATTCAAGTTCTACATCGAGGTATTGCTGGCGGTCAAAATTTAGCAAGTGACGACAGTAGCTTGATTCTAGTCGGCGATCCGGGAAGTAGTGATATGTATGCTTATCAAAGTTTTGGTTAATTCTACGCAAATCATGCAAATCGACGAAAAGACCTAGTACGATTAGGATGATACCGTAATGAATCCATTCTCGATTACCGAGGTTTTATCTAAATCTACTAAAAACTACGATCGAGGGGATAAGTTTCTCTATTATCGGTCAATCCCTGAATTAAAGGAATATATCTTAATAGACCAATATCAATATCATGTCATGCAGTATGTTAAAACTGCTGAGGATCAATGGCTATTCATTGAATATGAATCTGACGCTGCGGTTTTATCACTCCAGACAATTGACTTTCAAATTACTTTTAACGAACTTTACGAACAAGTAAATTTTGCAGACAGTGTTGAAGAAGAGTAATATTTTTATCTTTCCCTGGATTCTAGTAATTTCTTAAAATCCTAATTTATTTACCTGTAACCAAATTTCTAAACTTACTAACAGCCAAAGCTTAACGCCATAACGACCCCAGGTATCTCCTCGGTAGTCTAACCAGTTGCGGATCAGAGACTGGTTGAGGTAAGGGGCGATCGCTGCTTTGCGACTCAGCAGTAATCCCCGTGCTTCTCGCTGCCAGAACGAACGAAATCCCAGTTGCACAGGCACCATCATCCCACTTTTAGGACGATTAATAATCGCATCTGGCAAGATATCTGCAACCGCTTGTTTGAGAACTGCTTTTTCTTCAACTCCAGAAAGTTTGTACTCTGGTGGAATTTGCATACTCAAGTCAACCACTCGCCGATCAAAAAGGGGCGATCGCCCATGCAACCCAGCTGCTTGGGTCAGGTTACTCACCTTGGTAAGGATCTGATCTGCTCCCTTAAACTTAATATTTAGTGCCATCAATCGATTCAAATAACTAGCATCCGAATTCAAATCAGCAGAAAACACTGAGGGTTCTGCTTGTACTGCTGTCCAAACTTCCGGCTTGAAAAGTTGAGGCAAGTCTGTAGCACACTTTTGAAAGGCAATCAGATACGCTTGCAGCGAATCCTGAGGAGTGACGCAGCTATATAAGCTATTGATCAGCATCGGCTGATTTTTTGGTCCACCGAAGCAGGGATCACCCCCTTCACCATTCAGCACAACCTGCACAGTCTCTCTTGCGAGTCTTCCAACTAGTAGATTTGGCACTGTTAACGGATCGCCGATCGGGTCATCCAGATACACCATTGTCTCTGGTAAGCGTTCCCACATATCCCGAAAAGTAATTTCAAGAATGTGGTGTTGCGTCTGGCAATGTTCAGCAACAAGGCTGGAAAACTCCAACTCATTGGGACACTCGGATCCAAAATGAATGGAATATGTGTGGACTGGTGCTTTATGTAACTTTGCTGCTAAAGCGGTGACGCTGCTGGAGTCCAAGCCACCAGACAAAAAAACGCCAACAGCTTCATTTGTTGGTGGCAAATATTCTTGCACGACTTGCTCTAGCAGGGAACGTAGGCGATCGCCATGCCACGCCAAAGGTTGCTGTGTTGCTGTAATCTTCTCGTGGAGTTGCCAGTAAGTTTGAACCCTCTGAGAGGGGAATTGTATAAACGTTCCCGGACGAACTTCCCGCACCTGCTTCCAGAGTGTCCGGTGTCCGGGTACAAAGGCGCAACACAGGTAATCCCGTAGCGCCACCAGATCCAGATCGGCCGATCGATAAAGCGTCAGCGATCGCAACTGAGGAGCAATCCAGCGAGTGGAACCTGTGGTAGTGTAATAAAGGGTACGGATACCAGCGCGATCGCGCCCCAACCACAATACCTGACGTTGGCGATCCCAAACGACTAACCCAAACATCCCCTCCAGTAATATGAGAGATTCCGATCCCCATTGCTCCCAAAGTTGGGCAATGAGTTGGCAATCAGTCCCTTGCCAGTGAGTCGGATCAATGCTTAATCG
The DNA here is from genome assembly GCA_964246695.1 of uncultured bacterium. GTDB lineage: Bacteria > Cyanobacteriota > Cyanobacteriia > Cyanobacteriales > Nostocaceae > Stigonema. Next base: position 4,983 of record CAXTSI010000269.1, read on the forward strand.
TTGTAGCAACTCTACCCGGTTACTTAGCCATACATCCCCAACCACAACAAATTGTTCCGTGGGACTGAGTGCGAATTGTGATGTATCCTGTAGAACAATAGCAAACTGAGTGTCACGCCAGACTATATCCTCTGTGAGGGAATCTACTTGTCCCCATGCTACCTTCCATGTCGGGGTGACTTTAATGGAGGAAATAGTAGATTTAGAGATTTTGTAAGTATTAAACAGCATCTTAGGGACGTGTAGAACGCCGCGTGTTCTACAGGAGTTATTGGTATGTAGATTATCTTATCAAAACGGTATTGGCTTGCTTGCCAGAATTGATTGAGCTAAAACTGTGGTTCCACAATTGAACCAATAAACAAAATACTTCCTGTTCTTATTATCCCATGCGTAAATGCATTTACATGAATAGTGCTGTTCCAACTAACTTAAATAGGAGTGAACAGACGGCTGGTTTTTAGTCGATTGACTATTTGGATGGGTTGAGAGATTAGGTTGAGAGTAAGCTCCAAAAATCATGAACCCAACTCCTATAGCACCTATTCCCAACCCCAAGTACCATACTGCTTTTTTCCGTAGCAAAGCCGCTACAGCACCTAATGAGATTCCAATTTGTAAAGCCGCGACACTGTGAGCGAAGAATTCATGGCGATGCAAATCTATTTTTCCTTCGTTTTCTAATTCGCGAGCTAAATTTTGGGTAGATGGCAATTGTTGGTTAAGCTTGGTGATTTCTGCTAAGATCGCCGGAGGAACTGGTTTGTGCAACGATTGCAAGATAGTGACAGTTGACTGCTCGATATGAAGTTTAGTAGATTTAGCTTGATAGTAACCCCACTGGTCGTTAGCGCGAATTTGGGCTAAAGTACCTTCATTTGCGAGATAGCCTGCTTGCATGGCAGCGATGGCAGCTAATGCCGAAAGGATTCCTGTAGATAGACCGATTTGGTTGAGCCATAATCGATCTTGTGATTGCTGAGCTTGCTATGAGCGAAAATTCTTCTTTAACTTCTTCAATCGCCTCAGCTACCTGATGGTGTAATTCATGAGGTTCTGGACCAAAATCGTCTGTCATAGGAATTGCTATTAATAACCGCTCTCAAATAGCTTACTCCTATTTTCACAAAGGCTGCGTTCTTAGTATTTCTCGCCACTTCAAAGGCTTTGGCAAGAATTACCACGCTAAACGAGCGCGAACGCAGTACTAATGGCAAATACCCCCCGATAGCCGAACGCATTTACAATTCTATCACTGATTCGACAATTTTCCACCTAAAAGATGGGATATTTTATAAAGATTTCACTTCGTATACATCAAAAAGCGGCTACCGTAAGTAGCAGCCGTAGCAAGACTTTTTCATAACTATATGCCTCGTAATCTTACCTATATTTTAATTTTGCTTCTATCTTTAATTATTGTTATACTTTGGTGGCCTTTGAATGATTCTGATTGCGATTCAGAACCTTTTATGGCATCAAAAACTCCAAAATACGAAGTACATGCTACCAAGGTTGTTGTTCAACCGTGGTATGGTGAACATCAGATATATGCAATCTTTATGGTGCCAAACAAATACGAGCGATCGCCATTTTTTATACTAACAGTCAAAGGTGTTGGTAACTCTTGTGAAAAGCCATTTGGCAGTTACCAAAACATTGATGGCATCTCTGCTGCACCAGGAACCCATCTGATTAAAGATCACATTAGAACTCGCCTTGCTCTCCGACTGATTCTCCTAGGTTTGTACGACCAACTTAATGACAAACAGAACTGGACGCTGACCTATCCTCAAAACAACGCTGGTGTTGATAGTTGATCGCTCGTGATTTCTCTGTTGACAGCAATACCATTTTTATTTCGCCAAAACAGCCAAATCGTTTCCCACCACAACTGTCACCTCAGACCCGATATCTCCAGTCGCTGCTACTTGCACTTGTCCTATTCCTAGCGCACTTTTTACAGCATTTGCCGCATCGGGATTACCTTGTTGGGCGATAATCTGAGTTTGATCCAAGGGAAAAGTCGTCACTGAAGCTATTTCACGATGTGTAGTGTAGATTTTTTTAAAACCCTGCTTTCTTAGCAATGCGACGGTTTTGGTTGTTGCTCGTGCTTTACCCGTACCATTAGCTACAGCGACCCACATTTGCTTGACGTCGGTAGGAGGAGTTGCCGTTATCGCATCCTGTTGAGAATTGGCGCCGAAGTAGCGGGTCAAAATCGGGGTTACCGCTTGGGGAGACTCTATCCAATAGCTGAAGGGATATTCATTCTTACCACTAAACCGACCGGGCAACATCGCCATATTAATATGCTGCCGATCCAGGCTACCTACAAACTGGGTCATCCCCAGCATTTCTCCGATAGACAGGTCAGTATCAGAATTATCTTTTACCGCTTTCAAGATTTGTGGCAGATGTCCAAGAGTTGAAGGCTGCCACAATTTGTGGAGGAGTATTTTTAAAACTTCTTGCTGCCGCTGAATTCGACCAATATCTCCCAAGGCATCTTCCCGAAAGCGTACATATTCTTGTAAATGTTGACCATTGAGTACTTGTCGTCCTGCCTGGAAATGGATGTACAGATTTTGAGTATGGTCTACATAATTCATCGGTTTGGGGACATTCACTTCCACTCCACCTAAGGCATCGACGACTTGAGTAAAACTTTCTGTATCAATACGGACATAGCGGTCAATAGGAATATGATTTAACAACTGACTAACTGTCTGTTCGGTTAGTTGTACTCCACCCTTGGAATTCGCGTCATTAATTTTATCGTTGCCCACACCAGGCAACTGGACAAGCGTATCCCGGGGAATCGAGAGAATGTTGATTTGGTGGGTAGCAGGTAGGAGGCGCACCAATAACATTGTGTCGCTATTACCTCCAAGGGCTTCTGCTGGGGTGTAGTTTTTGGCGGAGTGCGGGTGTCCTGAGTTATCAATTCCTAAAACCAGCACGTTGACTGGTCGGTCTAAAGTCACTGGCACAATGCTGTTAGGCTTATTTTGCCACGAACCCAGACGCAGGGGGGTAGCCGTCAAGAAGAACGCTAACGCCCCACCACCTGATAAACAAAATAGAGTAGCAATTATCCCTAACCAGGACCACTTGATTTTTCTCATTTTGCGCCCCACACACAATATTAACTTCTCTAATTTGTACTCTACACACCATAAATCCCACAATCAGGTATCGGCTGTGTGTAAAAGTAAATGGTGCTTAAGACTAAGGTTGATTGGGAGCAACCAGCGTTTGAGATGGTTTGGGAGCAACGATAGAGGTCGCAGCTGGTTTTGAGTTCGTATTAGTAAGTCCTGAGTTGGGCGGTTTGGGTAAAAAGAATGTGGTCCAAATCAACATGACAGCTACCACACTCATCAGACCAAGTGTAAAATAGCCCAGAATGTTAGACCAGATGTTGTTGGTGAATCGGCCCATAATCCGTGGATTATTGCAGATTTTGATGATGTAGAAGATGCTGGGTGGAACAGTTATCCCAGACACTACAGCCGAAAAGATTAGCGCCTGCACCGCCCCAATCCCAGTGAAATTAATCGCCAAACTCAGGAGTACGGAAAGGAAAATCACCCCATAAAACAACTGAGCCTCGTGCAATTTCTTATCCATCCCCCGAGGAAAGCCGAAGGCTTCAGCCGCAATATAACCGCAAGTGCTAGCCAGCACAGGAACCGCGATCAAACCCGAAGCCAGAATCCCGACGGCAAAGAGTAAGTAGGCAGCATCCCCGGCAATGGGTTTGAGAGCCTCCGCCGCTTGCTCTACAGTATTGATATCCTTGATCCCTTTGGTAAACAGAGTACTGCCACAAGCCCAAACGACGAAAAACATAATAGTTGTGGCGATCGCCATCCCAAAAGCATTGTCCTTTTGCATGGTCTTGACTTCCAGCCTCAGATCCGGCAGAACCGCCTCCGGGTCATTGAACAAGTGACCGTACTTGTGTTCTTGATCGTCCACCATCATGGAGGATTGCCAGAAAAATAGATAGGCGGAGATGTTGGTGCCCATAAATGCTCCGACAGTCCCTAAGAATGCTGTGTCAAACTGTAGGTGCGGCGTGACTGAAGAGCGCAGCACGTACCCCCAATCCTGTTTGACAAAGAAAGGGACAACAAAATACACGCATAGAACGCAAGCCGCCCATTTCAGTATCGACGCTACCTTGTTGTAATTGAACACGAACAGCGATGCCAGAACCAGGATGCCTGCGAGTGTATAGATTTAACGCGCATGCTTGGATAAATATTGTTTTTCTAAAACGGTTAACATGCACTATATTTTATTGGGCTATTCATTAATCCCTATGAATTTGAGCTATCAAGTTTAATGCCTGAGCAACTAGTCTAAAGTACATCCAGGTAAATTTCTCCAAACAAAACTTTACAAATACTCAATTTCCTAGTTCCTTCCGGGAGGTTAAGGTAAATTATCACCATGAGTTTGCGCTGCTACACAAAATTAAAGAAGAAGTCATTCGTCAGAATCAATCATTGGGGGATTCAAACCCGCCATTTAGAAGCACCACCAAATTTTTAATTTGGCTCCTGACTTAAACCCATTTATTCATGCCTGTCGCACAGAATTCATACTGAATTCTGGCTCCTGACTCCTGACTTCTTTCTTGGTCAGATTAAATCTTCTTCAGATAGCTCAGCTATTTTCATCAAGGCTTTCAAGGTTCCAACTTTCAGATCTTGATTGCGGTGAACAGGAATTGACAGAATTTGTTCTAAATCAGGGTTTTCGTAAATGTGATGACTGCCAGTAATTCTTCGCAAAACCCAACCTTTTTGCTCCACAATCTTGCACAATCGCTTGCCAGAAATAGATTTCATACAGCAATTTCGACAACTTGATCGGTTGACTCAATTGCATTACGACTATTGGCAACATCGAGCCACCCTTCAATAGCATCCTTCAAATTCGCCACCACCTCCTCCATCGTGTCACCTTCAGTAACACAACCAGGAAGTGCAGGAACCTCTGCCCAATAACCACCTTCTTCTGCTGGATGAACGATCGCTCTAATTTTCATACACCTGTTGAGCTATTTGTTGAGAATATGCTAACAATCATACCCGCTTGCCCTCAACTGTGGTTGTTTAAATTCGGTGTTGATTGTCCCCTAAAGCCTCTCAAATACGCCATGACCGGAAACTAACAAGGTCTGAGGAGGTGCGTAGACGCGGAGCAGTGAGGCAGCGCGCATTATGAGTGTATATTTAAGAACAATTATTCTGGATCTGGCGAGTCACCAAACCAATGCGAGCACTCATTTCCTGAATGCAGACCATTAAGGGAAAGATAAATGGAGCTAGCCACTGTTGAAAACCTTGTACTCTTTTAATTATGAAAATGTTATAAAAATATTTACTCGAACAAGTATTGTTCTTTCTGGAGCCTGATATCTTGCACCAGCATCAAAAACCGGGTTTCTTGCAAATATTGAAGGCTGATCCCCTTTATTTGTCGTTAAGAAACCCGGTTTTTTAGGTCTTATTGAGAATGGTGCAAGATCTGAGGAGCAGCATGCCGTATAAGTGGAAAATTCTCAAGTGAACAAAAACCTGGATAGGTACGTCGATTTTTAGAGAAGTGTTCTTGTGAAAGTCTCAAGAGGTCAGCGAGCAAATTCAGGAGGGGCAAATCCGGTCCGGGGTTTCTGAATTAACCTTAATGATGACAAGCCTGATTAACGTGTGTGAGGAAGTCAATGTTAGAGAGAAAATCTGATGAACAACACCCATTTCAGTCAAATACTGTTCGGCTTGAGACAACAAAGAAAGTATCGCCATTGCACAGACCTTGGCTAATGCTTGGGTTGGCATTGGGTGGGGCGGCGGCTTTGTTTGCAACGTTGGGTACACTCTTGGCACTATCTCTTTCTAGTAGACCCCTACAACAAGGTTCAGCCGGAACTCACTTGCCTAATAGCCCCCAAAACCTTACTGATATTCTCCCGGCTACCCTGACTCACCCTGTCAATCTTTTGATTTTGGGCATTGACAACGACGACAACTTCGACCATCCGCACTTAAGTACCAACGCTACTTCGACTGAAGCCCTCTCAAGTAATACTAACACCATGCTGTTGGTACGGTTCAAGCCGGATAACCATCAAATCAATGTCCTCTCGATTCCCCGAGATACCTTAGTGCGGTTACCAGGAGTAGGTGTCGCTAAAATCGATAGTGCCAACTGGCGGGGTGGAGTAGCATTTGCGGCTCAAACTGTCAGCCGTCAGCTGGAAAACGTTCCCATTGACCGCTACATCAGACTCAGCAGAAATGGATTTATTCATTTGGTAGATGCATTAGGTGGTATAGAAGTGACCGTTCCCAAGCAGATGGACTATGTGGACAACGCCCAACACTTGAATATTCACTTTATGCCAGGTCGGCAAAAGCTGAATGGTAAGCATATGGAAGAGTATGTCCGCTTTCGCCATGACAAGTTAGGAGATATTGGGCGAGTGCAGCGGCAGCAAGAAGTCCTCAAGGCAATCCAGCGCACCCTGCTACAACCTGAAACGATCTCTAAGTTGCCAGAGATTTTACGGATCGCGCAGTCAAATATTGATACTGACTTGTCGTTAGATGAAATGTTGGCAATAGCCCATGCCACGTTAACCAATGACCGGGAGCGGAACAACTTTCTCATGCTGCCCGGTCGATACAGCCGCCGGAATGAATATCCCAAAAGCTACTGGATTGCAAATCCTCAAGCGGCAGCACCTATCCTAGCTCGTTACTTTGATGTCAAGAATAAATCTGGGAAAGAGAATGTGGCAAAGAAAGTTTCACCAAGTCAACTGAGAGTTGCCGTTGCCAATGCCACAGGTAAACCAGAGTTAGGGAAGCGTGCAATTGCAATTCTTCGGAAACAGGGGTTCAGTAATGCTCATATGACTGACCATGAGATTGATTTGAGTGCTGAATCTGCCAGTAAAACTCAAATTATTGCTCAACACGGTAATCCAGAAGATGCTAGTCTCGTGCAAAGATTGCTGGGTCTGGGGCACATGCAGGTAACGGCAGCAGGTGACATCTGGTCGGATGTCACGATTGTGATTGGAGCAGATTTTCCCACACAACTTAGCCAATAGCACTGTGCATGACGCCAACCGCCGGATGCGATAATGTTTGGGTTTGTTTGAAATCAAAACTCTGAGGTTTTCTCAGCAACTAGCACTGGCAACTATGTTTGCAATCCCCAAAGGGGACGCTGCGCTAACGGGGCTGAAAACTACGCAGTCAAGCCTATCTTGATGTCCTACCAGTGTCTGCAAGCAAGTTTGATTACTGATATCTTGCACCATTCTCAACAAGACCTAAAAAACCGGGTTTCTCAACC
>CAXTSI010000270.1:0-12349 GCA_964246695.1 uncultured bacterium
GGAGTAGGGGGAGTAGGGGGAGAAAATCCCAAATCTAAAATCCCAAATCCAAAATCCCGTTTGACGGTTTGCGTCTCTACTCAAGTAGGTTGTCCGATGGCGTGTGATTTCTGTGCTACTGGTAAAGGAGGTTACAAGCGCAATTTAGCACGTCATGAAATTATCGATCAGGTGTTAACAGTTCAGGAAGATTTCCAGCAACGGGTTAGCCATGTCGTATTTATGGGCATGGGTGAACCGTTGTTGAATATAGATCATGTCCTAGGATCGATCAAATCCCTCAATCAAGACGTGGGTATTGGACAGCGATCGCTCACTGTCTCTACTGTAGGTATTCGCGATCGCATCCGCCAGTTGGCACAACACCATTTGCAAGTCACTCTCGCCGTTAGTCTCCACGCACCCAACCAAGCACTACGGGAACAACTCATTCCCAGCGCTCACTCTTATCCTATACAAGATTTGCTGACTGAATGTCGGGAATATGTGGAAATCACAGGACGCCGTGTAACGTTTGAATACATTCTCTTGGCTGGTGTGAACGATTTGCCACAACATGCATTAGAATTGGCGCAACACTTGCGGGGATTCCAGAGTCATGTTAATTTGATTCCTTACAATCCCATTCAAGAAGCCGACTACAAACGTCCCAACAGCGATCGCATTGCCTCCTTTGTCAAAGTCCTTAAACAACAACACATCGCTGTTAGCGTTCGCTACTCCCGTGGTTTAGAAGCCGATGCTGCTTGTGGACAACTGAGAGCAACTAAGAAATAGTCAATTATCTTGCACCTTTAGGTGGCGCGTCTACAGATCGGTTTGAGATCAAATCCGGTTAAATGAACACACAAATGGTAGGGGCACAGCAGTGCTCATTGGTGTCAACTTAACGTAAAAGCTAAGTAAGCCAAGCATTTAAAGGTTGCCCTCATCCCCTAACCCCTTCTCCCAAATTGGGAGAAGGGGGATAAGAGGACTGACTCCCCTCTCCCAGACTTGGGAGAGGGGACAGGGGTGAGGGCAAAACCGTGCAGCGAAACAGATTTCGTCTTAAGTTGACACCAATGAACAGTGCTGTGCCCCTACAAATACCATGTGCAATCAACCGGTTTGATATGATTCTCACTCAATTCCCACCTCGACTGTCCACGACGGTACATTCACTTAAGTAATTTGGCGGCGAAGCGTAAATTGGGTGAAACTTCAGTGAAGTTTCGCAGGACTAATAGTAGAGGTAAGGTTAAATTTATTTTGTATGTTTGTTTTGAAAAGTATCCAGGCTTTTACAAAAAATGGATACTTTTGATTTTGTCATTGTGGACTTCTCTATTTCACTTACTTGTGATTAAAATACCCTAGATGGATGTCAACTAATATCTCTAGTAAAAAATACTTTGCCAAACTATTTTTTACTCGTTTTATCAACAGTATTTATTAACAAAAGTGGTTTATATTTCAATACGGTTCAGTAGTTGTTTAACCTATGTAGAGACGCGTCACCCGAAGGGCGTCGGAGACACTCGTGTCGGCGCTTACGCTCAAATTTCGCGTCTCTACACAACCTAAAATTCTTACCTGACCTGACCAGCCGTGAAGCGATAACTAAAGGAAGGAACTCAAGCCTAATGCCCCTGACGATTCCTAAAGAGAAATTAGCTGCACCCAGGTGGAAACGAGTAGCGATTGTTGCCAGAATTTCCACCGCACTACGATGGCTGCCGATTCTTGTTGGGGTCGGCATTTCAACAGCTACTCTATTCGTATGGCAGGCACTAATTGACCAGGAACGCACTCACATTGAGCAGATGATTCAATTGGAATCATCAAACGTGAACAATGTAGTCGCGGCGCAGTTGAAAAGTCGGATCAATGCGCTACAGAGGATGGCTAACCGTTGGGAGATCCGGGGCGGAACACCAAAACGAGAGTGGGAATTTGATGCTCAGTCTGATGTGAGCGACGAAAAAGGTTTCCAGGCGATTGAATGGGCAGACCCCTCGTTCCACATCCGTTGGATTGTGCCATTAGCAGGAAACGAAGCTGCTCAAAATCTAAACGTCGCAGGGGAGCCACGAAGACGAATTGCAATGGATGCTGCGAGAAATCGGCATCAAGTCACAGCCACGCGCTCCATAAGTCTAGTTCAGGGTGGCAAGGGGTTTCTGGCTTACGTACCAATCTTTCAAGGTGAAGATTTTCGGGGATTCATCGTCGGTGTCTTTCGATATCGGAGATTGCTTAACACCATCTTGCAAGGAGAAGAAAATCTTAGGCGCGGGTACTCAATTACCGTGTTCGACGGTGAGGAAGAAATCTACAGCCGCAACGTTGTCACCAGGCAACACTCTCAGGAATGGGGTCAGGAGACGACAATTAATCTTTATGGCGTCACTTGGCGCGTGCGGGTCTGGCCTCAACCTGAGTTGCTAACTTTAGCGCAATCCCCTCTCCCGCAAGTGGTGTTGGTTGGGGGACTGTTGATGGCTTGGCTGCTGGCGTTGACAGTTCATCTGGCTCAAAAGACACTAAACAAGAAGCAGCAAGAGTCTGTTACCAACAAAGAACTGGAACGTGAAATTGCAGAGCGCAAGCGCATAGAGGCGGCACTACTTGAAAGCGACGAACGCTTTAAGGCGTTTATGAACAACAGTCCGGCAGTGGCTTTCATGAAGGACGAACAGGGGCGCTTCGTTTATCTCAACGAGCCGTTCGAGCGATGTCTCAACATCAGAATGACGGATTGGCTAGGGAAAACGGATTTCGACGTCTGGCCGGAGGAATTAGCTCAGCAGTTCCGTGAAAATGACAGGGCTGTTTTCGCTGCTGGTAAAACCCTAGAGTTAGTTGAAACTGTTCCCACCCCAGATGGATGTCTCCGCCATTGGTTGTCTTTCAAGTTCCCTTTCCACGATATTTCTGGGCAACAGTTGCTTGGGGGCGTGGCAATTGATATCACACAACGCCAGCAGGTAGAGGAAGAAGTGCGTGAAATGAGCATTGCGCTGGAAAATGCTGTGGAGGGAATTGCACAGTTAGACACGCAAGGGCGCTACATCTCTGTCAACAAAGCCTATGCCAGCATGGTTGGTTACACGCCCGAAGAGATGATCGGCATGGAATGGCAACCGACGGTACACCCGGAAGAGCTTGAAAATGTTATGACCGCTTACCAATATATGCTAACCAATGGCAAGGTGCAAGTCACGGCAAGAGGGCTGCGTAAAGACGGTTCTGTCTTTTTCAAAGAACTGATGATGGTTAGTGCCTATGACAAGCAGCAGAAATTCATCGGACACTACTGCTTTATGAAGGACATCACTGAACGCAAGCAATCTGAGGCAGCACTTTTTCAAGCCAACGAGAAACTCACTGGCTGGGTGAACGAACTAGAACAGCGCAACCGTGAGATCGCCCTGCTCGGTCAAATGAGCGATATCCTGCAAGCTTGCCTCACGGTCACGGAAGCTTACAGCGTACTCCCCTCGTTAATACAACCCCTATTCCCTGAGGCAAAAGGCGGGATTTTTTTAATCACTGCCTCAAACAACCTGGTCGAAGCCGTTGCCAGTTGGGGTTCTCCACCACTTTCCAGCCAAGAAATGTTCACACCCGATCAGTGCTGGGCGCTGCGGCGGGGTCGGGAGCATCGGGTGTCAGACACGCACAGGGGATTGGTATGCAAACATATACATCAAGACTCATCACCTGCTGAATCACTCTGCGTGCCGATGATGGCGCAAGGGGAATCGTTGGGCGTGCTGTATTTGAGTTCACAAACATTGGGACAATTAACAGAAACCAAACAACATCTGGCATCTGCGGTTGCTGAACACATCGCGCTGTCTTTGGCGAACTTAAAACTGCGCGAAACGCTACAGAAACAGAGTATTCGTGACCCGCTCACAGGTCTATTCAATCGGCGCTACCTGGAGGAATCCCTGGAACGGGAAGTACACCGATGCGAACGCAAACAGCTATCTTTAGGAATCATCATGCTTGACGTTGACCACTTCAAGCGATTTAATGACACCTTTGGTCACGAGGCTGGTGATTTCATGCTGCAGGAATTGGGTCAGTTCTTGCTTCGCAATATCCGGGGGTCAGATATTGCCTGTCGTTACGGGGGTGAGGAGTTGACGCTAATTCTGCCGGAAGCATGTTTAGATGTGACCCGATCGCGAGCAGAGCTACTGCGCCAAGGAGCTAATCACTTAAATGTGCAGCATCGCCATCAGATGCTCGGTAGGATCTCGCTCTCCTTAGGGGTGGCTTGCTTCCCAGAACATGGACTGACTGGAAAGGAGGTGCTAAGAGCAGCTGACGCAGCGCTATACCAAGCCAAAAAGGAGGGTCGCGATCGCGTCACGATCGCCACCGTTGAAAGCATACGCCTGTAAACACACGAATCGCAAGATCTCAGGCTCGCTACTTTCACGCCTAATATCAAGTCCGGTTAAATAACCTTAATAAGTTTGTAGTGAGGACTTCAGTCCTCTTGCGCTCTTAAGCAAGGACGGACGTCCTGACTACAAACAAGTTTTATTATGGGCGATTGATCGGACATGATATAATATCATGTCCGTATAAACAGTTAAGATATCCAGCCCTCACCCCCGTCCCCTCTCCCATGCTTGGGAGAGGGGTGCCCTCTTGGCGGGGTGAGGGTTCATATAATAACCGCTACACGGACATGATATAACTCAAGCAGGATGAAAATAATCGTAAATTTCTTGAGCCAAACGCGGCCCAATTCCCGCCACCTCAGCCAGCTGTACAGGTGTTGCTTGCCGAATATAATCAACCGAGCGAAAATGCCCTAAAAGCAGCTTTTGCCGATGGTGTCCCAACCCCGGAATTTCATCTAAACGCGATCGCCGCAATTTATCACTACGCTGCTGTCGGTGAAAACTCACAGCAAACCGATGCGCCTCATCCCGCAACCGCCGCAACAGTTGCACCCCTGGTTGTTCGGCATCAGTTTCCAGTGGTTGTGACTCTCCCGGTAAAAAAATCTCCTCTCTTTGCTTAGCAAGACTGACAACTCGCAAGTCTTCTAATAAATTCATCTCTTGCAAAACAGCGACAACAGATGATAGCTGACCTTTACCACCATCGATCACGATTAAATCAGGCCAATCGGCATCACCCGCTCGCGGTAATTGCGGATCTGTAGCATACTTACGGAAACGACGCTGGATAACTTCGGCAAGACTGGCAAAGTCATCTGAGTGTCCTGCCGTTACAGTAGGATTTTTAATCTTATAGTGACGATAGTACTGCTTTGCAGGTAAACCGTCGATAAACACGACTTGGGAGGCGACTGCATTTGCACCCTGAATGTGGGAAATGTCGTAACCTTCAATGCGGTGGGGTAAGTCGGGTAAGTCCAGAACCGCAGCTAAATCTTGCGTTGCTTGTTGATTGCGATCGCCCAATTTTTGCATTCTTTGCAATTCATATTCAGCATTTCGCTCCACCATTTCAATTAATTCAGCTTTTGTCTGCCGTTGGGGAGTCAAAATCGTAACTTTTCTACCTTTACGCCCAGTCAATACATCCGCCAACAGATCCGCATCTGGCAACTCGTGCTGCACTAAAATCTCTATCGGAATTTCTACTGAGTCAGCGGTTTGGTAATGCTCTTCTAAGACGCGTTGTAAGATTGCTCCTGGTTCAGCTTTCGCATCCGCCACAAATCCTAATCGCCCTACTAATTGCCCAGCACGAATCTGGAATAATTGGATGCAAGCGTGTTGTTCGTCTGCTGCCAGGGCGATCGCGTCCCGTGAAACTGTATCGTCTGGTAGGGATACTTTTTGTCCCGCACTCAGCGACTTCAACCCGGTAATTTGGTCGCGAACACGCGCCGCCGACTCAAAGTTCAGCGCCTCCGCAGCTTTCTGCATTTGAAGAGTTAAAGTATCAATAAGTTCCTGAGTCCGACCTTGGAACACCATCGCACATGAGTGTACGGTTTTGCGGTATTCTGCTGGTGAAATCAGTTGTTGACACACACCCGGACAGCGTCCTAAATCGTAATTTAAGCAAGGACGGTCTTTAAATAGTGGTTGAGGTCGTTGCTTTAGGGGAAAGATCCGCTTGCACAAGTGCAATATCTCTCGCAGTAGGCGAGCATCGGTATAAGGACCGTAGAATTTATCTTTTTCTTTGCCCTGTTTACGTTTACGAGTGATGAAAATCCGAGGATAGTCTTCTGACCATGTGATGCAAACGTATGGATATTTTTTATCATCCTTAAGCAGCACGTTGAAATACGGCTGGTGCTGCTTGATGAGGTTTGCTTCCAGCGCTAAAGCTTCAGCTTCTGTGTCGGTGACGATAAATTCAATTTCTGTCACCTGCTTTACCATTGTGGCGATGCGATCGCTCAGTTTTTGGGACTCTCGGAAATAGGAACGCACACGCGACCGCAATTTCCGCGATTTACCTATATATATGATGCGATCGCTTCCATCCCGCATAAAATAAACTCCTGGTTCCGGCGGAATTTCCACCAGACGGCTTTCTAGGCGTTCTGGATCTTTAACTAGTGGTACTGTTTGAGCCGACTTTTTCACAACCCGAGTTTGGCTTTTTCAATCTACCTATATCTATTTTAAGTAAAATTACTGTGATTTTGTGTTGATTTTAAATTTTTCCTATAGATATAGCAATCCTCCGCAGATTTGTGAAAATTTCAAGTGCAAGAAACCCGGTAACTTTTACGAAACCGGGTTTCTCCGCGTTCACAAATTATTTAGGACTGCTATAGCAATCCTAAATGATTCGTGAAAAAACATTGGTCGCTAATTGCTTTTTTACCATTAGCTATTAGCTATTAGCAGTCGTTTTAGTAGATAGGCGAGAAAAAAACAACTATTTTACCAAACTCTCGTTTCTGCGTACCCATTCTAGAATGACGTCCCTGGCGCGGCGACTACAGGAGAAGGCGCTGACTGCGCAACTACGAACCACTAATAATTTATTAATTCGACCTATTATTTGCCTTGCTAATCTTCAAGAAATTTCTCAATTAACACTCTTCAATCTTACTTTTTTGCCACTTTTCTCACTCAAAAAATATTTACAGCAAATTTCATCTATTTGAACCACAGACGCTCTTGTAGGGGCACAACAATGTTGTGCCCCTACAATGTGGTCTATTTACCGTAATTGCTGTAAGTTTTTTTAAAATCAAGGAATAAAGCATATATCAAGCAAATTGCTTGATATCTTTTCGTCAAGAAGAAGATACGTGATTTGATGACAGTCAGGGAGAGGTTCATATTTATTTTAACTTATGATAAAATTTTGATTAAGCCTGTAAAAATGCTATAAAAATCAACTATTAATAGAGAATATTCTTAATTTTTGTGCGAACACAAATTTTCAGAGAATGAACGGATTTATGTAATTGAATTTATTAGTTATTACTATTGCATCTAGTCAATATATTTTTACCTGAGGAAAATAATGAATTTGCAAGACTTTGAGTCTCGGTATCGTCACCAAATGTCTGAAACACTCAACGAGCTGCAAACAGCAACTTTGCTGTTTGCACAGTTACAACTTAAAATTAACAAAATTGGCAGTTCTGTACAAAGCCTTAGTCAGAATGTTGAGGAGTTCATTACCCAACAAAAAGTTGAATAAATTTATGCCTCCTTCTCAAAGGTTATATGCGCTGATAAGCTAACTCTTCTTCAATTGCCATCATCAGGTTTCTGAGGTTTACAGGTTTAACAAAGTAACGACGAGCGCCAAGTCTTATAGCTCGTTCCTGATCTGCTTGAAAAGCAAAAGCTGAAACTACAATGATCGGTATTTTGGAGAGATGTGGTTTCTGCTGAATTTGTTCTAGCAGTAAATAACCATCGATATTTGGTAATTTCAAGTCTAATAAAATTAACTCTGGCTGGAATTGATCTATAGTTGAGAAAACATTAGATGCTTCTGGCAAGCTTTGGACTTCATAATTACAGTAAGTCAGATAGTCGCTCAGCAACATCCTATTAACATGATTGTCTTCGATTAGCAAAATTCGTTTACTTTGGCTTGGCAGGGGCTTTTGCTGTATGGGAAATATTTGTGCTGTCATTTTTACCTATAATATTATGTCAACACTTATTGAGCTTGTCAAAATTTACACTATAGCGGTGGCAAAATTCTTAACTGAATATAAATTTTGATGAAATATATTCAGAGCAATTAAGAAATTAACATTCTTATATCAAGGTCGGATAATTAGTTGTAAATTAAATTGGTCGTAGTTGCGCCCTAAAGCGCAACTACAAACTTCATACAAGTGTTCACTCGAACATGATATTAGATATGTATAAAAATATTAAACCAAAATATAAGCTTTGGAAAAAGTTTACTTTGATTGAGTTATTTTTTTTAGATTTGTGGTATAATAACAAGTTTTTCTAGATAAAAATTCCCCCATTCCCTAAAAAGCAATGGGGTAAGGGAGTGCTTTCTTTGAGAATTATTGGACAGACTGGGAGATGTGATAGAGCATAGCCTCTTGAGACTCTGAATAAATGCTGGTTACAAATAAGACCAGTACCTATGATTTTTTTTAAGTTTAATTACTTAAACAAAATTAGTAGCTACTTCACTAAAGGAACTTAGCAATTCTTTCCACAGCAGTCTGTAGGACAAGTGGGGAATGTACCAAGGCAAAGCGGACATACCCTTCTCCAAATTTGCCAAAACCAGCACCGGGTGAAGCGGCTACTCCAGTTTTTTCCACTAACTGAGTACAAAATTTGACAGAATCTTTGCTCCAAGGTTCCGGCAACTTTGCCCAGATGTACATTGTTGCTTTAGGAGGGGAAACATGCCAGCCAATGTGGTGTAAAGCGCTGATGAAGGCATCTCGCCGTTGGCGGAAGGTAGCTACAGCAGCTTTGACTCCAGCTTGAGGACCAGTAAGAGCAGCGATCGCGCCATTCAAAATCCCCTGATACTGATTAAAATCAACTGCTGCTTTTACCTGACGTAATGCCTGAATCAACTGAGCATTGCCAATGGCAAAGCCAATGCGGAAGCCACCCATATTATAGGACTTGGAAAGAGTGAAAAATTCAATTGAGATGGTTTTATCTGGGTCGGCTTGCAGAATAGAGGGAGCGAGGGATGGGTAATGGGGAATATTTTTGCCCCACTCCCCACTCTCTATTCCCCACTCCCTACTCTCTTCAAATACTAAATCTACGTAGGGGAAATCGTGAACCAAAATGAGATTATGTTGCTGACAAAAGGCAACAGCTTCTTGAAATAAGGATAAAGGTGCGATCACACTGGTAGGATTGTGAGGATAGCTCAACACCATCATTCGCGCTTGGGGTAATACAGGTGTAGGAATATCCGCAAACACTGGTAAAAAATCGTTCTCTGACCGTAGAGGCATGGTGTATATTTGACCGCCAGCTAGGTGAACTCCTCCTGCATGGGAGGGATAACCCGGATCGAGCAACAGAGCAAAATCTCCTGGGTTAAGTACTGCTAGGGGTAAATGCGCCGTGCCTTCTTGGGAGCCAATCAAAGGTAGCACTTCAGTTTGGTGGTCAACAGTCATGCCGAATTTTTGCTCATACCAGTAGGCTGCTGCTTGGCGAAACGCTTGAGTGCCATTAAACAGCAAATAGCCGTGGGTACGAGGATCTTTAAGAGACTGGGCGATCGCCTCAATCACATGCGCCTCGGTTGGCAGATCGGAAGACCCCAATGACAAATCAATAAGCGGTACACCAGCAGCCAAAGCTTTAGCCTTGGCTGTGTCCATATCAGCAAATACATTAGATTTTAGGGGTTGTAAACGCTGGGCAAATTGCATTTGAATTGTTAGTTGTTAATTGTTAGTTGTTAGTTGTTAGTTGTCGGGTGTTGGTTGCTAATTGCTAATTGCTAATTGTGAGTGAGCTTGCGCCTATGAGGATTTCCCGCTACTCACGGCGACTGCACCAAGCTTTATGGCGAACCAGAAGGGTTCATTGCCAGTCTTCCATTAGCCATTAGCCATTAGCAATTAACCACTAACTACTAACGACTAACCACTGACTAATTTAGGTGAGGATCTAAGATACTGATTAATTTGTCTTTGCCGATCACTCCCTCAGCAGACGCTAACAGCTTGTCTCCTTGAACCAGCCTGAGAGCTGGTACACCTTCCACTTGGTACTGTTTAACGGTGACTGGGTTAGGGTCAATTTCGATTTTGACCACTTTGAGGCGATCGCTGTATGTAGTCGCAGCTAAGTTAATCGCTGGGGACATCAATTGACAAGGTCCGCACCAAGAAGCCCAAAAGTAAACCAATACTGGCATATCGGCTTGCAACACTTCTGTTTCAAACTCAGCATCAGTTATGGTTATCACACCCTTACTCATTGTAGATCTCCATCAGGTGGCATCTATCATGCGTTGGCACACACAATACTTTATCCCAATATGTTACTAATTGGTAGTTGGTCATTAGTATTAAACAAATGACCAATTACCAATAACAAAGGATGCAAAATCCCACTACCTACAGGCGTGGGACTAGCACCAACAAGTTTTATCCAAATTTTACATTTGATCCAATTGCTTGCGTAGCGAATCCAACTCGGCATCAACCACTTCCGGAGATTTGGGAGCAGAGGTTTGTTGCGGCGGTAGTGCGTGTGATGGATTGGGTGAACCTCCTGGCGGCAGAATCATCTGCGCTTTCAAAGCTGCCAATTCATCGTCTACGTCGCTACCAGATTCCAAAGCGGCAAATTGGCTTTCCAAATCTGTACCAGCCAACTCTCCCACCGACTGAGCCCGGGCTTCTTGGATCATGACTTTTTCTTCCATCCGCTCGAATGCTGCCATTGCACTGCTGGTATTCATACCACGCACCATGCCTTGGAGTTGCTCTTGGGCTTTGGCGGCGGTAATCCGAGCTTTGAGCATTTCTTTCTTGGTCTTTGCCTCAGAAATTTTGCTTTCCAGTTGGATTAAGTTGCGCTTAAGATTTTCAACAGTAGTGGTTTGCTGATCTAAGCTAGCTTTCAGTGCATTTGCTGTTTCATTAAAAGTCTTTTTCCGCTCCAGTGCTTGTCGTGCTAAGTTCTCGTCACCTTTTTGCAGCGCTAACTGAGCATTGCGTTGCCACTTGTTAATTTCATTTTGGGCATCATTATACTGTTTTTCGCTGCGTTTTTGGGCAGCAATTGCCTGAGCAACTCCTTGACGCAGCTGTACCAAGTCTTCTTGCATTTCCACAAGGGCTTGTTCCAGCATTTTTTCGGGGTCTTCGGCTTTACTTACCAATTCGTTGAGGTTAGAACTGACTACTCGTTTGATACGATCAAATAATCCCATAACTTTATTTTTCCTTTTGCGATTTACGCACGTTTCTTGTGGTATTTAGCTTTTTTACTATTTCATAGCTACTTATGTGTGTGGTCAATGCCTGTTAAAAGCTGCCCCTTCATTGCTGTCAACTCGGCTTCAATACCATTACTTGATTCTAACGAAGCAAACCGCTGTTGCAGCTCATCTGTATCGAGAAGAGCGATTGTTTCTGTTTGGGCTTCCAGTTGTGAAACTTTTTCTTCCATGCGCTCAAAGGCATTCAATTGGTTTGAACTGGAAACCCCGCTCAACATTTCCTGTAGTTTATATGACGCCTCGGCAGACCGGGCGCGAGCAATGTACATATCTTTTTTAGTTTTTACCTCGGCAATTTTTAGCTCTAGGGTCCGCATATCCTGTTTCAGTTTATCCACCAGAGTTTTTTGCTGCTCAATCTGAGTTGAGAGGGTTGAAAGCTGTTCTTGATAGGCTCGACGTTTAGTAAGAGCTTCCCTTGCTAAAAGTTCATTGCCTTGTTGCAAAGCCATTTGGGCACGACGATACCACTCCTCTACTGTTAATTGTGCTTGAGCCTCCTGCCGTTGTGTGCGTTTTTGGGTGGCGATCGCTTGCGCTACCGCTTGTCGCAATTGCAGCAGATTATCCTGCATTTCCATGACGACTGCTTCCATTCGTTTTTCTGGATCATTCGCACTGCTCATAAAACTGTTAAGGTTGGCGCGAATCACACGCTGCATACGGTCAATTAGTCCCATATTGGACCCTCCATTCACTTTTTGCCAAGTCTAAGCTTGTTGGCTCTCGTATTTTCCAACATGCATAATACTTAGCTTACTGCTTCTAGCTGTGGGCTGAAGCGTCCTTTGTTTTTTTAGTAGTAAACATATACTAAAAATTTTACCCTAGGGTGTAGGGTATGGGGCATGCCCCATGCCCTATGCCCTATGCCCCATGCCCAATAGGCGATCCCCAAATGTTTAAAAACTGTGAACCATTGATG
>CAXTSI010000271.1:0-12340 GCA_964246695.1 uncultured bacterium
TTTGAATAGACTGATATCTTGCACCAGCATCAAAAACCGGTGAATCCAGCGCTGTAGGCGGGTTTCCCGCCGTAGGCGACTGGTGAACCCGAAGGGGTTTCTTGCAAATATTCAAGGCTGAGACCCTTTATTTGTGGTTGAGAAACCCGGTTTTTTAAGTCTTATTGAGAATGGTGCAAGATCTGAGTAGAGAAACTTTAGATTGTCCATCCTTTGAGATTACCTAAAAGAAGTTGAAAAATCGGGGATAAATCGGGGATAAATCGGGGAGGAAGCGGGCATGCTAAAGTTGGTAATGGTAACTTTCCGGAAGTTGGCTAATTGGCGATCGCAAAAATCTGCACCCCCGACTCAAGTCAGATCTGAAACTCAGTCTTCCATGATGTGGTCTCTCGTGGGAAAATGGAATGGGGTCGGGTTTGGTCTGGCATTGCTGCTGATAGGCATTGACAGCATCATCTCTTACCAAAACGCAATTAAATTAATTCAGAGTGCCGATCGAGTGAAGCACACCCATGAAGTTCTCAAAAACCTCACAGGTGTCTTTGTTATTTTGACAGATACTGAATCCAACCAGCGAGGGTATATTCTATTCAGCGATGAGTCAGAGTTAAAACGTTACAACATCGCAATTCAAAGTATTGACCCCAAAATCAAAAGGCTGCGGCAACTGACAGCTGGGAATCAAAGCCAACAACGACGACTTGTGACTCTGGAATCCTTACTCTCACAAAGACGAGTTCTGTTTAAACAGTCTATCGACTTGTACCAATCCAGCAAATCTGCGATATCAGATCGCGCCGAACTAATTGCCCAAAGCAAGAGAAACCGGGATCAACTCCGGATCGTCATCGCCCAAATGCAAAGCGATGAGGAAAAATTGTTAGAGATGTCGGTGGGACAGTCCGAGTCCAATATCCGCTACAGAATGCTGATCGAATTACTTGGGACATTTTTGAGCTTTGTGATTCTGTTTGGAGTGTATGCCCTGCTTTACAGACAAATGGTCAAACGCCAACAAGCAGAAACTATTCAGCGTCATTTAGCCCAGGCAAAAGAACTCAGCGACCTGAAGCTTCGCTTCTTTTCAATGGTTTCCCACGAATTTCGCACACCTTTGAGTATCATCTTGGGGTCGGCTCAATTATTCGCAGAAAATACTCAGCAATGGACATCGAAGCAACTCAAAAATTTACAACGTATTCAATCTTCAGCTAAGCTAATGACCAAGTTACTAACAGATATCCTCACCATAGAAAGGGCGGAAGCAGGAAAGCTGGAATGCCAACCAGAACTTATGGATCTGGAAGCATTTTGTCTCAATTTAGTAGAAGATATCCAGTTAGGTAGTGAAACGCAGCATCAAATTAAATTTTTTAGTCTCGGTCAATGTACCCATGCCAATTTAGATGAAAAGTTGCTGTACTCAATTCTCAGTAATTTGCTCGGGAATGCAATTAAGTATTCACATAAAGGGAAGAATATTCATTTCATCTTAATTTGTTCACTAGAAGCAGTGATTTTTCAGATTAAAGACGAAGGTATTGGGATTTCCTTAGAAAATCAACAGTCACTGTTTGAGCCTTTCAATCGTGGCACAAATGTTGGAGATATCGTTGGCACAGGGCTAGGGCTAACTGTGGTTAAAAAGTGTCTGGATGTTCATGGAGGGGAAATTTTTCTGGAGAGCGAGGTGGGTATTGGTACGACATTTACGGTCAAGATTCCGCTTCAAAGCAAATCGTAAAATATGTTGGCGGGTGCTGAACTTCCTCCCCGATTTCTGCCCGATTTCTGCCCGATTTTTCGACTTTTAAGAGGTAAATTCTGGACATGGGCAATTTTTTTGACCGCGTCACTAAACAACATGCCGACTAGTTCACGCACCACTACCCCTCCTTTGCCACAGACAGCATGGCATTGCATGGAAGTTGAGCAGACGCTGTCACTGCTGAATAGTGATGCAATTGCTGGCTTAACCTCCCAACAAGCACAACAGCGGTTGCAAGAACACGGTCCCAACGAACTAGCGGAAATAGCTGGTCGCAGTCCCTGGGTTATCCTGCTGGATCAGTTCACAAATATTATGTTGTTGATGCTGATCGCGGTGGCAGTAGTCTCTGCAATTCTAGATCTGCGGGTCAATCGGTTTCCTAAGGATGCGATCGCCATCTCTGCCATTGTCATCCTGAACGGGGTGCTGGGCTATGTTCAGGAAAGCCGAGCCGAAAAAGCCCTGGCGGCTCTCAAGCGCTTAGCAGCTCCAATGGTGAGAGTTGTGCGCAACGGCAAACAAGTTGAAATAGCAGCCAGGGAACTAGTGCCGGGGGATGTGATGCTCTTAGAAGCTGGGGTGCAGATTGCGGCAGACGGTCGCTTGCTCGAAGAGTCTAACCTGCAAATCCGGGAATCGACTTTAACTGGGGAAGCCCTAGCTGTGAATAAGCAGGCAAACTTACTGCTGAGCGCCGAGACGTCGCTGGGCGATCGCCTCAATCTGGTATTTCAGGGAACTGAAGTCGTCCAAGGACGAGCCAAAGTTGTTGTAACTGGCACTGGGATGCAAACGGAACTGGGGCGGATTGCCGCGATGCTTCAAGCAGTGGAAACAGAGCCAACCCCCTTGCAGCAGCGGCTGTCCCAGCTAGGCAATGTTCTGGTGTCCGGCTCCTTATTCTTGGTTGCCATAGTCGTTTTGGGCGGTATTTTCACTCTCGGTTTAAGTCAAATTGAAGACTTGTTGGAAGTGTCGCTGAGCATTGCTGTTGCTGTAGTGCCAGAAAGCTTGCCTGCTGTGATCACCGTTACCTTGGCGTTGGGAACGCAAAGGATGGTGCGTCGTCAAGCGCTGATTCGCAAACTGCCAGCTGTGGAAACACTAGGAAGCGTTACCACTATCTGCTCAGATAAAACCGGCACCCTCACCCAAAACAAAATGGTTGTGCAGCGAGTAGACACGGCAAGTCATAGCTTCAGCGTTACGGGTGAGGGTTATATTCCGGTCGGGGAATTCAGGTCTGAGTCAGAAGTTTCAGATTTGCCTGACTCCATTGGCTCTGATTCGGAGCCACAAGCAGTACTCCAACCAGAACAGGAACCAGAACTGCTCCTACTGCTGATGGCTTGTGTGCTGTGTAATGACGCGGTGTTGCAGTATGAGCAGAATCAGTGGACGATTCTGGGAGATTCGACAGAGGGGGCATTGATTGTACTTGCTGGTAAGGGAGGTGTTGACAAAGACCCACTCAGCCGTCGGATGCCCCGTGTGGCAGAGTTTCCCTTTTCCTCTGAGCGCAAGCGGATGAGTACGATTTGTCAAACAGAGGCTAGGAAATGGGAAAGCCCATACCTTATGTTCGCGAAGGGTTCGCCAGAAGCGATTTTAGAGCGTTGCACTTCGTATCAGGTGGGTAGTGACACCCAAGTTCTAACGGAACAGCTGAGAACTAGTATCCTTCAGCAGAATAACCAAATGGCAGGACGTGGTCTGCGTGTATTGGGTATGGCTTACAAACCCTTGAACACTATTCCTTCGTCAAGTTCAGACGAAACAACAGAGCGAAATTTGGTGTGGTTAGGGCTGGTGGGAATGCTGGATGCCCCACGACCGGAGGTGAGACTCGCGGTGAACCAGTGTCTGCAGGCGGGGATTCGACCAGTGATGATTACAGGCGATCACCCACTGACGGCAACTGCGATCGCTATGGAATTGGACATTGCCAAATTAGGCGATCGCGTTCTCACCGGTCAGGATTTGCAGCAACTCAGCCAAGCGGAACTTGAGCAACAAGTAGAACAAGTTAGCATCTTTGCTCGCGTTGCCCCAGAACACAAACTGCGAATTGTGCAAGCCCTCCAGAAGCGCGGTCAATCCGTCGCCATGACGGGGGATGGCGTCAACGATGCCCCAGCCCTCAAGCAAGCCGACATTGGTATTGCTATGGGCATCACCGGCACCGATGTGAGTAAGGAAGCCAGCGACATGGTATTGCTAGACGACAACTTCGCCACGATTGTGGTCGCGATTGAGGAAGGTCGAGTCGTTTATACTAATATTCGCCGCTTTATCAAATATATCTTGGGTAGCAATATTGGGGAAGTCTTGACCATCGCCGCTGCGCCGCTTATGGGCTTGGGCGGTGTTCCCCTGACGCCGCTGCAAATTCTGTGGATGAACTTAGTCACAGACGGCTTACCAGCCCTCGCCTTGGCTGTGGAACCTGCTGAACCGGATGTGATGCATCAACCTCCCTTCAATCCCCGTGAAAGTATTTTTGCTAGGGGGTTGGGGTCTTACATGATCCGGATTGGCATCATCTTTGCCATTACTACCATTGCTTTGATGTCGTGGGCATACAACCATACTCATGCATCTGGGTATCAGGGCGATCGAGATGCTTGGAAGACGATGGTGTTCACTAGCTTATGTGTGGCGCAAATGGGTCATGCTTTGGCAGCGCGATCGCACATCCGGTTATCGCTGGAGTTAAACCCCTTTTCTAATCCTTATTTGCTAGCAGCAGTGACGGTGACAACAGTTTTGCAACTGATGCTAGTTTACATCGAACCTTTGCGCAATTTCTTCGGCACTCATTGGCTAAGTTCAACAGAACTGGCGATTTGCTTTGGCTTCAGTGCCTTGATGTTTGTTTGGATTGAACTGGAGAAGTTATTTATTCGCTGGTACAAGTATCGGGGTTAAGGTTTGTTTTCTCCGTCTGAGTGCGATCGGGGCAATACAAAGGACACGCGCCCCAAGGGGGCGAAGTCAAAAGTCAAAAGTAAGAACCCCATAAATAAATGATGTTGTTGGCGAATTAATGTAGGGTGAAACCCCACATCCTCGTGACTACGCTCTGCGTAGGAATGCAGTCTTGTGGGCTGCCGCCTCCTAAATTTTACCAGAGGCAGCAGCCCCTTGAACTGCATTCCCAGGCGGCAGCCCGGGAACGAGAGATAGAGGGTGTGACCCCATATGAATTGACCAACAGCGTCACTTCTTTGATCCGCAATAGGCATTTCTCTTTGGGGCAATGGATCGGGTACATCGTCAGTGAGCTACGGTAACGCACATTGACCGCATTGTAAGGGCGCGGAAACCGCGCCCCTACAGTGAAACGTGAGGATGTTTCACTTCCTTTTTTTAAACTCTTCGTCACTCACCAGTCGCCTACGCAGGGAAGCCCTCCTCATGTGGAATAGAGAAAAAATAGGAGTCTAATTGTGGGATATCTTGCTGACGAGATTGAGAACGCAGCTTCTGAATTAGGTATTACACTCTCAAAATTGCAAACGGGGGAAGTGCTTGAAATCCGCAAAAAACTTGCTGAAAAGTTTTCTACCGAGCCAGAATTTCCTTGGAGACTGAGCTATCAAAACCTTAAAAACACTCAGTCCATCCATGACTCAAAAGGCTGGAGTTTTATACAAGATTACGTTGGAGAGGAGGAAGTCATCTTATTTGTCAATCCTGATGAAGAAAAAGATATGTGGATAATTAAATCTGGAAGCGCTTTAACATCTATCCTAAGTGAAACGGTTGGTTTCCCGTTTTGCGTTACGTCACAAGACACAGGCTACATGCTTTGTTTTGATGATCGTGATTGTTTGATAGCTAATGGAAAAGCTGTGGAATGGATATGCTGATATCTTGCACCAGCATCAAAAACCGGGTTTCTTGCAAATATTGAAGGCTGAGACCCTTTATTTGTGGTTGAGAAACCCGGTTTTTTAGGTCTTATTGAGAATGGTGCAAGATCTGAGTATGCCAACTCCGTCACGAACACCCTTCGCTGTAGTAGAATCGCAGCGATTACACCAACTAACGGAGTCTACGCAACAGCAAAGCCAGACGAATCTGCACCGCATCGTCGAAGCGGCGCGGGTCAAGTCCGGTGAGCGAGGTAATCTTATCTAATCGGTAGCTTAGAGTATTTCTGTGAATCGAGAGCCGAGTTGCTGTGGAAGAAGGACAGCAGTCTTCAGTAAAGAAAGCATCCAAGGTTTTGAGCAATTCCGGTTCATGGTTAAGAGGACTCAGCAAATAAGTTGCTAATTCAATTTTTGTTTGCTCATCCGCAATCCCAATGAAGGCAGCAATTCCCAATTGATCCAGGCAATGTACTTGATTGCGACCGTGAAAGCGACAGCCCAAAGACAATGCCGCCCGCGCATCTTGGTACGATTGGGCAAGTAAGCGAATTCCTGGGTGGTAGCGACCAATGCCAATACTAATCGATGCGTCAGTATCACCCCGCAATCGCGTCAATAGCTCCTCAGCCGCCCGTTTCAGTGCTGTAAGATTTGCCCAGGAAGAATTGCACTGTGTCACATCTCCACGATTCGCCCAGCTACCCAAGTTTTTCGTATCACTCGCTTTCAACACCGCCACTTCGCCATCACCAAGATAAGCACAAATTGTATCATTAGGTAGATGAAAAAAGCTTACGAGGCTACCAATAACTAGAGTTGCCCGTCGCCGGACTTGTGCATCTAAAGTTTCCTGTACACACTTTTGAGAAATGCCATTCCCTAAAATGTAATCAGCAGCATCGATTAAAATGACTGCACGCGGCGGTGTTAAATCTAACCCCAAAATTTTGCTATGGCGTAGAACGGTTGCCTCGTCATCAATCAAACCGTGGAGTAAATCGTAGATAAACTTATTCTTTAACTCGTGTTGGTTGGGTAATGCATCAATAACCGCTGTCTGATTAACTACCAGTTCTACAATGACTTGTGCCAACCGCTGAGAAATCACCTCTCCGTTGAGGGGTTTACTGATAATGACTTCACCCACTTGTGTATCAAAAGATAACGAAACCCGTAAGTAGTGAAGCGCAAGTTTTCCACAAATGAGGTTGAGGTGAAGTCCTACTAGTTTAGGGTTGCTACTAGCGATCGCGATCGAATTTTGGTCAATGACAAAAACTGTCGCGCACAATAGCTGCGCCACTCGTTGGGCGACTATTTTTGCAACTCGCTCAAATTGTGTGGTGGTAGTTAACACTGTCATCTTTAAAGATGTGATTTTGGCGATCGCAGCTGACTACTGCTGTAACCAAAGCAGTATCCAAGACTCCTCTTATTAGCGTCATCGCTCCCACGACAGACCATAGTGTAACAGTTAATCGTTAACTCGGTTACATTCGCATTTCTCCTACTAAAATATCTATGCAATTAGACAGAGAAAAACTTTCAGCCAGTAGCAGTATGAATAAAGACAAAGCGTCATGTTAGATAGCTAAATAGTTAGTGGTTAGTGGCTAATGGCTAATCGCTAATGGCTACGAACAATTAGCCCTTCGGGTTCGCCAGTTCCCTACGGCGGGAAACCCGCCTTCAGGACTGGACTCACAATTAGCAATTAGCAATTAGCCATTAGCAATCAACAACCAACAACTAACAACTAACAACTAACAACCAACAACTAACAATCAAAAAATTATGCAACTTTCAGATAAAGTAGCCCTTGTAACAGGAGCAGGTTCCGGAATCGCTAAGGCAACAGCAAAGTTGTTTGCAAAAGAAGGTGCAAAAGTTGCCGCACTGGGGCGTACAAAAGAAGAATTAGAAGAAACTGTTTCGGAAATTCAACGCAACAACGGTGAAGCAATACCATTAATTGCCGATGTTTCGCAACCAGAGGAAATGCAACAAGCAACCCAGCAAATTATAGATAAGTGGGGACGCTTAGATATTGTATTTGCTAACGCTGGTATAAATGGTGTATGGGCACCCATTGATGAATTGACACCTGAAGAGTGGGATCAAACAATAAACATCAATCTTAAAGGAACATTCTTAACGGTTAAGTATGCTGTGCCTTACCTGAAAAACCAGGGCGGTTCTATAATTATCACTTCCTCCGTTAACGGTACGCGCATATTTAGCAACAGTGGTTCAACCGCTTATTCTTGCTCAAAAGCAGCCCAAGTCGCCTTTACAAAAATGGTAGCTTTGGAACTTGCTAAAAACCGCGTTCGTGTTAACGTGATTTGTCCTGGTGCTATTGAAACAAGCATTGGCGAAAATACTCAAACACGAGATTTAGAACACATTAAACAACCTGTGGAGTTTCCTGAAGGGAAGATTCCATTAACTGATGGTAAATCGGGAACATCAGAGCAGGTGGCACAGTTAGTGTTATTCTTAGCATCGGATGCTTCTAGTCACATCAGCGGCACCGAAGTTTGGATTGATGGTACAGAATCGTTGTTGAAAGGGTAGAAAGAGCGATCGCTTTGTCCCCTCTGTCGGGAAACCGAAATTCAGGGCTGTCTCACCGCGCACTCTTTGTGGCTCCCCTACACGAACTTCGCTATGGGCGCAGTACCCTTAAGGTAATTACCGATGGATAACGTAGAACGCTATCGACAATTTGTCAAACAAATCTTGACATAATTTCCATCCTATAGGTATATTGACAAATGCATCATAGCCTTAACCTGTCACCAATAATCTCCCACTCTTATTTTCTCATCCAAAAACTTTAGCTGCTGGTATATACAGCTAATCTGCGGTAAATCCACACCTGAGAAATGCGCTTTCCGTAATGGGTTCCCAAAAATTGCTTCTACTTCCAAAGGCCGCCTTTCGTCGTAGTCAATTTTCATGCTGGTACGATAAGGCTTCATCTTGACGGTGTAATCCAGCATTGTTTGAATGAAGCTATCAGGAATGATGCGTCCGCAACTTTTGGACCCGGCTGCAACTTCATACATCAACTGTTCAACTAATTTGCGGGTGTGGACATTGGACATTAATTCATCTGTAAAAGCGTTGAGAATTACAGACAGTCCATTATAGGGAATATTCCACACCAATTTTTTCCATCGCTCTAGTAATAAGTCTTCAGCTAATTCCATTGAGATCCCAGCACTCTTCAAGTCCGAGGCAATTTGCCGCATCTTCTCTGTAATCCCAGTAGGATCGTAGCCATTCGCATATCCCCCTAGGGTAATTTGTCCATAGTCGAGGTGGCGGATATGTCCGGCTCCGACTTTATTGGAACAGAGAAAACACAACCCACCAATAATGCTGACATTGCCCACAATTAAGGCAACTTCTTCTTCCACCGCCAGTCCATTTTGCAATACCAACACTACCCCATCATCTTTAACAACAGGAGGTAACATCTGCGGCAATAAATGGTTTTGTGTCGTCTTTAGTGCTACCACCACCACATCGCATTGTGGCATTTTTTCTACATCATTGTAGGCGTTGACTTGAGTTAGGGTGAAATCACCATCTTTTGACTCAATAACCAAACCAGATTTACTGACATATTCATAATCACTCTTCAGCAAAAAGTGGACATCTAAACCAGCTTTTTGCAGTTTGGCACCATAAAAGCCACCTAATGCACCAGTTCCTATAATGGCGTAACTACGCTCAGACATTTTGCTAACAAAAAGATTTTTCTACGATGATGGTAATACGAATCAATACTGCGTAGTGAATTCTCCAGAACTCACTTTTTCTGTAATATTAGTAAAATTAGCGAACGTGACATGAGCCACTATGTACGGTCAGCCCCTTCGGGGAAGTCAAAAGTCAAAAGTCAAAAGTCAAAAGTAAGAACCCCATAAATAAATTTAGGGGCCTAATTGAGGACGTAGTATTTCTTGCACTACGTGTCTCGAAATACATTTTTTTCGTTTTCCATAAATAAATTTAGGGGCTTGTACCTTTGATTTGCTTCGGTCATCTTTTGGGTTAAGTTATACTATTTACTGAGGGCTTTGTCAACCCACGAGATCGGGCTTTGTTTGCGTGTGCCTTGATGCTGAAAAGCCGAATCAACGAAGCTTGCACACTGGCAGTGAAAGATCTATTTGGCAGCAACGGTGTCGTGCAGGCGTTAGTGCTACGTAGCGTCAACACTAAAGGCAAGCGGGACACCAGTTCGGAAAGCTAACTTTTCTCTATCTAAGGAAACCCCATGATTTTTCGCAGTACAGAACCGAATATCTCCATCCCTGAACAGCCCCTAACGTCCATTGTCTTGCAACGAGCGATAGAATTCGCTCTTCAACCAGCGATGATTGACGGGCTAACTGGTCGAACGATAACTTATAGAGAATTAGCAGACTCAATTAACAGGGTGGCGGCTGGTTTTGCTGCAAGGGGTTTTTCTAAGGGGGATGTAGTTGCTATTTATAGTCCTAACTGTCTGGAATATCCAATCGCTTTTCAGGCGATCGCCCTTTTAGGTGGAGTTAGCAGCACGGCAAATCCATCTTATACAGCTAGCGAACTTGCATATCAATTAAATGATGCTGGTGCTAAATATTTGCTGACAGTACCGGAACTGCTAGAACGCGGATTAGAAGCCGCTAGTCAGTCAAAAGTTGAATCAGTATTTGTGTTTGGTAACGCTGCGGGTGCAATCCCATTCTCTGTACTTTTAGAAAATTTTGACTCAGTACCAAAAGTACAAATTAATCCAAAAGAAGACGCGGTTGCTTTGCCCTATTCTAGTGGCACAACTGGTTTGCCTAAAGGTGTCACACTGACACACTATAATTTAGCAGCCAACGTGTACCAACTTTCAAACCGCGAGTTGATAAGTTCAGCAGACACAATTATTGGCGTTCTCCCATTCTTTCATAGCTACGGACTGCAAATTTTCTTAAACTATAGCCTTTATTGCGGTGCTACCGTAGTTGTGATGCCGCAATTTGATTTAGAGACTTTTTTGGATGCGAAATGATGAACATCGAACTCTGAAGAAACACTCTCAAGTAAAGTCCTATGAAGAAACTAAGCGTTAAGCAAAAAAACTGGTTACTCTCCTCTCACGTCGCCTTTGGCGGAATTTGGTTTGGCACTGCTTTATGCATGGTCATTATTGCTTGGAGTAACCGCAATACACCCAATGGCGATCAACTGTACGCCATCAACTCAATTCTGAAGCTACTAGATGACTTTGTGATTATCCCCTCTGCCAACTTATCGCTGTTAACAGGTGGGTTGCTTTGTTGGCTGACGATTTGGGGATTTTTCAAACACTACTGGGTGATTGTCAAGTGGATTGCAACGGTAACACTCATAGTCACTGGCACTATTTGGCTTGGTCCGTGGGTAAACGCCATGACTGCCATTTCTGAAGCAGATCGGTTACAAGCGCTACAAAATCCCCTGTATGTGTTTGACCAAAAGGGAGTTTTTATCGGTGGCATTATTCAAACTTCCTTTGTTTTAGCCATCATTGCCATCTCAGTTCTTAAACCTTGGGGTAGAAGAATTGTAAAAGTGCAGGAGCCTCACATCTTGCACCATTCTCAACAAGACCAGAAAAACCGGGTTTCTTAACGATAAATTAAGGGTTCCAGACTTAACGACTTGCAAGAAACCCGGTTTTTGACCTTGGTGCAAGATATCAGGAGCCGAAAGAGGTAGTTGCTTCTAATGACTAACGACATGCACCAAGCCAAGGACCGATTGGTTCGTCTGGCAAGAGCTGGGTGTGCGTCTCCTCCTTATATAGTTGAAAGCCTCGTGCCTGGTAATTAGCCAGTGCATACGGTCCATCCAAACTGCACGTATGTACCCACACTCGCTGTGCGCCCATCACCCATGCTTGCTTGACACCAACACTCAACAGGTGACCCCCAATCCGCTGCCCCCTAAACTGCCGCAAGATACCAAAGTAGGCAATCTCGACATTGTTGCCCGACTGTGCTTCTAGTTCAATGTAGCCTGCGGGTGTGCCACAGATGTAAGCTACCCAGGTTTGTACCTCTGGACGCTCTAGGTAGTCTAGCCAATTGCTGTAGGTCCAGTCCAGACGCTGTAGCCAGTACCAGTCACCGCCTACACTAGTGTAGAGAAATCGACTCAATTCCGGAGAGGGAACTTCAGCCCGCGTTACAACCAGCTTGGGATTGTCTGAAAAGGCAGGGCGCAAATGCCCAGGGTCCAGCATTTCTAAATACCAGGTAGTGACATCAACAAGCATTGGGTCAAGGCAACACTAATTTTTTCGACGTTAGGCATAGCTTTTTTTCCTTTTTACTCTAAAGTAGCAAAGATTCCTACTAAATAAAATGAAAATCAGCGACTCGTCAATTATCTAAATTTTCGATGGAAAAGGATATTTATGGTGCATCCGCACTACAGTCCGAAGAAGGTACATTAGAGCCAGTTATATCAAGTTCGGTAGTTGTTATGATATACAGCCGCCACATTGTCAGGGCGCGGAAACTGCGCCCCTACGGTTTAATGGTGCTGTCAGGGCGCGGAAACCGCGCCCCTACGGGTTAATGGTGGTGTGCGGGGGCGGCAACCGGAGGGGGCCCCCCGTACCCACGTGGGTGGGGTTGGGTTTGGGGGGTGG
>CAXTSI010000272.1:0-12312 GCA_964246695.1 uncultured bacterium
CCCTCATCTCCCTCATCTCCCTCATCTCCCTCATCTCCCTCATCTCCCTCACCCCATCTCAATCTGCCGCCACTGGCGACCGTCGCGCTCTAGCAACTCATCTGCCTCCTTCGGTCCCCAACCGCCTGCTGCATAGTTGGGAAAGTCACTAGGTGGTGTGGCTTCCCAAACATCTAGAATTGGTTGCACCGCACTCCAACCAATTTCCACATTGTCAGAACGTTGGAATAAGGTTGCATCGCCAATCATGCAGTCGTAGATCAGCGTTTCATAGCCTGTGCTGGGCGTCATGCCAAAGTGGTCGCCGTAGTCAAAATCCATTTTCACGCCATCCATACGGATAGCCGGACCAGGGATTTTTGCCCCAAACTGTAGGCTGATCCTTTCATCAGGCTGAAGATGCAGCACCAAGAGATTCGGCGTCAGATCTTCCATGGAAGTTTGGCGGAACATTAAATATGGCACACGTTTGAACTGGATAGCGATTTCGCTGACTCGCTTAGGCATAACTTTACCAGTACGTAGGTAGAATGGCACACCAGCCCAGCGCCAGTTGTCAATCATCAGTTTCAGCGCCACAAAGGTTTCAGTGTTGGAATCAGCCGCGACTCGGTTTTCTGCTCGGTAGGCAGACACTGACTTATCCTTGACTGTACCAGCGTCATACTGACCTCGGACAGCGTGGGAGAGGACATCTGCCTCACTCAAAGGAACGATCGCCTGTAGTAATTTAGACTTTTCATCACGCAATGCATCAGCGTCAAACGAAAGTGGCGGTTCCATAGCCGTCATCGCTAGTAACTGGAACAGGTGATTTTGCACCATATCCCGCAGCGCCCCTGTGCCTTCATAAAAGCCGCCTCGCCCTTCTACCCCAACAGTCTCAGCAACAGTGATTTGGATGTGGTCAATGTAATTGCGGCTCCAAATTGGCTCAAACATTCCATTGCCGAAGCGGAAGACCAAGATGTTCTGCACCGTTTCTTTACCAAGGTAGTGGTCGATGCGATAAATTTGGCTTTCCTTAAGCACCTTCGCCAGTTCTTTATTAAGGGTGCGAGCTGAATCTAAGTCATGACCAAAGGGCTTCTCAATAATCACTCGCCGCCAATGTTCCGAGTCTTCACGCACCAAACCCACTTCACCTAGTTGCTGCACAATCTCTGAGAAAAAGTTGTCGGCAGTCGCCAGGTAATAGAGATAATTACCGCGAGTACCGCGTTCTTGGTCAACAGTCGCCAGCAAGTCTTTCAGTTGTTGATAATCATTCTTCTCATCGAAGTTGCCGGGTAGATAGTACAGGCGCTCCTCGAACCAGTCCCAAAACTCAGGTTCGACTTCTACAGTGGCAAATTCTTGAATTTCTTGGCTCATTTTGCTGCGGAAATCGTCGCTACTCATCTCGCTGCGAGCAAAGCCGACGATCGCAAACTCTTGGGGTAAAAGCTTGCTACGTTTTAAGTTGTAAAGCGCTGGAATTAGTAAGCGCTTGGTTAAGTCCCCTGCAGCGCCAAAGATTACCATCACGCAAGGTTCAGCAGGCTGAACCGACTGGTCATCGATCGCGGTTTTTTCTTGGACAGTTGTCATGAATTTATCCTACGAATCCCTGGTATCCACACGCTTCTCATCTGGGGTGACTCCCACGTTGTGGTGTTCCATGTGCCCACCAAACTTGTTGCGCATCGCTGACAACATTTTCTCAGCAAAGGTGTGTTCTTGCCGTGAGCGGAAGCGCGTGTAGAGTGCTGCTGAAAGCACCTCGACTGGTACAGCTGCTTCAATAGCAGCCATAATTGTCCAACGCCCTTCACCAGAATCCTCTACATAGCCTGTGTAATTGTCAAGTGTGGGATTTTCGGCAAGGGCGATTGCGGTCAGATCCAGTAACCACGAGCCGATAACGCTACCTCTGCGCCAAACTTCGGCAATGTCCGCGACGTTGAAGTCATAGCGGTAAGTTTCGGATAACTCCTGAGAATTGGCATTGCTGAGGACATTGAAGCCCTCAGCGTAGGCTTGCATCAAGGCATACTCCATGCCATTGTGGACCATCTTGACGAAATGTCCAGCACCGTTGGGACCACAGTGTAGGTAACCAGCCTCAGCAGTGCTGTTCAGGTGTTCACGTCCAGGGGTGTGGGGGATGTCGCCCGATCCGGGAGCAATAGTCTTGAAGATTGGGTCTAGATGTTCAACGGTCTCTTTTGCGCCACCAATCATTAAACAGTAGCCTCGATCCAAGCCCCACACTCCGCCGCTCGTTCCACAATCAATGTAATGGATGCCTTTTTCCTGCAGGATTTTGGCACGACGCACATCGTCTTTGTAGTAGGAATTGCCACCATCAATGATGATATCACCTGACTCCATCTTTTCTGACAGATCCATGACCATCTTTTCTGTTGTCTCACCCGCAGGCACCATCACCCAGGCTGCACGGGGTTTAGTCAATTTACTGACGAAATCGTCTAGGGAAGTCGTCCCAATCGCCCCTTCACTTTGTAACTGCTCCACTTTTTCGGGAGTGCGATTGTACACGACACATTCGTGTCCATCTCGCATCAGCCGTCGCACAATGTTTGCACCCATGCGCCCCAGACCAATCATCCCCAGTTGCATATTTTTCTCCTTTCAGTGGTCACGGACTTGTCGTGAGCCTAGCAAGCTAGTTTTTCCGTAAGCCTACATCTACCCGAAGGGAGGTGTAGGTAGTTGACTAGGAATGCCATCCTCCTGTAGGATTTTGACACAGTATACATCCTAGAGGAGTTAATGATGTCATCCGCATCCCTCTTATGGGACAGATTTAATACAACATCGCGGTCGGGTAGGCGGAAACAAACTAGCTACCAATTAAGTATCGACGGGCGGTGGGGAATTTTGATCGTACATTCCCAGGCTCTGCATGGAAGCAGAAGAGATTAGCCTGCACAAATTCCATACCTGGGTAGGAGTTCGTGTAGCACGTAGAAGTGATGTGCTTGTAAAGCGTCATGAAATAGTTTCCAGTTGCTGGTTAAGAATTTTGGGTCGTATGCAAAAATTTCGTCTTTAGTATCTACCTCTTTTTCTGTTCCCAAAGCTTGGTATTTCCATGAGTTTTTTCCTTTGGGAATATAGGTGATATTTGCTTTGCCAAAGCTGAAGAAGCCCTGTGCGATCGCGATCAACCATTTCTGATGTCTTACCTTGCGATCGCGATCGGTAATGTTTTCCATCATATGAGCAATTAGAGCTTTATCATCCTGGGGAAGTCCTGGAACATCAGCGTCAGGGTTGCCTGCTAGATAACGCTGCATCGCTTTACACATATTTTCAGATGCTTCTAAGTAGTCTTTAGGATTGTCTCTAGTAATTTTTTCGCCACACCCATTTGTATAACCCCATCTTAAAAACGGTTTATCGGGATGACTGAGTACGGCACCATGCCCTAATGGCAATGCTTCACTAATGAAATAACCTTGCAAGCGATCGATCAATTTCCGATCTGGTTTTCCGTTTTCGTCAACAAGGTATTTTGCATGGTTAACCATATGGTTGATACCAGCAAAGCCCTGATGTGCCCAAGTATCTACATAGACATGCATTGTTATCCCAAGTCTATGTAGTCCATAGGCAGTATGACGGCGATTTATGCACTCTCTCACCATTTCTTGGGCAACATAACTGTTAGGGCGACAAATCAGTTTGTTGATAAACTTTCCGGAAGGCTGTTGTTGAGCTGGAAGTCCACCATTCCCTGGTAAAAAATGAAATGGTATCCATACTCGATGAATGGCTAGCTCCTGAAAGTTTCGGTAATCTACCATTTTGTGTGCTGAACTGATGCGATTGAAAATGACACCGTTATCAAACTTGATCAAACCACAATTGGTTGCATCATCTACATACTGGGAACAGTAAGCGATGATACTTGCCTGTTCGTGTTCAAACCCAGCCAACCGGGCAACGCAATAGGTAATACCGTGATGAAAATCAATTTGCATACCAAGTTCTGAGTCCTAAGTGCACAGCAGGAGACAAGGAAGATGAGGGAGTAGTCAATAGTCAAAAACCTTTTAACTATGGACTATTGACTATCTTCCTCCACTTCCCCTTAAATAGATCCAATGAACAAACGGCGAGACAACGTCCCCTTTGATCCTTACTACTTTGAGAAGCTGAAATCCAATGGCACCAACTTTTTGCTCGACCTACCCTGCGGAGATTTCAGTTGGATGCAGTTTATAGACTTGCCAATTTCACGTTACATCGGCGCAGATATTGTGTCCGAACTCATCGCAGAGAACCAGAAGCGGTATGGAAACCAAAGATGTCAATTTATCACACTAGATAAGACATGCGAGCCTCTACCGATGGCAAACCTATTATTATGCCGGGACTGCTTTGTGCATCTTTCGTTCTTCAGATATTTGGTCTGCTCTCGGTAACTTCAATTGGAGCCAAACAGCCGCCACATTGTAAGGGCGCCCAAACCGCGCCCCTACGGTTTAATGGTGCTGTAAGGACTCACCTCACCGGATCGGACACCCGTTACATACGTGCTTGGGACAGGGTTTGGGCGTTGCCGCCAGATATTATAACTAATCAATCGGACTTGATATCACTTATGAAATGAGCCGCCAGCAATCGATTCATTAAATGATTCAATTGCGCTTGCTCTTGGGCAGACAGAGGAGCGAGAACTTCTGCTTCCACGCGATGAGCTAGATCAAGTGCTTGTGTCAGAACCTCTTGCCCCTTGTCCGTGAAGACGATCGCATGGGCACGGCGATCGCGCGGGTTGGGAGTGCGCTTCACTAATCCACGCTGCTCCAAATAATCAATGTGTTGCACCATTGGCGCCCGGTCAATCCCCATTTGTTGCCCCAGTTCCACTTGAGAAAGTGGTCCAAGGCTTACAAGGGCAAACAGAATGCCGAAATGATTAAGTCCGATGTCCAGCGCTGTCAGGGAGTGACTGAATAAGTCGCTACTTTTTTCACCCGCTGCAACTAAAAGCACAGACGTCGAACTTGCCATTGCCGGATGCAATGACAATGGCTTAGGCTGCTTAGGAGAGCGCTTTTTCATATTTATTTTATCATCTTATATATACTATCAACTTATAAAATTATTTGTGTAAAAAATTGTTTTAAAAATAAACTACTTATTTAAAATACTATTAAATATTTAAACAAATTTGCTATGATGGCAGTGTTGTTGTTTTAACAACCTGTTTGCAATGTCCAAATGCATGGGTTAATTCGTGGTGCTGATGAAAAGTTTTGCGCTTGAAAGAGGCTGATAATGCAAAGATTTCGATTTGGTATACTGCTATTCACAGTGCTGGGCAGTTTGGCTCCTTTATTGAGTGCCAGAGCTGGTTTAACCAGTAACTTAACAGTTGAGATTGATGGGCTGAGAAATCGTCAGGGGCAGGTTTGCGTAAGTATTTTTGCAAGTAGAAAAGGCTTTCCAAGTAGTACGGCGAGTGCAGTGCAGTCGGAGTGTGTGCCAATTACTAATAAATCTTTGCTAGTAACTTTTAAGAATTTGAAGCCAGGAAGCTATGGTGTGGCAGTATTGCATGATGCCAAAGGCGATCGCAAAATTCATCGCAATGCCTTTGGAATTCCGACTGATGGCTTTGGGTTCTCCAGAAATCCAACAATTCTTACAGGTCCACCCAACTTTGGAGATTCAGCATTTGTGGTAGCAGGTCCAAGCACAAACATTCAAATTGAATTGATGTATTTAGGTGGCTAAAGAGAAGGAATAGCTGGTTAAAAATGTCATCCACTAGGCGGCTAAGGCGATATAGAACCATACAGCTAGAAGCTGGAGAGGGGAATTTTCAGAACCAGTTTAGGATTCACATCATCTGGGGCGCGGAAACCGCGCCCCAACGGTGATATTGTGGTCTACCCGACTGAGTGAAGTTCCCTGTAAAATGCAAAAGCATCTGTATTAATGTATAAAATACGTACAGTACGTTTTGTAGCTTTTAATTAAATAAATTCTGCAAATATTTAAAAATAAGTATTATTTCTTGTAAAGTAGTTTATACTTATAAATAGATTACACAAGACTAGGTGATATACATGGCTGACATTATTGATACTGCGGTTAACGCAGGTTCTTTTACTACCCTAGTTGCTGCAATCAAGGCTGCAGGTTTGGTAGATACTCTTAAAGGCGCTGGTCCATTCACCGTTTTTGCTCCTACTGATGAAGCGTTCGCTAAGCTTCCAGCAGGCACAGTAGATGCATTGCTCAAGGACATTCCTAAGCTCAAGAAAATCCTGACCTATCATGTCGTTTCAGGCAAGGTGCTGGCGGCTGACGTAGTTAAGCTGAAATCAGCTAAAACGGTTGAAGGATCGGAAGTCAAAATTGATGCTTCCAATGGCGTCAAAATAAATGATGCTACAGTCGCAACACCAGACGTTGCTACTGATAACGGTGTCATCCACATTATTGACACAGTGTTGATTCCTGCGTAAGTAAACGCACGAATAGCGAATACTATATGTGGGGCAGTGACTATAAGTAGTCACTGCCCCACGACTTTTTTGATGTATTTTGCTTACAGCTATTTTCTGTTTATTGAACCACAGGTTGCTACAGGTAGATTTAGCGTACCGCTCGTAAAAGTCTATCCATATCTACCCACAAGTGGACAAATCTTGACAAACCCAGAGGAATAGCGGTCAACTCCTCCTACCCTGAAGGATTCACACCTTCACTACCTGACGGGGCTTAAACTCCCCTCCTTGTACTTGAGCTTTGGAAATCTCTTGTTCTCCGGTGTCAACCAAGGCGTCGCCAGTAGAACCTGTTAGATTGGGTGAATACGAACAATACCAAAGCTTACTTAGGTATTGTTGTTGTCAAATCTCGACCTGTATGCAAAGACGTATTTACGAGTGTTTGGTTTGACCCAAAATCTGCAAAGCGTTTCTCGCTAGTCTTGATTCATATTTAAGTATAAATTAATCACACATGGCTTGTCAAGTCGCTTCGCTCCAAGTCAAAAGCTAAGGTAATAAGTCAAAAGTAAGAACCCCAAGTCGCTTCGCACGCCTGTCAAAAGTCAAAAATCAAAAGTCAAAAGTAAGAATTATTTAATTATTTTTGACTTTTGACTTTTTACTTTTGACTTCGCCCCCTTGGGGCGCGGGAACCTGTACCTTTTTGATTTTTTTGACTTGTTACCTTAGACTTTTGACGAACCGAAGGGCGGTCAAGGTAATAGACGTGGAAGTTTTGTTAAGCGAGGCATATCGCGCAGCGCGAATATTTTCTTGACAGAGCAGAACTGAAGTCAGCTAACCTACCCAAAAAGGGGAACTTTGGGTAGAGTTGGCTAGTAATTAAGTAACAGTTACCAACCCCCTTTTGGGACGCTGTTTATTTGTAGAGATGCGATCGCCACCTGAATCTAATCTCTAGATTCCAGTTGTTTGAACTTCTTGTGGATATTAAAATCTTCACTGCTACAAATAGTTTCTAAATCTACAACACGTTGCTGTAACTTAGAGACGCTGTTCGTCAACTCAGAAACTTTGCTATTGCCCCCGCCACTATTGCGCCAAACCACTGCGGTACTCCCACTCGCTCCTAAGATTAAAGCTAATGGCAGAATCGGACCGCTTTTAGTCAACGCTACAATCGGAATGCAAATAGCCAGCATTCCTGTGGCAAAGCCCCAGATAATGGCAGTGGTAGCAATTAATGGACCATTACCTCTTGGTTGAAGTTCCATCAGTCTCTCCTATGATAGTGTTGCGCCTCACTACCCTATCAATTATTGGCAATAACTGCGATTAAGTTAAACTGAACTTTCACGCCGAGGCGATCGCTGCACCAATTGTTACAGCAGTTTTCAATTGAATTGACCAGATTGACCAGAAGCGGAAACCGCGCCCCTACATTTCATTTTTCACTTTTTCACTAAAATATATGCTGTAGCATAGTCAGGTATTTGACTGATATACTCCCCAAAATCTTTTTTGTCCTGAAAAATACCTGCCAAAAAATCCAGTTGATAAAGATTGGGTAAAAATGCTCCGCCTGTATCTGCGATCACTCCCATCTGTAAGTGTTTGCTTCCATTTTTAGTATATTCAAGCACAATTATTTTACCTAAACCAATATTCAGGACATCTCCTGCAAAAGTCACTCCAGGAGAAATGGAAATTTTCGCATCTATCTTGTATCCATAGCCTTTGATAGCATCAACCTGTTTAAAATACCAATAACGCTTTTGTGCTGTTGCTGGTAATTTCCGAATGTAAGACATTTCATTGCTTCTATCCACATTAAAAAGTTGCTTAGATCCATCGGTAAAATTAACTAGTATTGTTCCCTCCATTAGCGCTTCTTCTAAGCCATCTCTAGTTAAATAAGCGATGGGTTTAACTTTACCAAACTCTCTACCACCCGACTCATAAATACCTGATAAAACATCCTGCTTAGTGTATTTAGTGTAGAACTTATCGGTAATGGAGTTGTCTTTTAAACTATAAATTGGTGTATTAAAAGTAGAGGTTTTCGTCTGAGAACCTGGATGAGTAAAAACAGCATATTTTGTAATTCGTAATTGTTTTTGACTAGTGTCATGTTGGTTATAAGCAGACCAATTAATGACTCGGAAATGAGTGTTAATAAAATTAGGGTCTTGTAAACGAGTGGCTCGATTGTTGGCAATATCCTCCTGAAGGACAGCAATCATGAAATCCAAGGTCTTGAGAACATCTTCTACAGTAACTCCTTGGGTAGCAAGCAGTCCTGTACGTAGAATATCTGAATCCTGCTGAGAGTAATCTTGGAAATATTTTCTAGTATTAACGAGAACGCTTAATAAGTCTGCTTGATTGAAATTAACCTTAGTGGTTGGCAGTTCTCCTGGAGTAAGAATCTGACTGCCATTAACACTAAATTTATACTTTTGCAACTCATCAATAACTGGGTAGGGCGTTGCTCCTAGCACCAAATCTTGCCCTGGAGAAGAAGTGTGAGGT
The DNA here is from genome assembly GCA_964246695.1 of uncultured bacterium. Taxonomy (GTDB): domain Bacteria; phylum Cyanobacteriota; class Cyanobacteriia; order Cyanobacteriales; family Nostocaceae; genus Stigonema. Next base: position 9,009 of record CAXTSI010000272.1, read on the forward strand.
GTAGTATTCTTTTTATAAGATGTTTGCTGAACAATAAAAGCATTATGAAGACTTGTGGCTAGCATAAGATTTGGTTGAGATTGGGCAGAATTTTCCTGGTTTTTGGATAAATTCTGTCGATCTGGATGTTGTTGGGCTGGCTGTTTAGTTTTTGACTGAGTATATACACTGGTTAAACTGACAAGAAAGACGGCAGCAAAACCTACTGTGAGGCGGAGTTTTTGACTGAATAGGATACTCATAAGTTAGAGAATTAATTTCTCCTGGTAAACAATAATTACACAGGTAATGGGTAATGGGTAATGGGTAATGGGAAAGAAGTTTCGCAATTACCAATTACCAATTACCAATTACCAATTATCGACGTAGGGTTGGTTGAATCGGTAACGCCCACCAACTCGAACTAAGAATCCCTGCTGAACTGCACAGTTAAGGAATTTAGCATAATTCCAGGGGATATAGCCATTCCACCAAAGAATCAAACGCAGCACTCCATGCTGTAAACAAGCTAAACCCCCAATATAGATGCCAAAAAACAATCCATTACTAATTCCATCGAGTAGCAAAGAGTTGGGATCTATTGGTTCATCTACCAACAGAAGTACCAGTAGATAAAGTACCAACCAAGCGACGCCGCCAATCAGGGTAAAAGTTCCAGCATTTGCGGCTGACTCTCTCATCCCTTGATTGCTCACAGTTGTATTCTTGAATTCCGGAACACTTACTCCCCAAATTAACCCTTCTACCAACCCCCAAATCACAGCGTCAATCATTCCCCAAATTCCCTCTTCTAATCCCCAAATTGACCCACAAATCAACGCATCAATCAACCCATAAACTAACCCCCACCACAGTCCTTCCTGCACCGATTCAACCAATCTAACTTTGGCGTATTCAAGCGAAAATTTAAAACTTACAATCGGATAAATTTCTTGACTAAATCCTAAAATCAGCCCATAACTTACGCCACCAATACCTGCCCCAATCCATCCCGTAGTCAATCCATAAATTAACCCAATCAGCAGCCCAGCAATTAGTCCCACACCAATGTGATATAGACACTTTTGTTGAGGAGTTTCTAACCAAGTAGGCTGGATTCTTTCAATTAAAAACTCTCTGGTATTCTCCTGTTTGAGCGATGATGCTAACCAGAAGAGCCAATGGTATGTTTGTTTGTCGCAGGTCTTGTCTAGAGGTAGATGCATCCTTTGTTAAGTAGTTATATCATTTCCGGCTGAACACTTATAATAAGGTTCGTAGTTGCGCTTTTGCATACGTACTTATCATACAAATAAAAATGTTTCCACGATTAGGAACACCAAGCCAATAAAAAGCGCCCCCTTTAAAGAGGGCGCTTTTTAAGTTGTGAAGACGCGATATATCGCGTCTCTACATTAAGTATTAACCGTTGATTGCAGGAGCAGAGAGTGCAACAGGTGCAGCTTCACCAGCAGCCAAGTCGAGGGGGAAGTTGTGAGCGTTGCGCTCGTGCATAACTTCCATACCCAAGTTAGCGCGGTTGAGGATGTCTGCCCAAGTGCCGATTACCCGACCTTGAGAATCAATCACGGAAGAGTTGAAGTTGAAACCGTTGAGGTTGAATGCCATGGTGCTGATTCCCAGTGCGGTGAACCAGATGCCGATGACTGGCCATGCAGCGAGGAAGAAGTGCAAGCTGCGGCTGTTGTTGAAGGATGCGTATTGGAAGATTAGACGACCGAAGTAGCCGTGTGCTGCAACGATGTTGTAGGTTTCTTCTTCTTGACCGAACTTGTAACCGTAGTTCTGAGATTCGGTTTCGGTTGTTTCACGTACCAAGGAAGAGGTCACCAAGGAACCGTGCATTGCACAGAACAGCGCACCACCGAATACACCAGCTACACCCAACATGTGGAAGGGGTGCATCAAGATGTTGTGTTCAGCTTGGAACACTAACATGAAGTTGAATGTACCAGAGATACCTAGAGGCATACCATCAGAGAAGGAACCTTGTCCGATGGGGTAGATCAAGAATACTGCGGTTGCTGAAGCCAAAGGAGCGCTGTATGCGACGCAGATCCAAGGACGCATTCCCAAGCGGTAGGACAATTCCCACTGACGACCTAAGTAGCAGAAGCAACCGATCAGGAAGTGGAATACTACCAACTGGTAAGGACCGCCGTTGTACAACCACTCATCTAAGGAAGCTGCTTCCCAGATTGGGTAGAAGTGCAAGCCGATCGCATTCGAGGAGGGAACAACTGCACCTGAGATGATGTTGTTACCGTAAATCAAGGAACCTGCAACAGGCTCACGGATACCATCGATGTCTACTGGAGGTGCAGCGATGAAAGCGATGATGAAGCAGATGGTTGCGGAGAGCAAGGTTGGGATCATGAGGACGCCGAACCAACCGATGTAGAGGCGGTTTTCGGTGCTGGTAATCCAGTCACAGAACCGCTCCCATACATTGGCGCTGCTGCGTTGCTGTAGGGTTGTGGTCATTGTTTTATAATTGCGGTGATTGTTTATGAATCAGGCGGTTGAATCTTTGCCTGTAAACTTACTATATACTTGTTTACTTTCTTTAACAATGGGATTAAGTTAGATAAAAATTATGGAAACTATTAGCTTTACTTATCTAAAACCATATGAGCTTACCTCATTTAAAAGTCTCCACGATGTTGCCAACTGCTGTTACCAAACTGTCTGAGACTATTCCGGGCTGAGGGTAAACATATAGGTAGTCCAACTCTACTTGAGTAACGAAGGCAGTTTTCAAACCAGCGTAGGCAGCACCAGCGATTTAAGGACAAACCCCTTACTAAACGCTCGTTCCAGACCTTTCTCGTTCCCACGCAGAGCGTGGGAATGCATCTCTTTGGGGCTCTGCCTCCTTACTCTGGAGGCAGAGCCTCCCAATAGCGCGTTACTAGGCACCAGCTGAGCAACGAGAAACGCTTGTATTTTCAAGGTTTACTCAGATCTTGCACCATTCTCAATAAGACCTAAAAAACCGGGTTTCTCAACCACAAATAAAGGGTCTCAGCCTTGAATATTTGCAAGAAACCCGGTTTTTGATGCTGGTGCAAGATATCAGTTTACCTATTAGTTGACACCAATGGGCAGTACCGTGCCCCTACGGCAATCTACTGGGTAATAAACAGAAAATAGCTGTAAATGTACACAAGCTTTGCAATCGCGCGATCTGCGAATGAAGACTTATGGGCAAAATTGAAGATGCTCGTTACCCGACATAGCTTCTTTAATTAGGGCTTGCTGAAAAACTCAGGAAAAAGCCATAAAAGGTAAGGTAAGTTATTCA
>CAXTSI010000273.1:0-12308 GCA_964246695.1 uncultured bacterium
ACTAACTACTAACCACTAACTACTAACCACTAACCACTAACCACTAACTACTAACTACTAACCACTAACCACTAACCACTAACTACTAACTCTTGACTAATTTATTGAAAGTTTCTGAATTAATTCCTAGATCGCGGGTGTAGGGAGCGAGAAACTCCGGTGTTGATAAGTCAGCTGGCTTGAGAGCAACAGCAACATTTAGTTCTTGGTTTTGAGCAATGCGGTTTTCTTCCAGCCAGCTTTCAAACTCTTCTGGCGTTTGGACAATTACCTGTGACCTCATTGAGCCGTGGTAGCCGCCGCACAGTTCTGTACAAACTACAGGGTATGTTCCTGGTTTGGTAGCTACGAATCGCAGTTCGGTAGGTATGCCAGGAATCGCATCTTGCTTCAACCGAAATTGTGGTACCCAGAACGAGTGAATCACATCTGTTGCAGAAAGGTTGAGTTGCACGTCCGCGCCGACTGGAACGTGTAATTCTCCTCCACTGACTCCACTATCGGGGTAGTTAAATAACCAAGCAAACTGCATTCCTGTGACATTGACAACCAAGTCCGCTGCTTTGTTTAACTCTTTGGGATTCGCACCAATGCCAATTTCCGGGGTAACTGCTGGCGCTATCATTTGTGACTCCATATCAGAGGCGTCACTCAACGTAGCAGCAATAGCACTCCCTGACATCTGGGAAACATGAGCTGGAGAATGGTGATTCGGCAGGTGAGGATGGCTTCCTGGCTCGAACCCTCCCATTTGTTGAAAAACATCAACACTGTAGATTCCTAAGCAGAGGACAATCACGGTTGGGATTGCCGTCCAAAAAATTTCTAAGGGAAAGTTGCCCTCAACATCGACGCCATCTGTATCATCTCCTCGACGGCGACGGAACTGAATCAAAAAAATCACAATGGTTCCTTCTACCACTAAAAAGAGAGCCGTGGCAATGGAAACCATAATGTTAAAAAATCCGTCTACCAAAGGTGCTTGTTGCGATGCTTGCACCGGTAGTAGACCGTGGTTTTGACCAACCCAGATGCTGACAATTGTGATGACTATTCCAGCAACTAAAGTTAATAGTGAAACAGGAATTTGTAGCATAAATACCTGCTTGGTGTGTCATTGGTAATTGGTGAGCCGGCGCTGCAGGAGGGTTAGCCCGACCTAGGCGACTGGCGAACCCCGAAGGGGTCATTGGTAATGGGTAATTGGTCATTGGTAATTGGTCATTTGTTGGTTGTTATTCCTTCACTACTAACCACTAATATCATGTCCGTATAAACAGTTATGATATCTAGCCCTCGCCCCCGTCCCCTCTCCCAAGCATGGGAGAGGGGTGCCCGGAGGGCGGGGTGAGGGTTCATATAATAAGTCATTAACCGGACATGATATAACTAATCACTAATGACTAATGCCCAATAAATCATGACATTTTCAAGGGAGAATTTGGGGGAAATTTAGAGATTTTTTAATGTCTTTCCCCCACAGAACTTAAAACTATCTCTCAACTCCTAAGGCAGAGGAGCTTTTTACTTCAAGAAAAGATAGGACAAGAGGATGTCGCTGTTAGTCCCAACTATTGATTAGAGTATATGAGTAGCAAGTTTGAATTTGTTAATAGCTGACAATTTGCGATTTATCGATTAGTTTACTGTGAACTTTTTGTGTTAGTTCCGGTAAATATAGCAGTCCTAAATCAGTTGTGAAAATCCTAAGCCTCAGAAACCCGGTTTCTTAAAGAAACCGGGTTTCTCTACTTTCACGAATCATTTAGGATCGCTATATCGAGATTTCCCCTCTGGTTACCTTGCTAGGCTTGCTATTCGCACGACAACAAACTCTTCTCCAACAACGCCCTATGAACACAAATCCCTGACAAACCCAAAAAATACTTAGTTGTTTAATGCAGCATGGGTATAGCAGTTCTTGGAACAAATCCTTGCACAAGCCTCACAACCAACACAATTTTCTGGGTTGGCAACCGTCATCACTTTCTTTTCAATTTCATCATCTTCCTCATCTTCCACGAATTCCCCTTCTTCGTTCATTGCCTTTAACAGCAGCACATTGTGTCCGCATATTTTAAAGCATCTGCCACAACCGATACATTTGTCTTGATCGATTTCTTGAACAAATTTGGGTGTCCAAGTCTTACCACCAAATGTCAATCCTGTTAGTGTTGCCATGAACTTACCTTTTGTAATTTTGCCTACAAATCAGGTTGAGCCTGTATCCTCATCCTAACTTAATATTAATTCTCTTCTTCTGATGTTATCATTTTTTTTAAGCAAATAAAAAATATTTGTTTTTGATAAAAAAGATTTATTTAAAGTAAGTATATAACACAATACGGTTCAGTTAAGCATCAACCCAGAAACCCGGTTTCTTTGAGAAACCGGGTTTCTCTGCCTCACGCTACCCTTAACTGAACCGTATTAGTATATAACAATAATATTCTAACAATATTTATTGATTTCGCTTGTAAAATTTTCCAATTTTTCCCATTTGTTACTAATGATAAAAAGCTGAGATTGTTTATTGTTATAAACAAACATATGAAATTATCTTTATAAGTTATTGTTTGATGATGACAAGTAATGATAATATTTTTCAACAAATTTGTATGTATATCAAAAAATCTAACCAGTTTTTAAGTAAAAAAAACATATATCACTGGCGATCGCAAAAATAAGGAGCAGACGAGACGATAATATAACCGTAGGGGCGCGGTCTCCGCGCCCTTACAATTTGGTCAATTCAATTGAAAACTGCTGTCAGGCATGTTAAGGAAATCTTCTGGGGAGAGACATACCGTTCTTGTACGGTATTAGATGTGAAAAGGAGAATTTTGTCAACAGAAGCAAAAAAGTAATCGGGTTTTAGCAAAAATGTAAAATTATTAACACAATAATAACTTTTCTTGAAGATTAATAGTATTAACAATTACTTATCAAAGGACTAATAATATGTTTAAACGTTTGGCAATAACAATTTTTAAAAGCAGTTATAACCAGCTTAAAATGTTAGCTGATAACCTATTTTTTTTCATACAAAAGCATTCATTAGCTCATTGATAACAAAATGTAATAAATATTTATGGAATGTTATAGATAAGAGAACTAGAAAATTAGGCTCCGGTTTCAAAGCGTTGAATAGCTGACAATTGGATGTGCGTTACGAATGTGGATGTGGGTAATTAGTACGGTAAATATTATTTATAAATACAATCTAATGTTGTGGAGATTAGTGAATAACGAGGAGACATCCAGGGGAGACTTGAGCCAAACATCTCAACGAGTAAAGTTGGAAGAAGCTTATGCCGTATACAATTCCTAACACTAGTTGCGTTGGATGTGACAACTGCCGTCCCCAATGTCCTACAGGTGCAATCAAAATAGAGAACAATAAATACTGGATCGACCCAAGTCTATGTAATAACTGCGAGGGTTTTTACTCCAAACCCCAATGTTTAGCCGTTTGTCCGACTCTTTCCCCCAAACCCTTGCAAGCAAAAAGAGGAAGATGCAAAGTTGATTCCAGAGATCAAAGCAGTCCAGATTTATTCTCCAACGGAAAGAGTAACCCATTTGCTTCGGCTATTGTCGTCTGGGAAGCTTGCAACGTGCTGGCGCAACGCAGATCGCTACCTTGGGAAACTGATGAAGCCGGGAACCTGTGCTATCGCCGACAAGTCCGCCAAGGGCGGGGGGCGATCGCTTTTCACATCACCAGTTCACCCCATAGCAGCGATCGGGTAACGGAGTTAAAGGCAATTGAGGCACTTGATATCAGAACTGCTTGTATCCATCTAATTTTTGCAGCTCATGCTACAGTTCTAGACCAACCTTGGGAGCAGGAGTTTGCCATTGACGATCGCCAAATTGAGAAATATTTGGGGCTGGAGAAACGCAAAGACTTGAGCAAAGCTGCCAAGCTGACTTTAATGAAAAATATGGTGGAGCAAGCTTGCTCGCTGATTGCTTCTATTGACTGGTCCCAACAAGGTCTAATTAGAGGATTTTCAGTGCAACAGAGCAAATTGTGGCACTTACAGGAAATTCAGCATCATTTTCAAGAAGACGACCTCGGATGCAAATATCTGATTGGACTAACTTTTAAAGTGAAAGCGGGAATCTGGGCGCAGTATTTCTTAAACAAACAAAAATGCAAGGAGCGAAGCGCGTTTTATCAATACGGCAGTCTGCCCAAAACTTTGTTAACTACAGTGATGAGTATTTGGCAGCAACATGAAGGAGCAGCGCGGCTGATGCTATGGTTACTGTTTAAAACTAAAATGGGCAAAGAACAACGGATTACAGTTCCCACCTTACTGCGTGTTGCCTACGGCGAAGAGAAAGTCAGCCTTGCTTGTAGGCAACGGGAAGAACGCAAGCGGCTGCTGCGAACCTTTGAAAACGATTTGGAAGTACTGAATCATTATGGCATAAAAGCAATTTTCGACCCAGTTACTTACCCACCAGAAATTCAACCTTTGTGGGCAAAATTGGTTAATATTCCTGAAGATCCAGACGAAGCATTAGAATTTTGGATGAATGACGGCAGCGGAGACAGGCGTTTGACAGATACAGGTCCCCGTGGTAAATGGAATCTGCTGCTGAATGCCCGGATTTTGTCCTTTGATCTACCGCCAGAATGGGAGCAGCAAAGTCCTGAATCAGAAAAAAAGTCGCGTGCGAAGAGCAGAATAAAATCAAAAACTACAGTAGCTTATCTACTAGGCGAGCAAATTTTACAAGCACGAAAAAATTTGAATCTTTCTCAGAGAGAATTGGCAAAGTTAACAGGTAAAAGCCAAAGCTGGATTCGTGATTTGGAAAATGGTCGCTTAAAAGCCAAGTTAGAAGACCAAGCATTGTTACGGAAAGTGCTGGGTATTGCTTAGGCAACGGATGATATAACGGATGAAACGGATTCCTTCAGGTGTAGAATCCCGATATCAAGCATCCGTTACATCCGGTGCAGGAGGAGAAACATCCTCCCCACTCCCCGCTTCCCACTCCCCGCTTCCAAAATTGCTTGAGCAACGCGCCTGTTTGCTCTATTGCATGTGCATCAAACATATCCACATCAGTATACTAGAGCTAGACAATTTCACAAAATTTGTCTCGTTATCTGGAGTTCATATCGGCTTGTGTAGTTGTCCCATTAGGGAGAGAAACAGCAACAACCTATGCAATGCATCAGTCAATGTAGGTTGGGTTGAACGCAGTGAAACCCAACACAGGCTTAAATTTGATGTTGGGTTTCGTTCCTCAAACGCCAGTCACCTACGGAGGGAAACCCTCCGGAGAGCGCTGGCTCCCCAACCGACAAGTATTATAAGTGTTCATCCGTACTCGATATCATATGGTAAGCTTTTCCGCATAAGTAAACTGTTGAAAACTTTGTCAGAGGTATAAAAATGAAAACCGAACACGAGAGAGAAGAGATAATCAAAGCGATCGACATACTGCTAACCCAAGCTTACGACAGCACTTTAGATGAAATTTATGCTTTGTTGAAAAAAATCGAAGATGAAGAGGAGGAAGAAGATTTAAAAGCCTACGAAAAAGCTAAAAAAGATGCTGAAATCGACGGTACAGTGTCATGGGAAGAAGCTAAAAAAGAACTTGAAACAGAAATAAAACAGGAAGTTGCGTGAGGTATAAAGTTGAAATATTAAAGGATGCATTAAAACAACTTAAAAAATTATCGTTAGAACTTCAAGAACGCATAAAACTTAAAATTGACGACTTAGCCACAGAACCCCGTCCAAACGGGGTTCTGTGGCTAAAAGGTAAAGAAAATGCTTACAGGATTAGAGTAGGTGACTATCGTGTTATCTACGATATTTTCGACGATGTTTTACTAGTGAATGTTGTGGAAATAGGTCATCGAAGTAAAATTTATAAAGATGAAAGTTGACAAATAACAAAATCTTAGACCGCTCACCTACAGTATAGACTTGCTGATACCAGGATTCTATTCTCTTCTTACCTTGCCGGACAACCTAGAAAATTATGAGCTTGTCGTGATATCTTTGTACCAGGGATTCCTCCATGTGTAGAACCCCGATATCAAGCATCCGTTACATCCGCTACAACATCCGTTGCCAGTTTTTAGGCAACGGATGACATAACGGATGTAACAGATTTCTCCATGTGTAGAACCCCGATAGCAAGCATCCGTTACATCCGCTACAACATCCGTTGCCACTGTACATCCTTTTTTCCTGTTCCCTGTTCCCTCTCTTAACCAGTAAGTTTACAACTCCTGCGCGGATTGCTATATGACAACAGTAATATTTGTTCATGGTATATCAGTACGACAACCTAAATTTTCAGAAGAATTTAAGCAAATTAAGGGTAATTTTGAGAAAGAAATCAAGAAAGAACTAGAAGAGAAAGAACTAAAGCAAGAACTCAAGGAAAAACTAGAAAATATTAAAGTAATTTCTTGTTCATGGGGAAGTTCTCTAGGAGCTAAATTAAATGCTGATGGAACTTCTATACCTTTATATGATTCAACTCGAAATCCTAATCAGTCATCTCAAGCCAATATAGATATTGTCCGTTGGAAAGAACTCTATCAAGATCATTTATATGAATTGCGGTTGCTATCACTGAAAACACGAGAAAAAGATCTTCGTATTACGACGGAATCTCCAAAGGAGAAACTAAAGAAGAAAGTAAAAGATTTTAGTCCTTCAGAGAATTTACAGGCTAAATTCTCTGAAAGTGGAATTGCTGAGGTGTTTGATGAAGCTCTGCGAAATGTTGTTAAATCAAAACAATATCAAGAAGCACTGGAAACTATTTCCGATACCTTAACAGAACATCGAGATGCGATCGCTAGAGCAATAATTGCTAAAGCAATGGAAATTTGTGAAGGACAAGATAAATATGCACCTATTTTGACGAATGCTGTTTTAAGAGATGAGGTGGTTAAATCTTTTAGTAGTGAAATTATATATTCAGAGGCTGGTATTGGGAATTGGCTAGTAGAGCAAATCTCTAAATTCGCTATGTCAAAAACAACAGATCATTTGAAACGCAGAAGAGGAGTAATTTCGGACATAACTTATCCAGCAGTGGGAGATATTATACTTTATCAAGCGCGTGGTCAAAAAATTAGGGACTTCATTAAGTCCTATGTTGAAGATGCTGAACCTCCTGTGGTTTTACTTGCCCATAGTTTAGGGGGGGTTGCTTGCGTAGATTTATTGGTTAAAGAACAATTAAAGCAAGTTAAGCTATTAGTAACTGTTGGTTCTCAAGCTCCTTATTTTTATGAAATCGATGCTCTTCAAAGTTTAGAATATGGTCATCCCTTACCTGACCATTTTCCCTCATGGTTAAATATTTATGATTTGCAAGATTTCCTGAGTTATATTGGGGGAAATGTTTTTCCGAATAAAGTACAAGATATCCCTGTAGATAATCAGCAACCTTTTCCGCTTTCACATAGTGCTTACTGGACAAACCATGCCACATGGAAAGCAATTGTTAGGAGGATTAGAGCATTATGAATGAATCTGATCCTAATCCTCAAAATACTTATGCAGTAATTGTTGGGATAGAAAAATCTGTAAGTGAAAATTTACCTGGGGCTGCATCAAGTGCTTTAGGTTTTGCAAAATGGTTATATGAGCAAAAGATTCCTAAGGAAAATATTTTTCTATTTATCTCTGAGCTAGATGAAAATAAAAGCTTAGTTGAGAATTGTCAATTTAATGTACGAAAAGCCATTAGTTGTGAAATTGTTGACGACGCAATCGCAACTAAAATTAGGAAAAAGCAAGGGGAAGGGTATATACTGTATATCTTTTGGGCAGGACATGGTTATATCAATCAGGTCGAAAATCGTAGATTATTATTCAGTATTGAAGAGCAAGTTAAAGAAAAACAGCTTAGTTTATCTATGTTATTAAAACAACTAAGAACTGATGATTTTAGTTGTTTTGATAAGCAAATATTGCTTATAGATGCTTGCGCTACCTATTATACGTTTACAAATTACCTTGATGTTCCTATACCTGGAGGAGAAAACCCAAACAATAATTGTGAACAGATTGTTTTACTCGCAACTAAACCTGGAGAGACAGCTAAATATAATAATAATTCAGGATTATTTTCAGAGGTATTGTTTACAGAGTTACGAAATAAGGATAAATTGCTTCTTCCTGAAGAAATGAAAGAAATTGTAGAAAATATAAGAAAAGTATTTAACGAAGACGAAAAGTATAAAAATGAACAAACACCTATCGACTTGTGGTATTCTTATAGACATAAAGATGGTAGAGAAAAAGAAGAAAGGTTAGGATTAACTAAATCTGCGCAAATTTCTATTTTATTGAAAGAAAGGTTGAAAGGTTTGTCATCGATTTTGTCTGAGATTAGCGATCGGTATATATTATCTGCTTCTTGTTATTTTGTTTTATTAGGATTTAGTAAAGATGTAAATGGTAACTATCCAGAAATAGATTTATTAAAATCAGAAGATACTGCTCAAGAAAAAATTCCCAAGATATTAGAGGAGCTTTTATTCAAGTTAACTAATAATAAGGATGCAAAACCTGTAATTGAGTTTGTTTTTTGGCTATTGATTATATTAATAAACTCAGAAGAAATAAAGAAAAAATTAAAAGATTGGAATAAAAAAACGAGAGACGAACTTAATAAAATAAATATAAGATTAAATATAAAACCTATAAAAACAAAAATAGATAATAAAATAATATCTTATCGAGAAGCCTACAAAAATTGTCATCCTTACTTAGTTATAGTTTATAAGCCAAAATTTTCTGGAAAAATTTATTTAAGTGCTGAGTTGATTTTCCAGAAAGATAATGATGAAGCTAAGTTAAAATTTCAAATTGCTCATGAAATTGAAGTCGCATTAACAAACATTCACGATAAATTTGATAAGTTTCTTCTTTTTAGTTACAAAATAATTAATTTATATGGATTTACAGATAAGCAATTAATTGTTGAAATATTTCTTCCTATTCAGCAATTAAAAAAACATTCTGATGAATCTTATGAAAAGATAGAAATCAAAATTGATGATTTTTATAATGATAGGCAATGGATCGGTTGCTATCATAAATTTGCATTTCGTTCTTTTGAACGGTTAGACTATTTCTATCGTGTTCCGCTTTCAACTATAAAAGAAAAATGGGATCAAATTAATGCTTTAATTTCCAATGAACAAGAAATTAAAAAGAAAATTGAATGGATTTGTGCTGAAAATCATAATTTTAAATCTAAGACAGATCCAGATATTTTGGGCATTAATTTACTCTGTTTTTCAGAAACTATAATAGATGAGTCAATAAAAAAAATTCTTCGAGAAGGATTACCTCTTTTTATTTGGATTAGACGTATTTGTGTTGAAGAAGAAAACATAAGACAAGAATTTGAGGATCTATTAAGGGTTAATAATTTGGATAATCTATTAGAAAAGATTAGAAAAAAACGATTAGATGCTTTTAATTTGGAAGAGCAAAAACAAGATTATTTAGGATATAATTTAGGGTTTTTATGTGACAATCCTTATCGCTTACCTTCCCAGTACAGTATCGTTGGTTGTGATATAGTTGTAAATTTGGGAATTAATCAATAATTATAAGGAGTGACTAAAATATGACTGGGTGGTATTTATTTCATGGTAAAGGTCAACGAGAAGAAAAATTATCTGAAGATGCTCAGAAAGAATTGCGTGAAAAGATAAAAGAAATAGATGCTCCTCCTTGGCGACAGTTCGGTAAGGAAGAGGATTTGCTTATTGGTACTGCAAATGAATCATCCCCAACAACTAATGGTGAAAAATCTGAGACAAAAGAAAATGATGAACAAAGCCTGGAAAAAAAAGACAACGATCGCTTTAAAAAATTAATTAACTTAGCTACAAACAAAGAAAGAGAAATCAAAAAAGGAAAAAACTTTAGACTGTCTGACTCTCCACTCGCGACTGAGGTAAGGGATGCTGTTAATGCAGCTATTTATTTGAGAAGACCTTTATTAGTAACGGGAAATCCGGGTTCAGGAAAAACATCTCTAGCTTATGCGATCGCCTATGAATTAAACTTAGGTCCAGTGTTATCTTGGACGATTACAGCACGGTCAACTTTACAGGAAGGATTATATCGCTATGACGCGATCGCCCGGTTACAAGATGCGAATAAAAATAACAGTGATGAACAACCTATCGGACAATATATTAAACTAGGAGCATTAGGAATAGCATTTTTACCTTCTTATTTACCGAGAGTATTATTGATTGATGAAATTGATAAAAGTGATATCAATTTACCCAATGATTTATTAAATTTATTTGAAGAGGGACAATTTGAAATTCCTGAATTGGTGAGACGTTCTAAAAAAAATACAACTGAGGAAACACAGGAAACAGATAATTTATTTGAAGTCCAAACCCAAGATGAAGGTATTGATGTGGTCATCAAAGGAGGACGAGTTAGGTGTTATGCTTTCCCCATTATTGTAATGACTAGTAATGGAGAACGGGATTTTCCCCAAGCTTTTAAACGGCGATGTTTGCGGGTAAGAATGCCCGATCCTACAAAAGATGAACTTGAAGATATTATTAAAGCCCATTTTACAGAAAAATTATTTAAAGACAAAGAACAAGAAATTAATGATTTGATTAAAGATTTTATGCCAAAAGAAGGTGAAGTAATGGATAAAGCAACAGATCAGTTATTAAATGCTATTTATATCATTACCGATCGAGGTTTTCCTCAAGAAAAAAAAGCAGCAATTGAGAAGATAGTAACGAAACCACTGAATGAAAGTGAATAATAATTAAAGACAATGCCCAATACTTGTCGGTTAACGATAGTCGATCTGCCAGAAACCCGGTTTCTCCAAGAAACCGGGTTTCTTATCTCAGATCTTGCACCATTATCAATAAGACCTAAAAAACCGGTGAGACAGCGCTGCAGGAGGGTTAGCCCGACCTAGGCGACTGCGAACCCGCCTACAGCGCTGGATTCACCGGTTTTTGATACTGGTGCAAGATATCAGTTCTTTTCGCTCTTTCCGAGCAGTATTTAGACAACGCCAACATCATAAACTCAACAAAAGGCTAAAATGGAGTTATGGTCGATCGCAGATTCCCAAAAAATAAACTGCAGCAATTGATTTCTTCTTTAAGTGACAATTATGACTTAACGGGAGAGGATATTGCTGATGTTTTGTGGTTAGCATTAAAACAGAAACAATCTTTAGACAAAGAAGCAGAAAATAATCCTGATTTAAGAGACGATATTCCACAGGATACAGAAAAACCTGAAATAAACAATAATCCAAATAGTATTTCCCCACCAGAGTCAAATCCAGCACCATAGAAAGAAGAACCATCAGTCAAGGTTTACCCCAAGAAAGCAACAGATGAGGATAAATCCCCTTCATCTTTGAGTGAAAAAACTCTACCTTTCAGACATCGCGATCCCCCTTCATTACCAAAACAATTAGAATTTGCTAAAGCATTTCGTCCTTTAATGTGTAAGGTTGATTCTGGAAGAACAACCCAATTAGATGAAATAGAAACAGTTAAACGCACTGCGGAAGAAGGAATTTGTATTCCCGTTGTCAAAAGTGAACCTGAACCTTGGTTGGATTTGGCTTTAGTAGTAGATGAAAACTCATCAATGGTGATTTGGAGGAACACAGTTCAAGAGTTAAAACAACTTTTTGAACATTATGGAATTTTTCGAGAAGTGCGAATTTGGGGATTAACCAAAGATGAGCAAGGAAAAATTAAAATTAGGGCGAAAATTGGCAGACAGGAACACTTCAAAAATCCTCAAGAATTAATTGATCCTACCCATCGCCGTTTAATTTTGATTGTGAGTGATTGCGTAGCTCAAATTTGGTTTGATGGCACAATTCTCTCTACATTGCAAGGTTGGACAAAACATCAACCGATGGCGATTATTCAAATGTTACCCGATTCGATGTGGTTGAGAACCGGATTGCGTATAGGAGCTTATGTTGAGTTAGTCAATTTAATTCCGGGGGCTGCTAATCGCAATTTGTGCATCCATGAACTACTTTTGTGGAAAGACATTGATTTAGAGCAAGGGACAAAAATACCTATTGTCACGTTAACCCCAGAAATTGCTAGTCTTTGGAGTGGTTTTGTTGTCGGAACACGTGACAAGGTAATGGCTGGGTTTGTATTACCCTCTGAATCAGAATTTACTCCACCATTACAATTACTTCAAACTCAGGTGAGCTCATATCTTGCACCTGGAAATTTGAATGTTAATTTCTTGACTAAGTGCCAGTTC
>CAXTSI010000274.1:0-12289 GCA_964246695.1 uncultured bacterium
GACTAGCACTTAGTCAAGGAATTAACATTCAAATTTCCAGGTGCAAGATCTGAGGAGCGGGATGAAGGGAGCAGATCCAATATTCCCAGGAAATGAAGCACTTCCACGATTCGTCAAGGAATTGCCTTGAGCTAGTAAAATTTGGAATAAAACATTGTTTTGAGGATCTAACTGCTTGGCGACGAATGCAATAGTACCGTTGTTGTTAATCGCTAAATTTGGCAAAGAGTAACGGAAATATCCCTTCGGGTAATTAAATGATGACACATTAAATACAGATGGCAGTTGATTCGGGTTAAAAATCTCTGCGATCGCGCCATCATTACTCGTGTATAGTCCTTGATCTCTAAGAGGGAGTAGCTAAACCGCTATTTATGAGCGCTTAAATCAGCGCGGACGATCGCTATTGTGCCATCGGTAAAGGTAGCACTAACGGCAAGGGAATTACCTTTGAGTGCAATGCTGCCTAAATAGGAAATCCTTTTCCCATCAACTCTACTGCTCAAGTCAGCCACCTTGAGCAGGGAATCACCAACTTTAGCATATATCCCTGCGACGTCGCCCACACGTGCCACAAACGCTACATTCTTACCATCCACGACAGGGTCACTGAAACTGAAGTTCCTGAACTTAATTGTGCTGCCTGGAATAGTTGTGTTTGCGTCCACTAGCACTTGCAGCGCACCATGACGGCGGATGTAAATGCCCTGTTGCCCATTTGCGTCCTCGGCTTTAAACACCACATTCTTCTTACCTAGCACTGAGGGAGGAGCCGAACTGAAACTCTTAAAATTACCCGTCCCGCCTGGAATCGGTGTGTTGCGGTCTGCCACCACTTGCAAACTACCATCTTGAAGAATGTAAATGCCTTGTACACTGTTGTTAGAGTCATTGCTATTAAACACCACATTATTCTCAGCTAACGCCCAGGAACCGAAATTATCGAAATTACCAGTCCCGCCCGGAATCGCTGTGTTGCGGTCTACCACGACCTGCAAACTGCCGTTCCGGCTAATGTAAATGCCACGTTGATCGCTGCCTGCACCATATCCTGAAAACGCAACATTATTCTCATCTAACGCCAAGGAACCGAAACGGTCGAAATTACCCGTCCCACCCGGAATCGGTGTGTTGCGGTCTGCTACCACCTGTAAACTGCCGTCTTGAAGAATATAAATGCCCCCCTGCCCCGACGCGCCTTTGCCACCAAATGCTACATTATTCTGACCTTGCGCCAACCCATAAAAACTGGAGAAATTCTCTGTACCGCCTGGAATCGGTGTGTTGCTGTCTACAACTACCGACAGTGGAGTTTCGCCACGTTTGATGTAAATGCCCTGTAGGTTAGTGCCGGAACCTCTAAACAATATATTGCCATTGTCAATACTATCGAGACTAAAATTCGTGAAAGTCCCACTGCCATTAGGAATTGGTGTATTTTTATTAGCGATCGCACTCAGTATGCCACCACTACTTTTATAGATACCTGGTTGAGAGATTGATGTATACGACGAACCATCAAACACCACATTGTCACCATCTATCAAAACTGAATTAAAATAGGTGAAGTTGCCTACCCCACCTGGAATTGGTGTCAGGGTATCAACAATTTTGCTCAACGCGAATGCATCTTCAACAGATGGTCCTGGTTGCGGTGGTGGAGTTTGAGTTACAGGTTCCGCACGGAAGATCCCCTGAGTGCCGTTTGCTAACTGAACAGAAAAGGCAATCTGATTATTGTTGTTCAAACCAGAACGCAAAAAACTTAAGTTGGTGACTATCGAACCTGCTAAGGAATCGCCTGTGGCAATCACTTTGTCCGCTACCGGATCGGCGCCTGTGAAAATACCTTTTTCACCTGAGTCCAAAGTGGCTGTAAATGCTACGTTATTATTGTTATTAATTGCCAGATTGCTAAATGCCTTCAACGAACTGTTAGTGGGATCGGCAATCGTGTTCAATGTACCACTAGCGCGGTCGAAGGAGCGGATGGCATCTCCAGAGGAGAGTACTAGATCGCCCTTGTCGTTGGTAGCCAAAGCTGATGCTTTCGTTTCTACGATGCTAGTGGGCCCGTCGCCATCTTGGGCGAAAATTGCGGCTGTGCCATCGCGCCGAGTGGCGGCGAAAGTCACTTCACCCTGATTATTGAAGGCAAAAGCGTCAATAGTAGAAAAAGGCGTATCTGCGGGTAAATTTGGATTTATTGAAGCAGAAGCAATAGTGACATCGGGTTGATTTTCTTTGGTCAGAACGAGCGTAGTAGAGCCATATGAACCGCTACTACTATTAAAACTTCTATTTATATTCAAATAAGCTAGTTCATCCTGATTATTGAGAGCAGTAATGAAGGTGACTGGACCATAACGACCGTTGTTAGAGTCTTTAGCACGAGTCGTAAAGGAACCGTCAAGACTTGTAAAAATACGTTGCTCAGCAAATGGCGATCCATATTCTGACTGCGTTGCTATGAATGCAACAGAGCCTTTGTTGTTGATATCTACTGAGTTAAAAGAGAAAGTGAGACGCCTGCCGCCATTTAATGTTAAACCATACAAAGACGCCAGAACACTCTGATTGATAATCTCTGTTATCTGGGTGCGATCGCTAGTATATATTCCCAAATCTCCTACTCTTGGAGACGCAATAAACCCGATTGTGCCGTTATCATTAATCGCCGCTCCATTGTTGGAAATACTGGTGAAGTCACTTTGATTATCAGTGATTTTGGTGATGGAAAAGCTGCCTGCCAATGCCTGAGTTGCTGCAAGCAAACTCATCGCCAGACTGACTGCGATTGGGCTAAAGCCCACTGCGCTTCGCGCAATCGCCCCACTCACCCGCCTTAGCCATCGGTTTGTTTGAGTGGTGAAACCCCAAGTATGATTGTCTCTATTGACTGCTGTGGTATTTGTAGGTAAACAAACACCACTGACTTGCTTATTGGTATATCTCTGCATAAAATAAAAATTTTATTAATTATGAACATTGCTTCCTGCAATGTAATTTGAATGTTTAAATCAACACAACTTATTTTGTTTCCCAGTATACAAATTTTACTAAATATTTATCATAATCATCTATAAATTCATCATAACTTCAAAATTAATAAATAAATTATGGTGTTATACCAAGTTCGGGTGATTACTTATATTAAAATCTATCAGTATAGGTTGGGTGAAGCGACAGCGCAACGAAATACCAAGTATCACCTTTATGGGAAATTGTATCAGAATTGTTACAGCAGTTTTCCATTGAACCCGTGCCAGATTATCTGGGGCGGGGTATCCCCGCCCCTACGGTTACATGGAATTCGGTCGTTTCAGATAGAACAGCGAGCACTTTCGGGTGCAGCAGCCCATTTGGGGCATCGCACTCCTCCTAAGCTAAAACACATCTAATTTGCATATCTAAATTTCATTAAACTCTTGTAGGGGAGCGTAATGGGCTTGATGTATCTGAAAATGTTCCACAATATATATAGTTAGTAGTTAGTAGTACTAATAACAACCAACAACCAACAACTAACAACTAACAACTAACAACTAACAACCAACTAATTATGCAATTTATCGACCAAGCAGAAATTGAAGTTGAAGCGGGTAAGGGTGGCGATGGTATTGTCGCCTTCCGACGGGAGAAGTACGTGCCAGCTGGTGGTCCCTCTGGCGGGAATGGGGGGAAAGGCGGTTCGGTAATTTTCGTAGCTGAGGAAAATTTGCAAACCTTGCTCGACTTTAGGTACAATCATCGTTTTCAGGGCGAAAATGGTGCTCGCGGTGGACCCAATAATTGCACTGGGGCAAATGGAAAAGATTCGATTATCGAACTTCCCTGCGGCACTGCTGTTTATGATGCCCAAACAGGAGAGTTGCTAGGAGATTTAATTGAACCCAAGCAAACTTTGGTGATTGCTCGTGGCGGTAAAGGCGGACTGGGAAACCAGCATTTCTTGAGCAACAGCAACCGCGCGCCTGAATACGCCCTCCCAGGATTACCAGGAGAAATCAAGCAATTGCGCCTAGAATTAAAACTCTTGGCACAAGTCGGCATTATTGGACTACCAAATGCGGGAAAGTCTACTTTGATTTCCGCTTTATCAGCCGCACGCCCAAAAATTGCCGACTACCCCTTTACCACCCTAATACCGAATTTAGGTGTGGTACGCAAACCCACTGGTGATGGTACAGTTTTCGCTGATATTCCCGGATTGATTGAAGGAGCGCATCAAGGCACGGGATTAGGACACGATTTTTTACGTCACATTGAGCGTACACGTGTACTACTGCACCTGATTGATGCTACCAGTGAGGAAATTTTAAAAGATTATAACACAATTCAACAAGAATTACAAGCCTACGGACGAGGTTTGCCAGAGCGTCCACAAGTTTTGGCGCTGAACAAAATAGATGCTGTGGATCGGGAAACCAAGGATTTGGAGGCACTAGCTATGCAGCTTAATCACCTCTCCCACGCTCCAGTTTTCGCGATCTCGGCGGTGACTGGCGCTGGCTTAGAGCCAATGTTACAGCAAATTTGGTCAATTCTTGACGAACTTAATGCTAGCGAAAAAGATGATTTGCTGGTAGGTGTTAGTGTGGAGAGTGGCAACAGATGAGGCAACGCATGAGGCAACGCATGAGGCAACGGATGTTGTAACAGATGTAACGGATAAGTTAACGGTAGGAATAACAGTTAAAGCATCCGCTACATCCGCGACCACATCCGTTGCCACATCCGCTATATCCGCTACAACATCCGTTGCCACATCCGCGACCACATCCGTTGCCACATCCGCTATATCCGCTACAACATCCGTTGCCACATCCGTTGCCAGTACTTAACTCAACTGACTGCGGAACTTGTTAATACTGATAGTTAATAACACAACAGCAAAGCCAATTAATGCCAGAACATGCATCCACAGTACATCTAAGCCAACCCCTTTCAGTAAAATGCCCCGGACAATGGTGATGTAGTGACGTAGGGGATTAAGTAAAGACAGGACTTGAAAAAAGGGAGGCATGGCTTCGATGGGAGCGATCGCCCCTGAAGTTTGCACTATTGGCAAATTGATGAAAAAGGACGTGAGTACAACCTGCTGTTGCGAACCTGAAATCGTCGCCAACATAATGCCCAAACTAATCCCAACAAACACATACATGCTGGACAATGCGAAAAATAGCAGGAAACTGCCACGAAACGGCAGCCCAAACACCAATCTTCCTAAAATCAGCGCCAGCATAACATCCCCCATCAGCAGGAACGCCAGTGGCACAATTTTTGCTAGCAAAATCTCCCAGTTTGCGGCTGGAGTCATGAGCAATTGTTCGAGAGTTCCTGTATCCTTCTCCCGCACAACGGTCACAGCTGAAACCAGTGTCCCAATCAGCGTCAGCACTAGACCCATGACTCCCGGCACAAAAAACCAGCTACTCGTTAGTCCTGGATTGTAAAGAAACACCACCTGGGGTGAGACTGGGATTACCTGATTCTGTGCCAAGCGACTATTGTATTGTTGGATAATCTGAGTCATATAGCCAGTGGCAATGCCTGCTGTATTCGCATCAACCCCATCAATGAATACCTGAATTTCTGCTGAATTTTGTGCCAAACGGCGCGGGAACTCTGGCGGAATTACCACCCCCACATTCAGCTTGCCTTCTTCTACTTGGCGGCTCAACTCCTTCTCACTCGTTGGTACGGATTCTATGGTAAAAATGCTATTGGATGTCATTGCCAAGACCAGTTCCCGGCTTTCCTCCACCTTGGCATAATCAATGACACCCAATTTCAAATTATGAACATCAGGATTAAGCGCAAAGCCGTAAAGCAGCAGCTGTAACGTCGGTGGCACAATCAGCAATACAATCAATTGCTTGTTTCGCAGAATTTGATTGATTTCCTTGCGAAGTAATGCCCAAAATGGACTATTGAATAATCGGAAAAGAAATTTCATATTGGTTAATTGTTAGTGGTTAGTGGTTAGTTCGCCAGTCCTGAACGCGAGTGCGTCTCCGTAAGGAGAAGGCGGGTTTCCCACGCCCAGGGAACTGGCGAAGCAGCGCTGCAGGGGGCTCACGCCCGCTCTCACGGCGACTGCACCAAGCTTTATGGCGAACCCGAAGGGTGGTTAGTAGCAGGGCTATTTCATTCTAAAATTAGTGTCTGTATGCTAAAATATAGCCCAACTGCACTGTTGTTGCTTGGAATGAAGCACCAGTCAAATTGAGTTTTTATACAAAAAATCCCAGAGTCTGCGATGACGTACAGTTCTTTACCTATAAGTATTTACTGTAATCGGGCGAGTACCAAGTCAAATCACTATTAGCAGTGCGTTTATCCACATCCAAATCCCCAAGCCTGCGATAAACCTTCTGATCATTAAGCGACGAAATAGTACTACCAGTAAGATTTAAAGTTCCAACATACCAAGCCAAAGCACGATTGTGAGGACCCCCATCATCATTATTATCAGAACTAAATCCAGTGAATGTACTAAGATCAACATTTAAATCTGCATTTGCAATTTTTTTGCAAATACGAGTATTCGTCTTTCCACAAACATTCAGCAGATCACAAACTTTTTCCCCAAGGGCGATCGCTAACAGATTAATCAGTATAAATATGTAATTCCTGATACATATTTGTTAGGAAAACTTATCATTATTTAAACAGTTTCAAGAAGTGAAATACAGTGAGGGGATCGTTGCCATTGTCGGTGGCAGTGGCGGTAAAGTGGGCTAGAGCACCCTCAGTAAAGTTAGTGTCGCCTTTGATTTCCGTAATCGTGGGTGCGACGTTGCGAACTTTAACATTTGTCGTGTCGCTTGTTGCTGCCCCATCATTATCTGTGACTGTTAAGGTGGCAGAGTAGGTGCCGTTATGAGTATAGATATGGGTGGGGGTTAAGTAGTCGGAGGGGACGGTTTGTGAGGGTTGATATTCTAAAGTCGTGCCATCGCCAAAGTCCCACTTAATAGTATGGGTATCTAGTATACCAGGGTCGGTGAAGGAGCCTCTGAAGGTGACGCTCTTACCCTGGTCGATTGAAACGTCTGCACCGGCATCAACTGTGGGTGCGACGTTATTCACCTTGACGGTGAGGGTATGGAAACTGGAGACACCTTGGGTATCTCTGACGGTGAGGGTTGTGGTGTAGGTGCCGTTATCTGCAAAGATATGGTTGGCAGTTTGACCGATTGATGGGTCGGTACCGTCGCCAAAGTTCCAGGTGTAGGTGAGGCGATCGCCTGGATCGGTGGCGGTAGCGGTAAAGTTGGTCGTTGCGCCCTCACTAGTTGTGGTGTTGCCTGTGATTGAGGTGATGGTGGGGGCAACATTATTTACTCGTACTGACACTGTGGCGGGGTCGGAAGTTGTGCCGGACTTGTCTGCAACGGTGTAGGTGAAGGTGTCTGTGCCGACAAAAGTCGTGGCGGGGGTGTAAGTAATTGTGCCATCTGGGTTGACCAACACGATACCGTTAGTTGGGGTTGTCCCAATGGTCAGGGTAAGGGGGTCGATAGTGCTGTTCGCGTCGGTATCGTTGGCGAGGACATTGATGATTGTTGGTTTGGTTTGGTCTGTGGTGGCGGTATCGTTGTTGGCAACTGGGGGGATGGGGAGGTCGTTCAGTAATTGTACGTTGTCTATTGTAACTTTAGCGTCGCGTTTGCCGAAACCTAGGAGGTCGAAGTAGAGGGTGGCGAGGGTACCTGCTTTGATGCCACTTAAATCTACTCTAAAAGTTCTCGGTGAGTGGAGTGAGAGTGCAGTGTTGGCAGCGACTGTTGCTGGTAGAATTACCTTGTTACTAATATAAGCTTTGCCATCGTGCTGGATGTTGAGGAAGGCGTCGGTAGAGGTGAGTCCAAGTGCTGTATCAACTAGCGATGTTTTCTCGTTGGCGTCAAGTAGTGCAACTTCTATTGCATCACCTGGTGCTAACGCACTGTCGTCACCGAGAGTGGTATCTTTCAAGGTGAATTGTAGGTATTTTGCACCTTGGGGGATGGTGAAGGTTTGTTTGAACTCGCTATTTAGTGGTGAGTCTTCTGTCAGGACGGCTTCAAAACTTAGTACCGTTGCTGCACCACGAGTTGTCCAGCCGTAGTTGGGATCTGTGTCATCGCTGGTATCAAATTTGCCGTTGAGAATGTCAGTTAGGGGTAATGAGATGAGTGGTGCATTTAAGGCATCGGGTGAAGCTACATATCTTGCTGTGTTATTACGCGCTGCTGTGATAATCTGAGCATCGAGGGTAGAAGGCAATTTGCGAACGCCCGGGGTGAGGGTTGGGTTCATTAGATCGTAGGGATAAACCTTAGAATCGAGGTGGCTACCATCTGGTGTAAGGGTGGCGCTGAAGTTGTCACCTACGAATAGTTTAGAATCGTTGACAGTTTGAATGTGGTGGTCAAAGCCATTGTAGCCATTGATGAAGCCCTCTAGGTGTCCCATTTCGTGGAGGAGGGCGGTGAGGAGGTCGTAGTGACCGTATGCTGCTGAATCGGGGGTAGCGCGGAAGGCTGTTGTGTTGAGGGTTTGGGAGAATTCGCTGTTGTCAAGAGGCGTGGGGTCGATGAACCAGCCCATGCCGTTGGCGGTGGGATCAACTTCGATTGTGCCGCCGATGGGGCGACCGCGATCATCGAATTTGGTGATTTGGGCTTCGGCTAGTTGTCCTTTGGGGAGATCTTTAATTTGGAAAGTGAGATCGAAGGGGTTGCTGGGGTCGAAGAGGGTTTGCCAGAAGTTGAGTGGGTTATCTTTGAATGTGTTATTAGATGCAGGAGTTGAGTCATGGATGGTGACGAGTTGCTTCAACGGTATAGTACTGGGGAGCGTGACTTTAGCAGGGTTGATTTGAGAGGAGCTTTTATTCGACCCGATAATGGCAGCAACCCAATATTCAAAGAAGCTATTTTTAAAAGTGCTAATTTGAGTGGGATTGTAGTGTATCATACCGATTTCAGTGGAGCCGACCTGAGCAATGCCTGTTTGGAGGGGACTAACATCAAGTACGCCAACTTGAGGCGAGCTAATTTGAGTGGTACTAATTTGAGGAATGCTAATTTGGCTGAAACCGATTTGAGTTTTGCTGATTTGAGGGGTGCTAATTTGGCTAGTGTTGACCTGAGTCGTGCTAACCTGACTGATGCCAACTTGCTGGGTGCTGACTTGAGTTCCATCAGTCAGGAAGGAACTCTTTTCTGTAATACTACTATGCCAGATGGGAGTATTTATAGTGACTCCAGCAGGGTAATTAAGGTTGAGGAATTGCTCCAACGTTATGCCCTTGGGGAGAGAAAGTTTTCCGACATAGTTCTGCATTGCGCTAACCTTCAAGAAGTTGATTTGCGTGGCATCAAGCTGGGTGGAGCTTTCTTGAGTAACGCTAACTTGAGGGGTGCTAACTTGGAAGGGGCTAATTTGAATTACGTCAACTTCTGGGGTGCTAACTTGAGTAGTACCAATCTCGCTGGTACTGAAATGAATCATGCCGACTTGAGGGACACCGACTTGAGAGGCGCTGACCTGAACGGCGCTGATATGGTTGGTGTCAACTTGACTGGTGCTAATATGACTGGTGCTTATTGGAAGACGGCTTGGCTGTTGGATGCTATCTTGTGCAACACTATTTGCCCAAATGGGGAAATTGTCGTTGAACGCTGTTTCATTGGTCGTCAACGCCGAAGCCTCTGTTAAAACAGGCATGTCTTCTACACTGGCTAGAAGAGAGGCTGTGGCGGGTACCCCTTTCAAGGCATTCCTAATATTTTCATTACGAATATTAGATAAGAAATTAAAGCTAACACCGCTTGCTCCTTGAGCATTAAGAATATTTTCAAGTTGCCAAAGTTGCACTCGCCAAGTTTCAGGATTCCGCCACTGTTCTGCGCTTGTTATTGGAGCTAGATTAAAGCCTAATGAGTTTAGCGGATGGGGAACAGTGACCCATGTTTCAGTTGGTAGAAAGAAAGGCTCTGGTACATTAGGTGTAATATATGTTTCAACCCGTGCGTTGTTTGTAGTAATATCTACTACATCTAAACCAGGTCTTTCTAGAACTAAAACTGTCGCATCCCCACTACGTCTACCACAGCTATTTCACCTGACCCCATTAACGGTACGTAAGCAAGATTTGCATTACTAGTGGTTGCAACATATCTGGGTCTATCTTGCTTTTCAGGAGTCCCCACAGGGATACTAGCTAACAGAAGATTCTCAACACCCGCTTGTTTCACTACTTGTTTGGGATTGAGGGCATTGATTAATTTGACAGTATCACTCAGCGGATTTACAGTTACAGCCGTCTCAATACATGTTGGTACAGGCACCCTTACTGGCTCACTCTCTTCCTTCACTGGTGTTCCAAGTTGCGAGGTGATTTCCCGTACAATGGTGAAATTCACGTCGTTGCTGTAGGGGACAAAATCGGGGAGACGGAATTTCAATTTTTCGTTAGGTTCTAGTATTTCAATACCGCTTTGCTCGTAATCCTTACCACCAAATTTCAAGTCAACTTTCAGGTTTGCCGACTTATCCCCGAAGTTCTGACCTGTTACGCGCAAGAATGCTCCCTGCTTATCATCGAAGTCCAGCGCTACGTTTTCAATTGTTGGTGTATTTTCGGGGATGACTTGTGGTGGTGGCAAATTGATTACAGCAGTAGGAGTGACACCTGATGTAATTTGGTCAAGGTTAAGTTTTACACCAGTTAAAGTTGTGTAGGGAAGTCCTACTTTGGGGATGGTTAACACATCTACTGAATCGTTCACCACAGTAGATGTATTAGATAAGACCATTGCCCCATAAATTAATTCTGCACCAAAAATGCCAGCCGCCGCACCGCCTGCCTTGAACGTTGGATTCTTAAACGACACCATTGAAGCAACGCCGCCAACTATTAATGCAATACCCATTAGTCCCATAGGAACAACGGCATCAGGTGAAACAACTGCTTCTACCACAGAATACTTAAACTTTGGCACTTCAATCCGATAAGAACCCGATCTCTTAGCTCCTTCCCACGGTGGTGATTGTGTACGTATCAACCCATCATTGCCCACCTTACCTGATTCTTCTATTACCCAAATGGGTTTCATGATTCCAGTAGTATCTGGCAGTTCCGTTTGGCGCATGAAGAAAACTTCTGTGCCGGGAGCCAATCCGAACGGTGCTGGAATTGCCAATTGGACGGGGACATCTAGAGGTTTGTCCCCTACATCTAACTTAAATGCTCCAGCAAAGGAGAATTTATCTTCTTCTGGTAATGGCAGTGTCAGTTCTTCTTTACTTATCTGCTTAATACTGACAGTGGTATTTTCTTTGAGCGCACCCGGAGCCACCATCACCATTGAGCCATCAAGAGCTTGCACTGCACCACCATTAACTCCTAAGGTGGCTGAATTTAGATGCGGAATTTCCACCCTTACTGGAAGCACCTTCTCGGCTGCCCCATAAATGACAGTGACATTAGCTACACCATCATGCAAAGCAGTAATTAGCCCATCTTCACTTACAAGCAATACATCCTTATTGCTGGCGAAGTAGCGAGTGCCAGATAATTTTGTCTTCAGATCTGGTCGATTGGCGGTAAATCCATAATTACTACTCAGAATCTGCACATCGGCAGCATCGACAACACCATCTCGATTTAAATCGAAGGTACTGTTATAGTTAGCATAAACAAGCTTACTACCAACTGTATTATCTAATAATTGAGCATCTACACCATCAACCACACCATCATGGTTAACATCACCAGCAACTGAGAGGTGGAGAGAATAAGGAGTGAGAGAGTCCGTGAGGGAGATTAAATTTAATCCTTCGCGGCTAACTGCATATAAAGCATAGGCGTTAGTTGTATTAACTCTCGTTGTGAGTGGTGTCAATCCCTCAATGACTGGTATATTTACCCCACCACCATCAACTTCTACTTCAACTAATACTTTGGATGAAGCTGTCGAGTGAAGTTCGGAATCTCTCAAACTAAAAGTATAACGATCAGTACCACCATTCGCCAAAGTGCCAGTTGTCGTACTAGAACTAAACGCACTTGCACTACCTAAATCTGCTTTGACTGGCGATATTTGTGGTGTAGTAGAATAGGTGATCGCATCTCCTGATGTACCTGGAGTCCCTGTTACCAAACTCAGCAAGTGCTGCTTATCCTCTGCATAACCATAACGATGAGACTCCCCATTCGCCAGATTGCGTGCAGAGACTAAATTTCGTATCGGCTCAATAAATTGGGGTAGCCGAGAAAAATAAAAAGGTTCGC